>CAWEFA010000088.1:0-18368 GCA_963808135.1 uncultured Bacteroidota bacterium
GAAAACCCTGGTAATTTTAACAATATCTGAACTTACATAAATTGCATGACGAACATTTTCTCCACGCGGATAAGCGTCCATTTTTTGTATAATGCCTTCGAAAACAAATTCGGCATTGTTTTTCACATTTTCAATTTGCTCCTGTATAAATGCTGCCTTTATTTTCGGGTCATTAGAATGAAACCTGGGGTCTTTGTAACTTTGCCCACTTATATATAAATGTAGCAGCAGTATAAAACAACATATTATATTTTTTTTCATTTTGTTAAATTTTCAAGTTTCTAAAATAACTTATTTATTCGAAATTTCCTCTACTTTGGCTTTCAAAGCGCCGTTTTCTTTTTCAAGGGCTTCAACGCGTTTGTTTTGTTCAATCATTAGTAAAGTAATTTCCTCAATTTTCTTAAGCAGGGCAGCGTTCATTTCAGCCACGTTAATTCCTTTTTCTTTTACCATTGCCTCATCAGGCACATCTTCCAAATGCCCGTTGGCTTTTATGTAGGCTTCGGTTTCGGCGAGGCTTTTTAATTTGTAACCGGGTTTAAACACATAATCGGGAAATGCACCTGACGTAACTACTACTTGTCGCGCACATAAGTTTCCATTTGACACTTCAAAGTTTTTTCCTTTTATATTAACATCGAAACCACTTGAAATATTAATATTACCTCCTAAACCAATCATCTGTATATTCAAATTATTATTCGCATCCGTATAAATTGAACCTATCAAATTGGTAAACACGGGACATGGAAGAGTACTACAGGTCGTCTGGATAGTGGGATTAATAAAGAGTATATTTGATGGGGAATTTATTTTGAAATCTCCTCCAGAAAAGCTTCCTGCCGAAATTGCCCCGGTTGTTGAAATGCTTCCGCTCCCTGCCGAAATGCTTCCTGCTGTAATTGAACCGCTTGTTGTAAGCCCTCCATTAGCTGTTAACAGTCCGCTTGTTGTTAAAGTTCCTGCCGAAACAGCCCCGGTTGTTGAAATATTTCCGCTTCCAGCCGAAAAACTTCCTGCCGTAAGAGTCCCGGAAACATTTAAAGCATTGCTAATAGTAGTTGCCCCGGTAACAGATAAGGTATTGCTAATAGAGGTTGCCCCTGTAATAGTTAAAGCCCCGCTTCCATTTAAAGTGAACCTATTTACCCCATTCGTGTTTAACAATATACTCCCGGTACCTGTTGTGCCAACTGTTACGTTGCCATAATTTGTGCCAAGAGAACCACTTAATATATCAACATTTCCGTTCTCCGAACCATAACCTGCTCTGAAATTGATTTGTCCCCCGGAACCAGCTCCTTTTGTTATCCAATCATAACTACTTGCTGCGCTCGAAGGTGCAGGGGGTTGTGCATTAATAACAACATGTGTAATTGCTAACATTAATAATACGAAAAAAGTTGTTTTCATAATTTTTAAATTTGTGGTTTTACTTACTCTTTTAAGCCAAACCTTTAATATGCAATTATTATATTACCGGCCGGCAAGCTTTTCGGCAACCGCTTTTGCAGCATTGGCCATTATTTTAGGTTAAGCCCGGCTATAAAAGAAAAGCGCGAACTTAAACCTTATCCGTACCCGAGGTTCTCGCAAACCCTGTCTGACAAATAAGAAAAGCCCGCGCCACAGCGCAGGCGTTTCGCTTATTATTTTTGTCAGACAAAGAAATTTGCGAGATTTCAGGTACAAAATAAAAGCTTAACGCTTCGTATATTTTATGTTATATAAATTTTCTACATAGTTTTTCTTTTAAATTTTATTGTAGCAATATTAAAATATATTTTCCCGGGTTAGTTAATGCCAGCCTTGTTTATAAATTACCTGTTTTAATATGGCAGGGGAAACGTTACTTTTATTTCGTTAATTAACCGGTTTTCAAATGTATAAAATTTAAAAGTAAATATAAAAAAATATATAGCTTTTAAATTTTCTTTCATTTATTGTGCTTTGCTATTAATGGAGAGAGAGGAAAAGTTGGGGGCTATTTATGTTTATCAACCACCCCTACCTCCCGAATGCATTCGGGACAGGCTCTCCTTAAAAAGGAGGGGAAACTGCTGCACTGCACTGTTATAGCCCCTTTTTAAGGGGTTGGGGTTAGGGTTTCACTATACAAACCTCCCCAACTTTTCCGATTGTTCCTTATTAATCCCATATTAAGATAAGATTGTATTCCTGTTCAACTAAGGCATAGCCCATAGCCGTCATGTTCAGGTTTCAATTGTTTAAATTAATGCTACCTAACAACCCTTGTTTTTTCAACGTTCTAATCAAATCCATCACTTTTTATGGCTTCGGTTTGCTTTCATCTATTATCGGAGTGTCGCGAAGCGTTAAAATAAATTCCTTTTTGGCTGTGTGCTGTTTGAGCGAAGCCGATAGGCGGAGCGGGTTCACACAGTCAGGTCTTTTTTGGTTACTTTTTTTGACGAACTTAGCGAAGCGATCTCATAAGCGATAGCGCATAAAAAAAGTAATAAGAAAAATGACATAAGTAGCATATTATCAAAGAACAAATTATTAATGACACAGTTCATTGAATAGAAGTTATTTTAGGAAGGTACAATTTGGTTCGACATTGCCACAATTTCGTTCGGTACTGCCGCAATTTGGTTCGGTAGAGCGGCTCGTCGGTTCGAAGGAGCGGCTCGTTGAGATGAAAGAGCGTCCCGTTGGTTCGAAATTGCCGCTCTTTGGTTCGGTAGAGTGTCTTGTCGGTTTGAAAGAGCGGCTCATTCAAATGAAAGGGAGGCTATTTGGTTAAGTTAAGCGTCTCTTATAAACGAATGAGCGGCTTGTTGGTTCGAACGAGCTGCCCTTTGGTTCCAAATTGCCGCTATAAGGCATGTATAGGCTAAACCAAATAACTGTGTAAACGACTAATAAAGAGAAAGGGCCGCTCCGGGATTAATCCGTGCGGCCCCTCCATTTTATAAAAAAATACTTATTCCGTGTTCAATAATCCATATTTATTGTTTATTGTTATATAGCCACGATATTCACTACCTGGCTCCAAGTGCCTTCGCCATCAGCGGTTACGGCTTTGAACCTGAAGTTATTGCTTTTTAAATACTTCATAGCAATTATTAAAATAACAAACCATACTTGACTATATTTTTTTTAGCGTAAACGCAAAAGTTGATCCTACTTCCGGAGCGCTTCTCACGTTGACAGTTTGTTTGTGCGATTCGATGATGTGCTTTACAATTGCCAGGCCAAGCCCCGAGCCTCCCTGGTTGCGCGAGCGGCTCTTGTCAACCCTGTAAAAACGTTCGAACAAGCGGGAAATATGTTTCGATTCAATGCCAATGCCGTTATCGGAAATTTCAACAAGAATATTTTCGTCCATGTCATAAAAACTCACTTTGGTACGTCCGCCTTCACTGCCATATTTTATGGAATTGTCGATAAGGTTTATCATTACCTGACGGATTTTTTCTTTATCGGCATAAACATATACCTCGCTGTCATAACTAATGCTGTCGTGAAATAATAACGAAATATTCTTCTGTTGTGCTTTTATTTCGAGCATTTCATATATCTCACGCGTGAGCGCCACAATATTAAATTTAGAAAATTCAAGGTTTATTTCGCCGGATTCGAGCCGCGAAATAATCTCAAGGTCCTGAACAATATTAATCATCCTTTCAATATTCTTCTCGGTTTTTTCAAGGTAATCCCGTTTTACTTCGGGGTCTTCCAAAGCTCCGTCGAGCAATGTGAGGATGTATCCTTGTATATTGAAAATAGGTGTTTTTAACTCATGCGATACGTTGCCGAGAAATTCCTTTCGGTACAATTCCAGTTTTTTAAGGCCTTCAATTTCTTTTTTATGCTCTTCAGCCCAGTCTGCAACATCTTCGCTTACCTTGCGGATAACGTCCTCATGAAGATCGACATTTTTGTTTTTTTCTTCTTTCGATATTTTTAAGGTGTGGATGTTTTTGTAAATAAGTTTTATTTTATCATAAATGAAACGCCTGAGAATAAAAGAAAACAAAAAGTACGACAAGAGGAAAACTGTTATTGAAGAAATAATTAACAATGTCCAGTGAAAATGCCGGAACATGAATAATTCGGCCAGGGAAAAAATAATTAAGTAAAAAAATGAAATGGCAAATGAGCCAAATAACAGAAGCCGGTAAGGATTGGAAAGTTTCATCAACAATAAATTCTCTAAAGCTAAACTTTAATAATAAATGCGAATTAAATTATAATCCCGGAAATTTTTATTCTTTTGTTTCAAATTTATAACCAACCCCTTTAATGGTTTTGATATTATCAACTTCAAGCTTTTCCCGAAGCTTTCTGATGTGAACGTCAATTGTGCGGTCGCCCACAATTACATCGTGTGACCAGATACGTGAATATATTTCGTCCCTGGTAAACACCCTGTTGGGTTTTGAAGTGAGGAGCAAAAGTAATTCGAATTCTTTGCGCGGAAGGGATAAGTTTTTTTCTTTTATCCTGACATTATATTTTTCGGGATCGATGGTAATATCTCCCAACTTATAGGATTGCACGCCCTTACTGCTTTCGGTATGCCTGCGTAGCAATGCATTCACTTTGCTAACAAGTACCCGCGGTTTAATAGGTTTGGTTATGTAATCATCCGCCCCGGCATCATAGCCGGCTATTAATGAATAATCCTCGCTGCGGGCAGTAAAAAAGGTAATAATAGAATTATCGAGCGCTGATAAATGCCTTAATTCCCGACAGGTTTCAATGCCATCCATTTCGGGCATCATCACGTCGAGAATGATAAGATGCGGAAGTTTATCTTTAGCAATTTTAATAGCGCTGCGGCCATTGGTTGCAATAAATACCTGGTATCCTTCTTTACGCAAGTTATAACCTACGAATTCGAGGATATCGTCTTCATCGTCGACTATTAAAATTTTATATTTGTTAATTTCCATTTATATGCGTTTGAATTCAAATTCTAACCCCAACCCCTTATAAAGGGGCAATAACAGCGCAGCAGTTTCCCCTCCTTTTTAAGGAGAGCTTGTCCCGTTTGATTACGGGAGGCAGGGGTGGTTAATAAACATAAATTCGAGTTCTTAGTCCCCAATTTTTCAATTTGATCCATTTAAGGTTAAAAATTACAAAACAGAATAATGCAAATCTTGCATCATTAAATTTAACCTTTAGTTCGTGCAATTTATAATTTTCATTAATTAAAGTCTAATACATAAAAAAATTAATCGTTCATTCAGCCAATTTTTCTTTCTTTTTCATATGCCGTAAAACTTTAGCTTCGAGATAAAAAATAATCTCTTCGGCAATGTCTTTTGCTTGGTCGCCAACCCGTTCAAGTCTCCTAATAGTTGAATGTAGATGCAAACAGTTAATTATTTCTTTAGGATGTTTCCTAATTAGTTTGGCTATAATCTGGTCAGCTTCTTTATTTACCACATCCAGGGAAATGTCGCTTTTAAATATTTTTTTGACATTCTTTTGATCCTCGCTTTCAAATGATTTAAGCGCTATTGTTAACATATTAATTGATACATTGAACATATCAAGAACCTGTGTTTTCTTAAGAATAATTTCATCAAAATGTTTATTCGAGTCGGTAACTGTTTTCACAATTGACTTGGCATAATCGCCAATTCTTTCAAGGTCATAATTTATCCTCATAACAGCAAGCACAAAACGCAAATCATTGGCCAGCGGGCTGAACAGCGCAAGTATATTCTCGCAATCCATGTTAATTTTCAATTCAAAGGCGTCGACCTGTTTTTCAGAGGCCAATACTTCGCACGCGAGCTCTTTATCGAAATTTACCAAAACCTCGCGTGACTTTGAAAGCTGGTTTATAACCAGTGTCCACATTTCCATGATGCCGGACTTAAGCTGTTTCAATTCAGTTTCTAAATGTGTCATTTTAATTGAATATTGAATATTGAATATTTAGGTAATTTAGACTGAAGGCTGAAGTTTTCTGGCATTTGGTCTTTGGCTGTTGGCTGACCAATGAGAATTGATGATGCAATTCCTTTAATGGCCCAAAAGCGCTCTCAGGGAATTTAAGATATTCAACCTGGCCCTCATTGGTTATCATATAACTTAAAACTGCTATTTCATCAGCAAGTTTAAATGCCCTGGGTTTAGTATGATCTCGCATATTTTTTCCTATAGCCTTTGAGTCTATAGCCTTTCTGCCTGATTATTTAAATTAATTATCCGAACCGTCCCGTAACATAATTTTGGGTTTTTAGGTCATGCGGATTTGTAAATATAGTTTTTGTTTCGTCCCATTCAACAAGTTCGCCCAAATAAAAAAATGCCGTGTAATCACTAACACGACCGGCTTGCTGCATGTTATGGGTTACAATAACAATAGTATAATCTTTTTTAAGCTCATAAATCAAATCTTCTATTTTGCCGGTTGAAATCGGATCGAGCGCTGAAGCCGGCTCATCCATTAGAATAATTGAAGGCTTAATTGCCAGCGCCCTTGCTATGCATAAACGTTGCTGTTGCCCGCCGGACAATTCAAGCGCCGATTTTTTTAAATTGTCCTTAACTTCATCCCATAAAGCGGCATCTTTAATAGATTTTTCAACCTGTTCTTTAATATAATGTTTATCTGTAATCCCATTTACGCGCAAACCATAAGCTACATTTTCGAAAATTGTTTTTGGAAAAGGATTTGGCTTCTGGAAAACCATGCCGATTTTTGTCCTTAATTCATCAACATTAATATTCTTATCATAAATATTTTCTCCTTCAATGTATGTTTTCCCTGATGTTGACACACCGTCAATTAAATCGTTCATCCTGTTGAAAACCCTCAATAAAGTTGATTTCCCGCAACCCGAAGGGCCAATAAAAGCTGAAACTGTGTTTGTATATGCCTTGAAATTTACATTTTTCAATGCATGAAATTTACCATAAAACAAATTCAAATTATTTACTTCAATTTTAACCTTAAGCATTTTTGTTCATTGTTTAAGTTAAAAAAATTATTTCAAATTCACTTTTTTATTATAATGGTTTCTTATCCAGTTTGCCAATAAATTTACAATTAAAACAATAGCGATCAATACAAGCGCAGTGCCATATGCCATTGGCCTCGATTCTTTAATATTTGTCCCGCTTGTTGTAAGCACGTACAAATGATATGGCAATGCCATTACCTGGTCGAAAATGCTGTGGGGCAAACGTGGCAAAAAATAAGCCGCAACAGTAAACAAAATAGAGGCTGTTTCTCCCGATACCCTGCTGATTGAAAGTATAAGGCCCGTGATAATATTTGGAAATGCTATCGGAAGCACAACCCGCCGGATTGTTTGCATTTTGGTTGCCCCAAGTGCATAGCTGCCTTCCCTGAGAATATCGTCAACCGATTTTAACGATTCTTCGGTTGTGCGTATAATCACCGGTAAAACCATCAATCCTAATGTAAGGGAACCGGCTAATATAGAATCGCCGAATTTCAAAGTATCCACAAACAATGCCATGCCGAAAAGCCCAAATACTATGGATGGGACGCCGGCCAAGTTATCGGTCATTTTTCTTAAAAAGCGTTTAAAGGCTGAGTCTTTCAGGTATTCGTTAGTATAGATTCCAGACATCACTCCAATCGGGAAGGCGAATATCATGCTTCCTGCAATAAGGCACAATGTGCCGACAATTGCCGGTAAAATGCCCCCTTTGGTCATTCCATCTTCCGGCATTTTTGTAATAAAATTCCAACTTATGGCTGAAAACCCACGGATAACAATAAAGCCTAAAATAATAAAAAGAATTGCAATTACAGAAAAACTCACAATCCTGAATATATTGAATGCAACAGCCTGTTTAAGTTGTTTACTCGTCATAAAACTATTTATCTGTTTTTTTTCGATTTCACCGAATCGACAATAAAATTAAAACCCATTGTGATGATGAATAAAATAATACCTAAAGCAAATAGCGCTTTAAAGTGTGTACCGCCAAAAGGGGATTCGCCAAGCTCGGCAGCAATGGTAGCCGGGATTGTACGTATCGGTTGTAAAAATGATGTGGGCATTACCGATGCATTACCTGTAACCATAAGCACAGCCATGGTTTCACCAACCGCCCTGCCGATTCCTAAAATAGAGGCTGCCGTAATGCCCGATTTAGCATAAGGTACAACAACCCTTAATAATGTTTGCCAGCGGTTGGCGCCCAGCGCAAGGCTTGCTTCTTTTAACGATTGCGGGGTCGTGCGCAAAGCATCTTCCGAGATTGTTATAATTGTAGGCAACGCCATTATGGCTAATATTATGGAACCTGCCAAAGCTGTTTCACCTACCGGCAGGTTAAATGTTTTTTGTATTAAAGGCACCAATACCACCAATCCGAAAAAACCGTAAACTACAGAAGGTATGCCTGCCAAAAGTTCAATTACCGGTTTCATGATGCGCCTGAATCTTTCATCGGCAACTTCCGACATATAAATTGCTGTTATAAGCCCGATAGGCAACGCTAAAATAATTGCCCCAATGCTTACCAGGAGTGTCCCAAGAATTAATGGCAATACTCCAAATAAAGCAACAGGCGTGGAAGTTGGAAACCATTCACGGCCCAATATAAATTCTTTTATAGACACTTTTGATACTGGAATTTTTCTTCCACCTGGGCATTGTGAGGAATATAATTTTCGGGAAAATAAGCCAGAACTCCCTGATGGCTTGAAACAAACTCTTCAATTTTTGCAGGCAGATGTTCTAAATTGCTTCCTATTTGCTCATCGGAATAATATTTTGAAATTTCGTTTACTGTTAACAAAATTATAGTGTCGTTTTTTCCTCCAATATATTTCCAGTTGGTGGTTTTGCCATTGAAAATATCTCTAACCTGGCTTGATCTAATATTCCTGACAGGATTGATGCTGTTTACAAATATGCAATAATGCTGTTCAATTGGTGAAGAATTAAAAATGCCCAATCCTTCTTTGAATAAAAACAATATAATAAACAAAACTGTAATTACCGTAACTGTACTGCTTGCGAACAGAACCCCTTCAATAAATTTTTCTAATTGTTTCTTAAAACGCTTCATTTTTATAAGGATAATGGAAACTAAATAGAGAGAACGGGAACTAAAGAACGAAAAAAAATAGAAGATGGAAACTTCTTATTCGTCCCCACCTTCCGTATTCCGGTCTTCTAATGTAAAGGTATATAACCAACTTCCTTAACTATTTTCTGGCCTTCTTCCGACAAAACAAATTCGACAAATGGTTTAACCGAAGGTTCAGTTTTTGTTAAATAGTAAAAATACAGAGGCCTTGTAATAGGATACGTTTTATCCATTGCAGTTTTCAATGAAGGTTCAACAAATGTTTTACCGTCAAAGGAAACTTTAAGCGATTTCACTGTTTTATCAGCATAAGCCAGGCCAATGTAGCCAATTGCACCATCTGTTTGACTAACCGATTGTACGATTGCGCCGGTAGCAGGCATTAACATAGCGGTTGAAGCGAAATCCTTTTTAAGCATTACATGTTCCTTGAAAAATTCAAAAGTGCCCGAGCTTGATTCGCGTGAATAAACAATAATTTTCATATCGGCTCCGCCAACTTCTTTCCAGTCGCAATTTTTCCTGTAAAAATACCTTCCAACTGTTGGCGGGTTAATTGATCGATTTTATTCTATGGGTTAACGATAACCGAAAGGGCATCTAGCGCAATAACAGTTTCCTTAAAATCTTTGCCGGCATCTTTCAGTTTCATTTTTTCGTCCATTTTCATACTACGAGAAGCTTCGGCTATATCGGTTGTACCATCTATGAGCGCTGCAAATCCAACTCCCGTATCCCGCCACCTACTACGGAAATTGACGAGCCGGCGTTCTTTTTCATAAATACTTCAGCTTCTTTCTTACTAGAGGCAAACAGGTATCGCTGCCTTTAATTTTGCACACTACTTTAGCAGTTTGCGCTACTATAGCGCCTGCTGCGGCTATGATTGCCAATGAAATTAATAATTTCTTCATAATAATTTAATTTAATGGTAAAATAACTTTATTAATGTAAATAAATTTTTAAGCGTACCAGATGTTGGGCATAATATGTACATTCTTTACCGGCATCCAGTCAACGCCTGCTGTAATAAAATTTTCTTTATTACTGCCAGAACTTGTATAAAGAAGGCCATTATTATCAATTGTAGTTGTTTTTGCGCCATATTTAAGTGTTGCATCGTATTTTGTATCGGGGTTGTATCTGTCGAAGCGTGCAAAAAAGTTTAATTTATCTTTGATAATCTGGCCGCGTATAAACAATGACAAACCAAAAGGAGTAATGTCAGCCTTTAGATTACCTTTAGTAGTATCAGCAGCTTTTTGTGTTTGGGAAACAATTTCCAAACCTACAGTAATCGGATCGGTTGTGTAAGCAACAAAACCATGAATAGTTGTTTTTGCTTGTGTAGTTGAAAGTTCAATAGTAGTTTGGCTATTAGTCGATGTTCCTGCAGAAGCTGCTTCATTATCGGCAGTAAGGTCAAGGATAATATGCTGGTCCATTAGCTTGGCATAAATTTCACCATAGAACTTTTTGAACTTGTTAAGTTCAGGAGCCTGTGCCTACCATTTCCAATCATGAAGTTGTAACCATAATCACCTTGGTCGTTTAATTTACCTTGCCATGCAATACCGAAATTATTTGAACTGCCAAGGCCACGCATATCGATGATGGTTTTTTCAATGCTCCTGTAGCCCCATACACTTTCAGATAATGTGGCATAAATAGGGGTAGCCTGTTGTCCAAAAATAAGGTCGTTGTTTTTAATAAAGTTTTTCCAACGTATGTTTGCAGCTTTAATATATACCGATCTTTCAATAGTTGAAGAAACAGAGGCAATATCGTTGGTGGCTTTATCGGTAGTAGTAGTAGGAATAGCCAATACATCCTTTGTTTCACTTTCATTGGCTAATAATAACTGTGTTGAAAAATGTTCACTGATGTTGTAATCGTAACCAAGATAAATCCGGCGAAAAGAGAATGCATTGGTTGTTACCGGATAGTTGCTACCACCATATTGTGTACTTCCACGCTTGGCTGAATCAGCATGTGTTTTTGCAAAGTAGTCTGCAACAACATAGCCCGAAACCTTGCCGGATGGCGTGAATACGGGCGGTTGTTAATTTGCCGGTTTAGAATTGTCCTGTGCGCTTACATAAAAGGCACAACTTAAAATCGAAACCAAAAAGGTTAATTGTATTTTTTTCTTCATAACAAGTTAAGTTTAAAATTTATAATAAAATTCAGGCTAAAATTAATTAATTGCTATTTTAACTCAGATTGCAAAGAAACCCCTCGCATATAAATTAAATCTTATGCTAATATTAAGTTAATGTTAAGAAAGCAAACCTCATTCCGGCAGCTAAAAATTTATATTTACTTAACAATGCCTTTAAAATAGCTTAGGTATATACAGTATAATTTTGTTTTCGAAATAAAAATTTTACCGGCAAGTGGCAAAAAAATTTATTGACATGTTCATTCGGTCTTTTATTGTAGCTATTTCAATTAGCCTGGAATAATAAATTATGCCAATTAAGAGTTAAAACACAGAGTTTTATTATATATAATTTAATAAGTTAGAGTGCAATCATTAGCATCTTCCCTTTCATCATCTATGTAAAAACCGCATTGCGGTTTTTAGAACTCCGTGCTCTCTGTGTATTCTCTTTTTCGCAATAGTCATCAGAACTTAAATATTAAATTGTTGATAAACATTTTTTGCAATACATAATAATCTCTTTGTTAAATTCTTACATTTATTTCTCACCTCAATTTAACCCTTAATTCGCATAAATTATTAGAATATAAATTCAACTGGTTAGCTAAAAGAACTGAATAAAGTGAATTAAACTCTAAAAACCCTCCCAACTCAGATCAATTATATCTCTGGTCAAAGCAAATTGCAGATACTGCCTGCAATTCGCTTTACATTAATTACAATTCACATTTAATTAATATTAGATTTATTTTATATTTTAATTCAATCCCTACTTTTAATCAAAAATTTATCAATGCAAAACATAAATAAAATAATTTTTAAATGGCTGGGCTTGTATGCAATATTGGCTTCTTTAATAGCACTATTATATATAATAGCAATTTTTCATTTTAGCAGTCAATTTCAAAGAAACTATATCATTGGAGGATATATGGTTTTTCTAATTATTGTTGCAGTTGCTTGTAAAATTGGAAGCAAATATTTGTGGAAAATAATCTGTAACCCTCATAATATTTTTAAATACCATGAACTCATTGAAAATGTTCCTCAAAGCATCTTCGAAACCGATGAAAACGGTAAGTTCTCATTTGCAAATAAGAAATTCCTTGAAAGGTTTGGTTATGCGGCAACTGATATAGCAGAAATGAATTTATCCATTCATGACATCATAATTACCGATTCCACCGATAAAATTTACAATGAAACCAAATTTTTAGAAGCCGACATGCTGGGCGTCCGCATTGATGGTTCATTGTTCCCTGTTACTATTCATTCCAATTATATTTACCTCAATAATAAAATAAAAGGCATACGGGGTATTATAATTGACAATACGGAAAGAATGAAATACATAAAAGACTTGCAGGATGCTAAAATCAGCGCTGAAGAACTCGACAACCTGAAATCGACCTTTCTGGCAAACATTTCAAACGAAATACGAACTCCTATAAATACAATTCTTGGCTTTTCCAATTTAGCTGTTTTACAAGACTGTTCAGAAGAAAAAAGAAACGATTATATAAACCATATTATTACCAACAGCGAACGGCTTTTAGAAATTATCGATGTTGGTAATAATATGGTTTATATAATCGTTTCTTTTTTCTTCTGAACAGTCTTGTAAAACAGCTAAATTGGAAAAGCCAAGAATTGTATTTATAGGAGTTCGTATTTCGTTTGAAATGTTTGCCAGAAAGGTCGATTTCAGGTTGTCGAGTTCTTCAGCGCTGATTTCAGCATCCTGCAAGTCTTTTATGTATTTCATTCTTTCCGTATTGTGAATTATAATACCCCGTATGCCTTTTATTTTATTATTGAGGTAAATATAATTGGAATGAATAGTAACAGGGAACAATGAACCATCAATGCGGACGCCCAGCATGTCGGCTTCTAAAAATTTGGTTTCATTGTAAATTTTATCGGTGGAATCGGTAATTATGATGTCATGAATGGATAAATTCATTTCTGCTATATCAGTTGCCGCATAACCAAACCTTTCAAGGAATTTCTTATTTGCAAATGAGAACTTACCGTTTTCATCGGTTTCGAAGATGCTTTGAGGAACATTTTCAATGAGTTCATGGTATTTAAAAATATTATGAGGGTTACAGATTATTTTCCACAAATATTTGCTTCCAATTTTACAAGCAACTGCAACAATAATTAGAAAAACCATATATCCTCCAATGATATAGTTTCTTTGAAATTGACTGCTAAAATGAAAAATTGCTATTATATATAATAGTGCTATTAAAGAAGCCAATATTGCATACAAGCCCAGCCATTTAAAAATTATTTTATTTATGTTTTGCATTGATAAATTTTTGATTAAAAGTAGGGATTAAACTAAAATATAAAATAAATCTAATATTAATTAAATGTGAATTGTAATTAATGTAAAGCGAATTGCAGGCAGTATCTGCAATTTGCTTTGACCAGAGATATAATTGATCTGAGTTGGGAGGGTTTTTAGAGTTTAATTCACTTTATTCAGTTCTTTTAGCTAACCAGTTGAATTTATATTCTAATAATTTATGCGAATTAAGGGTTAAATTGAGGTGAGAAATAAATGTAAGAATTTAACAAAGAGATTATTATGTATTGCAAAAAATGTTTATCAACAATTTAATATTTAAGTTCTGATGACTATTGCGAAAAAGAGAATACACAGAGAGCACGGAGTTCTAAAAACCGCAATGCGGTTTTTACATAGATGATGAAAGGGAAGATGCTAATGATTGCACTCTAACTTATTAAATTATATATAATAAAACTCTGTGTTTTAACTCTTAATTGGCATAATTTATTATTCCAGGCTAATTGAAATAGCTACAATAAAAGACCGAATGAACATGTCAATAAATTTTTTTGCCACTTGCCGGTAAAATTTTTATTTCGAAAACAAAATTATACTGTATATACCTAAGCTATTTTAAAGGCATTGTTAAGTAAATATAAATTTTTAGCTGCCGGAATCAGGTTTGCTTTCTTAACATTAACTTAATATTAGCATAAGATTTAATTTATATGCGAGGGGTTTCTTTGCAATCTGAGTTAAAATAGCAATTAATTAATTTTAGCCTGAATTTTATTATAAATTTTAAACTTAACTTGTTATGAAGAAAAAAATACAATTAACCTTTTTGGTTTCGATTTTAAGTTGTGCCTTTTATGTAAGCGCACAGGACAATTCTAAACCGGCAACCGACCAACCGCCCGCATTCACGCCATCCGGCAAGGTTTGGGGCTATGTTGTTGCAGACTACTTTGCAAAAACACATGCTGATTCAGCCAAGCGTGGAAGTACACAATATGGTGGTAGCAACTATCCGGTAACAACCAATGCATTCTCTTTTCGCCGGATTTATCTTGGTTACGATTACAACATCAGTGAACATTTTTCAACACAGTTATTATTAGCCAATGAAAGTGAAACAAAGGATGTATTGGCTATTCCTACTACTACTACCGATAAAGCCACCAACGATATTGCCTCTGTTTCTTCAACTATTGAAAGATCGGTATATATTAAAGCTGCAAACATACGTTGGAAAAACTTTATTAAAAACAACGACCTTATTTTTGGACAACAGGCTACCCCTATTTATGCCACATTATCTGAAAGTGTATGGGGCTACAGGAGCATTGAAAAAACCATCATCGATATGCGTGGCCTTGGCAGTTCAAATGATTTCGGTATTGCATGGCAAGGTAAATTAAACGACCAAGGTGATTATGGTTACAACTTCATGATTGGAAATGGTACGGCACAGGCTCCTGAACTTAACAAGTTCAAAAAGTTCTATGGTGAAATTTATGCCAAGCTAATGGAACAGCATATTATCCTTGACCTTACTGCCGATAATGAAGCAGCTTCTGCAGGAACATCGACTAATAGCCAAACTACTATTGAACCTTCAACTACACAAGCAAAAACAACTATTCATGGTTTTGTTGCTTACACAACCGATCCGATTACTGTAGGTTTGGAAATTGTTTCCCAAACACAAAAAGCTGCTGATACTACTAAAGGTAATCTAAAGGCTGACATTACTCCTTTTGGTTTGTCATTGTTTATACGCGGCCAGATTATCAAAGATAAATTAAACTTTTTTGCACGCTTCGACAATTACAACCCCGATACAAAATACGATGCAACACTTAAATATGGCGCAAAAACAACTACAATTGATAATAATGGCCTTCTTTATACAAGTCCTGGCAGTAATAAAGAAAATTTTATTACAGCAGGCGTTGACTGGATGCCGGTAAAGAATGTACATATTATGCCCAACATCTGGTACGATTCTTATTCAAGTTTGAAAAATAATGTTACAGGTACAGCAAAAAGCGATTTCGATATGGTTGAACGCTTAACAGTACATTACATTTTTAATCAAAAGAATTCCTCGTAGCTCTGCTACGGGGTAAAATCAAATAATAGGTTTGCTATGCAAACTCCATTGTTGTATTTTTTTTGATACCTCGCAGCTCTGCTGCGGGGTAGTTCATATAATAGCAATTAGCAAAAACGGTAAAATACTGTGAAAAGCTTTTTTGGTTCATTAGTTAATATTAAATTTAAATTGTAATTTTTATAAGCGCCATACGCATCAAATAATAGGCATATGGCGCTTTATTTTTTTTGTAACGCTATTCAATTCTCATACTCCGGCGCTTAACATTAACTTAACATTAGCTTAAAAATTTATTTACATTAATAAAGTTATTTTACCATTAAATTAAATTATTATGAAGAAATTATTAATTTCATTGGCAATCATAGCCGCAGCAGGCGCTATAGTAGCGCAAACTGCTAAAGTAGTGTGCAAAATTAAAGGCAGCGATACCTGTTTGCCTCTTGGTCAGAAAGAAGCTGAAGTATTTATGAAAAAGAACGCCGGCTCGTCAATTTCCGTAGTAGGTGGCGGATCGGGAGTTGGATTTGCAGCGCTCATAGATGGTACAACCGATATAGCCGAAGCTTCTCGTAGTATGAAAATGGACGAAAAAATGAAACTGAAAGATGCCGGCAAAGATTTTAAGGAAACTGTTATTGCGCTGGATGCCCTTTCGGTAATCGTTCATCCATCGAATAAAATCAATCAATTAACACGCGAACAATTGGAAGGTATTTTCACCGGAAAAATCACCAACTGGAAAGAAGTTGGCGGAGCCGATATGAAAATTATTGTTTATTCACGCGAATCAAGCTCGGGCACTTTTGAATTTTTCAAGGAACATGTAATGCTTAAAAAGGATTTCGCTTCAACCGCTATGTTAATGCCTGCTACCGGCGCAATCGTACAATCGGTTAGTCAAACAGATGGTGCAATTGGCTACATTGGCCTGGCTTATGCTGATAAAACAGTGAAATCGCTTAAAGTTTCCTTTGACGGTAAAACATTTGTTGAACCTTCATTGAAAACTGCAATGGATAAAACGTATCCTATTACAAGGCCTCTGTATTTTTACTATTTAACAAAAACTGAACCTTCGGTTAAACCATTTGTCGAATTTGTTTTGTCGGAAGAAGGCCAGAAAAAATGGTTAAGGAAGTTGGTTATATACCTTTACATTAGAAGA
Source organism: uncultured Bacteroidota bacterium (assembly GCA_963808135.1). Classification (GTDB taxonomy): domain Bacteria; phylum Bacteroidota; class Bacteroidia; order Bacteroidales; family DTGW01; genus CAWEFA01. The sequence goes on from CAWEFA010000088.1 coordinate 16,814, forward strand.
CCGGAATACGGAAGGTGGGGACGAATAAGAAGTTTCCATCTTCTATTTTTTTTCGTTCTTTAGTTCCCGTTCTCTCTATTTAGTTTCCATTATCCTTATAAAAATGAAGCGTTTTAAGAAACAATTAGAAAAATTTATTGAAGGGGTTCTGTTCGCAAGCAGTACAGTTACGGTAATTACAGTTTTGTTTATTATATTGTTTTTATTCAAAGAAGGATTGGGCATTTTTAATTCTTCACCAATTGAACAGCATTATTGCATATTTGTAAACAGCATCAATCCTGTCAGGAATATTAAATCAAGCCAGGTTAGAGATATTTTCAATGGCAAAACCACCAACTGGAAATATATTGGAGGAAAAAACGACACTATAATTTTGTTAACAGTAAACGAATGTTCAAAATATTATTCCGATGAGCAAATAGGAAGCAATTTAGAACATTGCCTGCAAAAATTGAAGAGTTTGTTTCAAGCCATCAGGGAGTTCTGGCTTATTTCCCGAAAATTATATTCCTCACAATGCCCGGTAAGAAAAATTCCCGTATCAAAAGTGTCTATAAAAGAATTTATATTGGGCCGTGAATAGTTTTCCAACTTCCACGCCTGTTGCTTTATTTGGAGTATTGCCATTAATTCTTGGGACACTCATGGTAAGCATTGGGGCAATTATTTTAGCGTTGCCTATCGGGCTTATAACAGCAATTTATATGTCGGAAGTTGCCGATGAAAGATTCAGGCATCATGAAACCGGTAATTGAACTTTTGGCAGGCATCCCTTCTGTAGTTTACGGTTTTTTCGGATTGGTGGTATTGGTGCCTTTAATACAAAAAACATTTAACCTGCCGGTAGGTGAAACAGCTTTTTAAGTTTCCATAATATTAGCCATAATGGCGTTGCCTACAATTATAACAATCTCGGAAGATGCTCTGCGCACGACCCCGCAATCGTTAAAAGAAGCAAGCCTTGCGCTGGGCGCCAACCGCTGGCAAACATTATTAAGGGTTGTTGTACCTTGTGCTGATGCGGACACTGGGGCAGCCTCTATTTTAGGAATCGGCAGGGCGGTTGGTGAAACCATGGCTGTGCTTATGGTTACAGGTAATGCATCGGTAATGCCCACATCATTTTTACAACCGATACGTACAATCCCGGCTACCATTGCTGCCGAGCTTGGCGAATCCCCTTTTGGCGGTACACACTTTAAAGCGCTATTTGCTTTAGGTATTATTTTATTCATCATCACAATGGGTTTTAATTTTATTGTCGATTCGGTGAAATCGAAAAAAAACAGATAAATAGTTTTATGACGAGTAAACAACTTAAACAGGCTGTTGCATTCAATATCCTTCAGGATCTGTGAGTTTTTCTGTAATTGCAATTCTTTTTATTATTTTAGGCTTTATTGTTATCCGTGGGTTTTCAGCCATAAGTTGGAATTTTATTACAAAAATGCCGGAAGATGGAATAACAAAGGGGGCATTTTACCGGCAATTGTCGGCACATTGTGCCTTGTTGCAGGAAGCATAATATTCGCCTTCCCGATTGGAGTGATGT
>CAWEFA010000089.1:0-18393 GCA_963808135.1 uncultured Bacteroidota bacterium
CCAACAGTTCCTCTTGCAGTAAACGGTAAAATACAGGCTATTGAAGTAGAAATAAAATCAGCGCCCTGTTCCGACTATGTTTTCGAGCCAAGCTATAAATTAAAAAGCCTTGCTGAAGTTGAAAATTATGTTAAAGCAAATAAGCATTTGCAGGAATATCCCTTCAGCCAAAGAATTTAAAGAAAATGGTTACAGCGTAGGACAATTGGACAATCTGCTTCTTAAAAAAGTTGAAGAGCTTACTCTTTATATAATTGAACAAAACAAGAGAATTGAAGCTTTGGAAAATGAAAATGTAAAACTTAAAAAATAACTTTTATGAAAAATATTTTTAAATTATTTTCATATGGTATATGTTTAGTTGGCTCGGTTTTACTGATGAATATTGAAAATGTTAATGCTACTACTCATACAATAACTTTATATCCAAGCAACTCTACTTGGGGTATGTTTTATACTGAAAACACCTATTTTTCAAATGGTGGAACTCCAATAAATGTAGGGTATTATTTTGGAACTGTATTTAGAGGTTATTTAGAATTTTATATCCCAGGTAATATACCAATAAATACAATAAATACAGCAATACTATTCTGTAGAATGTAATTATAGCTATACCGGCAAAGCAGGTACAATTGATTTTAAAAATCTTAGTCAACGCCAAATTAGTTTCCAGACACTAAATGATTGGAATGCATTATATGGGTCTTCTATTTTTAAATCAGTTACTATTGCACCTAATGGTACAGCTAATATAGATGTAACATCTAAAATTTCGGTGGGAAATTATTTATATTTTGGAATTGTAAATGAGAACGAATCAAGTAATAGCGAATTAAATTTTCCAACAGATAATTCAAATTTATATTTAACAATTACTTATACCGATAACCAACCACCTTCGGTTCCAACTGGTTTAACGAGCTAGCAGCGTTAACGAAAACTTTTTATACTTGATATGGAATGCTTCAACAGATAATGTCGGGGTAACCGGATATAACGTTTATATGAATGGAGCTTTTTATCAAACTTATCAACCTACCAATAATAATATATTTGATTTGATTATTCCTCTGAGCCTAAATACCGAATATACTTTTAATGTTTCAGCGTTTGATGCTGCCGGGAATGTATCAGGCCTTAGCAATACATTACATGTTATTACAACGCCGTATTCATTACATTTAAATTCCAATCTTACTTCCAGAATAACATATAATGCTTTTGCTTTTCCTTTTCCTGATTCATGTATCTGGTTAGAGAATGGTTTTAAATTTTCTGCTTTAAGTTCACAATATGATTTTGATGCTAAATTTATCAGTGGTCAGCAGCAATGGACGACTTCTAAAAAAAACGACCTGATTGTGCCTGAAAGCAACGTTTATAAGAATAACGAACAATTAAACAATAATTTTAAATCGGATAATTTATCCAATAATTTAAATGTTGTCTTTTACCCGAACCCAACTAAAGATAAATTATTTATTGAAGGATTATCTGATTTCGAAGCAAATGTGTTCGATTTATACGGAAGAAAGTTAATACATCTTATTAATGTAAATGGCAGTATAGATATTTCTAAATTAAATTCAGGAACATATTTGGTACAATTAAAAGGGGCTGGTCAAACTTTTATGCAGAAAATTATTAAACAATAATTTTCTGAAAAGCTAATTTGGTATTAAAAAAAACAGGGCATAACAATAAATTTGTCCCTGTTTTTTTTCTTTATAATAAATAACAATTGTTTAGTACCGTTATTTTTTAATAATTTTTTCAGTACTATTTCCATATTCATCGGTTACACAAATAATATAAGTTCCCGGTTTTAACATTCCCGGAGTTATAGTGAATTCTTTTCCTTCACAATTCCAGCTTCCAACTTTATCGCCTTTTCTGTCGATAATTTCTATTGTCCTTTTCCGGTTGGCATTTTCAAAGTAAATTTTTGCGCTATCGGTAAACGGGTTTGGAAGAACAGAAAAATTCCTTTCCGGCAAATGAACATCTGTATTTGAATTCATAACCGGCGGATATGCAATTACATTGGCAAGAAGGTCGTAACCGGGATTGACTATAATGGATTTTATATCCTGTTGAAATTTAAATTTGAAATTCATAACAGAATCAGAAATTGCGAGCTTAACAACAGAATCGCCGGTTTCAAAATGAACCAATACTTCCAGGTCGAAGTTAAATAGCGGGCTTAATTCTGATGAGCCTTTGGAACGTGTTGTAATGTTCAAACTGTTATTATTAACCGACCAGTAAAACCTAACTACCGGGTAGCCCCGGCCATAAAACCATTGCCGGAAAAATTCATGTAACCCGGAACCATAAACATTTTCAGCAACTGCCATAAAATCATCTGCGCTTGCATTTGAATAAGCATATTTTGTAAGATATGATTTGAGGATATTAAAAAATATTGCATCGTTATTTATATTCTTTCGAAGCATGTGCAAAATATAAGCGCCTTTTTTATATGTAAGCGCGGTATTAAAAATACGGGTATCGTTCCATTTTAAGTTTTCCGGCACAAATACCGTCCCTTCTGGTTCGTATAAAACCTGGATAAGGGCGCTTTTTAACCACGAAACTTCATCCCCGGGTTTCATGTGCTCGAGCGCGAGATATTCCATATACGAAGCAAAGCCTTCATTTATCCATATATTTTGCCAATCGGAGCAAGTTACTAAATCGCCAAACCACGAATGCCCCAGTTCATGGGCTACCAATTCAAAATTATAATTATAGAGCATGGTCATGGTTTGGTTTTCCATTCCACCGCTGATTGGCGAAGTAACATGGCCGTATTTTTCTTTTCTGAAAGGATAAGCAACACCTGTCAGCTTCTCATAAAGTTTAATTATTTGCACGGTAATGTCAATATCCGGTTTTGATGATTCAAGAAATCCGGGCTTTTTATAAATGAAATTTTGAAAAAACACGGAATCGTTAAACTGTGGATCGAAAAAACGATATGAATACTCCGTATAATCCGAAATTCCAAAGAATATCAAATAATAGGCTATCGGGTAGCGCGATTCCCATTTGAACTGAACTTTATTCCCGGGCATATTAATTTTTTCTTTCAGCAGTCCGTTTGAAACAGCAACTTGCCCCGCCGGGACTGTAATATATATGAAAACCGAATCGGCCTTATCGGTCAAATATTGCTTGCAGGGAAAAAAAACCGACGAGCCGAAAGGTTCTGCAATCACCGAAAGAACTTTGGATGAACACGCGGTATCAATAGATACGCCTCCGAGCGAGCTATCCGATGTTCCTTTTCCGTGATAATAAACCAGAGCATTAAACAAGCTGCCTTTTGCAATATTTCCTTTTAAAAAAACCTTAAGCCACCCGTTTTTATGGATAAATGTTTGCTTTGAATTTCCAATGATAACAGAATCGGCTGTTAATGAATCGCCCAGTTCAATATAAAACTTATTTAAATTTCTTTTCGTTGCTTTTGCCGCAATTGTTGTAAACCCCGAAATATCTTTTGAATCGGTCGATGCATTTAAGTTAAGCCCGTAAAATGTTACGTCATACGATGAGCTGTCGTTATAAAATACCTGCTGGTTTTGAAGCTGGCCGTTAATGTTGAACTGCCTGATATTTAAAACAAGCAGTAAAAAAACTATTTTCTTTATTTGAAAGATTCGCATTTTAAAAAAAATTAAATTCAGAATTGCTCAATAAACGATATTTATAAATGTACAAATTATTAACTCATGTTACGCAAAAGTAATAACTTAGATCAAAAATCCGATGAAAGTTACATCTAAAGGCATGGAAGATTTGTATACGGATTACCTTATGGTTTCCACGCGATTATGCACAGCAACAGGTCTATCGAAATTAACAGACCAATCAATTAGCCACGATAAGATTACACGGCTATTAACTTCTGGTGTATTTTGTAGTCAAAGTATATGGAAAGAAGTAAAGCCTTTTATAAGGGAAATAGAAAATAGTCAGGGCTGTATCTCCATAGATGACTCTATACAAGAGAAGCCTTACACAGATGAGAATTCATTAATTTGTTGGCATTTTGACCACACTAAAAAAAGAAGTGTAAAAGGCGTCAATTTTATTACGGCACAATATTGCAGCGAACAAGCTAATCTTCCAGTGGCAGTCGATTTTATAAATAAATCCGAACAAACAACCGATACAAAGACTGGAAAGAAAAAACGTAAAGGGAAGAAAACCAAAAATGCTATATACCGTGAGCTACTGATGACAGTACGCAATAACCACATCAATTTCGGTTATGTCCTCAATGATATTTGGTTCGCATCATCTGAAAATATGAGTTTTGTAAAAGAATCTATAAAAGTTGATTTTGTCATGGCCATTAAAGGTAATCGCAAAGTAGCCTTGAGCCTTGATGATAAGACTGAAGGCAAGTATGTTAAGATTGAGGCATTGTCTTTGGAAAATGATGCTATTATTCCTGCTTGGTTTGAACAGGTGGGTTTTCCCGTCTGCATAGCCAGGCAAGTCTTCAAAAACGGAGATGAAAGTGAAGGCATCCTTTATCTGGTGACAAGCGACCTCAACTTAACATATGAACAACTCACATCAATCTATCAAAAACGATGGAAAGTTGAAGAGTACCATAAAAGTGTCAAAAGTAATGCCTCATTTGCTAAGTCTCCAACAAAAAGAGAGAAAACGCAAACAAGCCATTTTTGTGCAGCTATACTTGCGTATGTTAAATTTGAAGTGCTTAAACTCAGGCACAGCCATAATCATTTTGCCCTAAAGGAAAAACTTTATTTAAATGCCTTGAAGATGGCATACGATAATTTAAAACAACTTGATACTATTCCTGTTTTTCAAGCTGCGTAACATGAGTTATTAACAAAAAACAGCATGATCACATGAGTTTTTCAGCTTTCATTTATGAAATAATAATTTCTTTATCTTTGGAAATATAAACTTCATAAAAGAAAGTGGTAAAGTTGGAATTACAAAAAGAAATAGAAAAATTAAAAGACCTTTTAACTGTACCTTGCAAGATAACAGTCATTTCGCATTACAACCCCGATGGCGATGCAATAGGTTCGTTAATGGCGTTATATCATTATTTAAAAATGAAAGGACATGAAGTTTGGGCAATGACGCCTAACGATTTTCCGGGATTTTTAAGCTGGATGAATGCTTCGGATAAAATTGTTGTCGCTTTCAAACATTTGAACAAGGCAGTAAAAATAATTTCGGAGTCCGATATTATCATTTGTGTCGATTTTAATGATGCTGACAGGTTAAAAAATATCGGGAAAGAGCTTCAATTATCTAAAGCTGTAAAGGCACTTATTGACCACCATCCGGAACAGGGTGGCCTGTTCAGCATTAAAATTGTCGACATCCACGCTTCAGCTACATCTGAACTGATATATAAATATATTGTTGAAGCCGGCGACAGAAAGCTAATCGACAAGAATATAGCCGAGTGCATTTTTGCAGGTATCATGACCGATACCGGTTGTTTCAGTTTTAATTCTTCAAAACCCGAAACCTATAAAATTATAGCCGATTTGCTTACCACCGGCATAAATAAAGATAAAATATATAACCTCGTTTACGATAATTTTTCTTTTCAGCGCATGAAACTTTTAGGCTATTGCCTGAATGAAAAAATGGTTTTGCTTCCCGGGTTGCATGCTGCATATATTTCTTTAACCAAGGATGAGTTGGATAAATATAATTTTGTGCCCGGGGATTCTGAAGGCTTTGTAAACCTTCCGTTTTCTATATCGGGGATTCATATTGCAGCGTTATTTACTGAAAAGAAAGACCATGTGCGGATTTCAATGAGGTCTCGGGGGGGATTTGCCGTAAATGAATTTTGTGAAAAGTATTTCGAAGGCGGCGGGCATAAAAATGCGGCAGGCGGCGAATCAAAGCTTTCAATGAAAGAAACTATTGAAAAATTCGAAAAACATCTTGAACTTTACCGAAATGAGATTAACAATGTCAATTGGTTCGATTTATAGAATTTTGATAATTCTTGTTGCATGTGCAATTATTTGTGCATGCGGCCCAACAGTTGTTGAGAAAAATAAACCTCCCAGCAACCTTGAAAATGAAGCATTGGTGAGGGTTAATAAATATATGGTAAAAAAGGATGCTGATATTATTAAATCATATATTAAACGACGGAATTTATCAATGAAGGAAACAGATAGCGGGCTTTGGTATGCTATTATTAAATCCGGCAGCGGAACCTAAAGTTTTAAAAGGAGAAGAAATTACATTAAAATATAAAGTCGAATTGCTGGATGGCACATTATGTTATAGTTCCGATTCAAGCGGATTAAAAAAACTCATTATTGGTTCAGGCAAAATAGAAGCCGGTTTGGAAGAAGGGTTACAACTTTTAAAACAGGGTGGTATTGCAAGGTTTATATTGCCCCCTCATTTGGCATTCGGGTTCCTGGGAGACAATAATCGCATTCCTCCAAGATCGATTATTTGTTATGAGGTAGAAATATTAAATATTGGTAATACCGGTAATTAGCTGTATAAAATTAATAAAGTCTCTTGTTTAAAATTCAGCTAATTATGCAAATTAAGGGTTAAATTGAGGTGAGAAAATAAATGTAAGAATTTAACACAGAGATTATTATGTATTGCAAAAAATGTTTATCAACAATTTAATCAAAAGAATTCCTCGTAGCTCTGCTACGGGGTAAAATCAAATAATAGGTTTGCTATGCAAACTCCATTGTTGTATTTTCTTTGATACCTCGCAGCTCTGCTGCGGGGTAGTTCATTATTTAAGTTCTGATGATTATTGCGAAAAAGAGAATACACAGAGAGCACGGAGTTCTAAAAACCGCAATGCGGTTTTTATCTCTGTGAACTCTGTGTCTTCTCTGTAATGCATAGATGATGAAAGGGAAGATGCTAATGATTGCACTCCAACTTATTAAATCAGAAATAATAAAACTCTGTGTTTTAACTCTTAATTGGCATTAATTCTAAAAAATGAATTAAATGAATATTTTAAAATTGTTACTAAAAATTGTACGTTTGCTTATTCTATTAACTTAATCTTCTATGAAATATTTTTCATTTATAATCATTGCCATTGCAATCATTTCATGTAATTATTTTTCAAAATATCCGGGATATTCCTCAACATGGAGCGGGATATATTATAAATTGCTTACCATTGGAGAAGATAATACCAAAGCCCGGCCCGGTGATTATATTACCTTTGATATAGCTTATAAAACCATAAAAGATTCCACTTTCTTTTCGGGAAGAAGAAAACTTCAGGTTACAAAAAGCGAATTCAAGGGTTCAATAGATGAATGTTTTTCCTTGTTGGCCAAAGGTGAAAAAGCCGAATTTATTATAAATGCAAATGATTTTTTTACTAAAACACTGCAAAATAACCTGCCATCATTCATAGAACCAGGCGAAGATTTTAAAGTGGAAATAAATCTGCTGGATATTCAAAGCACAAAAGAATATGAAAATGAGAAAAAGGCTTTTCTGAAATGGATCGAAGATTTTGGCGATTATGAAAAAGAAATATTAACCCAATATATGCAGGAGCAGAAATTATCAATAAGGCCAGCTGAAAGCGGGTTATATTTTATTAAAATAAAAGATGGAAACGGACGAAAAGTAAATGTGGGCGATACGTTATTGGTTGATTATGAAGGAAGGTTCCTGAACGGTAAATTTTTCGATTCGACTATTAAGCGGCACGAATCGTTTCAATTTGTATATGGCACTGAATGGCAGGTAGTGAAAGGACTTGAAGTGGCATTCGGCATGATGGAAGAAAACGAAAAAGCAATTGTTATCCTTCCTTCAGAACTTGCTTTTGGCAAAACAGGTTCTTCAACCGGCATTGTTCCGCCTTATACATCTTTGATATTCGAAGTGGAAATAAAAAAGATAAATTAGATAATTTTCAGCAAGCTTTTTGAGTTAAATATTTTAAATTGTAATAATATTTTCTTATCAACATAATAAAAACATTTGCTTTTAATTATTAATTGTTTAAAAAAATCTGTTATGAACAAAAATATTTTATTTGGAATTTTAATTATTCCCTTAATAATTATTACGTCGGGATGTTTGAAAAACAACTACGTAGATTATCAGGCTTTAGAACAAACAAATCTGAAAAATTACCTGGCCAAAAATAACATTACAGTTCCAAAAACTAAAGACGGTTTGTATTACATTGAGCAAACAAAAGGCACAGGCGATTCCGTAACTGCAAGTGATTATGTAATTATCGATGAAAGCTGGTATACGCTTGATGGCACTCTTATAGGAACCAACGATACCACGCTTGCCGGAAAAAATACTGTTATACCATTTGTTTCTTATGTTGGGCCGCAAAAGATAAAAGTTTCCAATGCAATTAGAGGTCTTAGCGAGGGATTGCAATTGATGAAGGCAGGAGGTTCGGCTGAATTAATAGTCCCTTCCAGCCTTGCTTATGGAGGGGCTTATATTCAGTACGGGTATTATTCCAATCAATATACCAATCCGTATACGACGATTATTATTAATGTTCAACTTCATAAAGTAATTGCCGATCCTGTTGTAGACGATAGCATACATCTTGCACATGGGCTTGCTGAATTTCAATTAAAAGATACAATTGCCGGTGGTATATATATGAAAATAGATACCCAAGGTAACGAGAGTGTTGCAAAAAGCGGGGACACAATTAAATATTATTTTATTATCAAATCATTGGATACAACTTTTACTCTTGGTAAAGCTAATTACTTAGCTAAAGCAAGTAATTATATTGTTGGAGGAAGTAATTACATTCCCATACCAGGACCCGGAATTGGAAATGTGCTTAGTTTAATGTCAGCAGACGAAGTAGCCGAAATAATAATCCCATATAAAATAGCTGGAGGTACTGAAGGTTCATATACAAATAGCGGTATGACATGTGGAATTCCACCTTATACTTCTTTATATTGCAAGTTTTTTATTAGTGATATAAAATCACCCGCAAAAAAATAAACATTGTTTGTTATCTTTTATTATAGCTATTTAGGTAAATAGACCGAAGGCTATTAGGCCAGAGACGAGTTTATTAAGAGTTTTACTGTTCTGTGAACAATAAAATTTGGTACACCAATTGATTTGGATTTTTCTAAATACCTTAAAGTCTACTGCCTAAATAACCTAAATAGTTACCTTTTATTTGAATTTTTAGTTTCTCTTTAAAACAAATATTGCCGGATGTTTATTAATGTCCGGCATTTTTATTTTCCACTCATTAATGCTTGCGGTTTTAATTAATTGCGAAGGAAGGGTAAGGTGGCATGCAATACAAAGCAATGTATTCGCTTCGCAGGCGATTAATATATCCTTTAAAAGCTGCATGTTCCTGTAAGGCGTTTCGATAAATACCTGGGTCTGGTTTTCATTATATGAACGATTTTCATAAAATTTAATCATTTTAATACGTTTATCGTGTTGCACAGGCAAATATCCGTTAAAAGCAAAATTTTGCCCGTTAAGCCCCGACCCCATTAAAGCCAATAATATTGATGAAGGCCCGATTAACGGTATTACTTCAATTCCCTGTTCATGGGCATATTGTACTATTTCTGAGCCGGGATCGGCTACACAGGGAACCCCAGCTTCGGAAATCAAACCAACTAAGCTAATATCATTTTGTATTAGAATTTTTTTTACATCTTCAGGATTGGAATGTTCATTGAGGACAATAAAATGAAGCTCGTCAATAACAATATCAGGCACAAACTTTTTTAAAAAGCGACGGGCAGTGCGGATTTCTTCAACAATAAAATAGTTGATTTTTCTTACAATCTCCCTGTTTAGTTCCGGGAAAACTTCATTGGCTTTTTCTGTTCCAAGAAATGATGGTATCAAATACAGTTTACTGCTCATATTCAATAATATTTAAATTAAGCTAAAATAAGCTTTTTAAAGAAATTCTTCTTTAAATAACGTCAGTTCGATATAACAATGTTAATAACATATTAATTTTAATTTAATTTTTATACATTTGAAAACAGGTTAATTAACGAAATAAAAGTAACATTTTTCCTGCCATATTAAAACAGGTAATTTATAAACAACACTGGCATTAACTAACCCGGGAAAATATATTTTAATATTGCTATAATAAAATTTAGGGAAAAACTATGTAGAAAATTTATATAACATAAAACATACGAAGCGTTAAGCTTTTATTTTGTACCTGAAATCTCGCAAATTTCTTTGTCTGACAAAAATAATAAGCGAAACGCCTGCGCTGTGGCGCGGGCTTTTCTTATTTGTCAGACAGGGTTTGCGAGAACCTCAGGTACGAATAAGGCATAAGTTCGCGCTTTTCTTTTATAGCCGGGCTTACCCTAAAATAATGGCCAACGCTGTGCAAGCGGAAGCCGAAAAGCTTGCCGGCTATTAAGGATTTATTCAATGAACTGTGTCATTTAAAAAGCCACAAAACAGAAAAATAACTTTGGAGATGCTTTGATTAATAATATTTTTATAATTTAACCTCCTGAAAGTATTTTCTAATTAATTTGAAGAGCAATATGCTAAAACGGATGCTATATTATTTATTAAGCCCAAAACTCAGGCTCATTGTTAGGAGGCTGTATTATTTACCGGTGGATGTTTGGGAAAAACTGACAGGCAAAAGAGATATATTAATTCCACCCAGGGGATTAATATTCATTGGTTCGGGTGATTTTAATAAAATCGGGCAAATGTATATAAACCGGTTTATTGAATTGGCCGGCTTGAAAACCCGGACACAGGGTACTTGATATTGGCTGTGGCATTGGTCGTATTGCAATCCCTTTAACAAAATATATTAATGAAAAAGGTTCATATGAAGGTTTTGACATAGTTAAAGTGGGCATTGATTGGTGTACAAAACATATTCATAAAACCTATCCGAATTTTAATTTTTTGCATATCGACCTTAAAAACGATTTATATAATCTAAGCGTAAGCCGGGAAGCCAGGAACTTTGTATTTCCATATAAGGATAATGACTTTGATTTGGTTATTCTTACTTCTGTTTTTACGCATATGTTGCCAAATGATGTTGAAAATTATCTTAACCAGATACATCGCGTTTTAAAACCTTTGGGTAAATGTCTTGTAACCTTTTTTGTGCTTAATAATGAAAGCAAATTATTGATGAATAACTCCAGGTCATTTTATTTTAAACATAACTTTGAAAATTACAGCTTAATGGACAGTAATGTAAAAGAAGCTAATGTTGCCTATGAAGAAGGATACCTGATAGATTGTTTTAACAAAAATAATTTAGAAGTGGAAAAAGTATATTATGGCTGGTGGTCGGGCAAGGCTAAGGAGGTGGCACTTGATTTTCAGGATACATATATACTTATTAAAAAATCCGGTCATGGTTAAATCAGTTGGCATCTGTATAAAATTTAAACCATGAACTGAAAATTTAATGGATAATCATAAAGCAAAAGCCGAAAAGCTTATAAAGTAGGCAAAAATATAAAACCATATTACGATGAAAAAATCAATTTTATTTTTTGTATTAATATCATGTTCATTGGTATTGTTTTCACAAACCTGGTCAAGTGGGACAGGGTTAAGTGGGTCAGGAACAAACGGGATAGCATTAAATACAATATGTATTATTCCAACAACAACAAAAGTTGGTATTGGAACAAACAATCCAACAAATCCTTTGTCAGTTATTGGAAATATAAATTGTACAAGCTTAATCGCTTCAAGCACAACTTTAAGTACAATTTATGGTGTTGCTAACGCAAGTGAAGGCCCAAGTTTTATGAATTTTATTACTTCAACGGCTACCGCTACCGGAAGTCCATATTATTACGCCGGAAATGTTGTTATCAGTGGTGGAAGCGGAACCTCTACTTTTGGTTGTTATGGAGGAAATGTCTATATCAAGGCCGGCCCTGGAAACACTTCAAATGGAAATATTTATTTTGGAATAAATGGCATAACAACTTATCCTTTATCAATAAATCCTTCCAATGGAAATTTAACAACTACCGGGAATCTTTCAGCAGCAAATTTAACGTCAACCAATAAAGTTGGAATTGGCATGGCGCCTCTTACTAGTGTTAATTCAAAGCTATATTTAATGCAAGGTTGGGGCGATTGGCTTGAATTTAGAAATACAATAGACAATAGCTATTTTGGTATTCAAAATCCTCAACCCCAAAATAGAATAGAGTTTTATCACATGGACAATTCCGGTAATTATATATTCGGTATTTTATGCTTACTAAAATAATGGCAATGTTTTAATTGGCCAAACCTCCCAAACCAACAGCACATACAAACTCGATGTTGCTGGCAACGTCCGTGTTAATGAAATTGTAGTAAATACAGATGGTTCCGATTTTGTTTTTGAAAACAATTACAAACTTCGAAGTCTAAATGAATTAGAAACATTTGTAAAAGAAAATAAACATCTTCCGGAAATAGCTCCTGCAAAAGAGATGCAAGAAAATGGCGTAAGCGTGAGCGAACTACAAACCAAATTATTGCAAAAGATAGAAGAACTTACACTGTATATGATTGAGCTTAAAAAAGAAAACGATGCCTTAAAAGCTAAGGTTGATGCAATTTCGAATAAATAAGTTATTTTAGAAACTTGAAAATTTAATGAAATGAAAAAATATATATTATTCTGTTTTGCCCTGCTGCTTCACTTATATATAAACAGCCAGGCTTTAAATGATTCCATAAATCATTCTCAAGCACTTAAAAAGGAAGAGCTTATACGGGAGCAATACAGGCAGAAGCAAATTGAAGATGTAACAAACAATGCCGAATTTATATTCGAAGGCATTATACTAAAAAGCGCCCGTTATCCACGAAGAGATAATACGGGTAGTAATTATTGCGCTATTTCAAATTTAATCAAAAGAATTCCTCGTAGCTCTGCTACGGGGTAAAATCAAATAATAGGTTTGCTATGCAAACTCCATTGTTGTATTTTCTTTGATACCTCGCAGCTCTGCTGCGGGGTAGTTCATTTAAAATTACCAAAGTTTTTAGGGGAAATTTAAAGCCCGGTACTACTATAGAACATGTATCTCGTGATATGAGTTCTCCAAGTTTCGTCCCTGACAAAAGGGAAAACGATGGTGGGGATCCAACATATCGAATTATTTTTTTCTGTAAGTCCGCCGGGGATGAATTTCCTTATGACCCCAGGTACAACATATACCCTGTTGATAACAAGAAAATATTAACGCTTGCCAATAATTCTCCTTATTGTTTTTTGCATCTTTCCCTTTTACGATGGTTTGATAAATGGGTACAATCAAAAGGCGAAATTTACAGGAATATAAGCAAATTGCCCGATGTTAAAATGCCTGTCCTAACAAAGGAAGATACAACAATTTCAATGCCCGCCAATTATATACCAAAACCCGGGAAGCCTCAGCATATATCGAAAGCCAGGTCAGATTCCCTAAAGGCAATCAGGCGGGCTAAACTGTTAGAAGATGCAAAAAGAGAATACCAGCTAGAACAAGATTCCATAAATGCAGCGGAGAAAGCCAAATCGGATTCCATAAAGGCAATTATGCGGGCAAAAATGTTAAAAGATATAAAAATTCATAACCAGATAGAACAAGCTAAAAGTGATTCCCTGAAAGCGGCGGGGCATGATAAATTATTGGAAGAAAAAAAAAGACACAACCAACAATTAATAAGCCCGGGGCTGATAGTGTAAAAATTATAACAACAAAAGCAGAAATTGATATTTCAACAACACCTGCTTCCGATTATGTTTTCGAACCCGGTTACAAACTCAAAAGCCTTACCGAAATTGAAAGCTATGTAAAAGAAAATAAACATTTGGAAAATGTGCCTTCATCCAAAGAATTTAAAGAAAAAGGATGCAACATTGGGCAAATGCAGGATGTTTTGCTAAAGAAAATAGAAGAAATTACCCTTCTGTTAATAGAACAAAACAAACGCGTTGAAGCCCTTGAAAAAGAAAACGGCGCTTTGAAAACCAAAGTAGAGGAAATTTCGAATAAATAAGTTATTTTAGAAACTTAAAAAGTTAATGAAATGAAAAAATATATATTATTAATATTCTTGTTGGCTATACAGCTAATAAGCCTGTTGGCACAAAACGGGGGTAATGCACCAAGATTAAAAACTTCGGAAGAGAATAATGCCGAAAAATATCCAAGATATTTAAATGGGAAAATAGATAGCATTAAAAGCGAGAAAACAATTAGCAATTCCGAAATTGTTTTTGAGGGCGTATTGAAATATTATGTTTCAACTTACGACACTATTAATCATAATATACATGGAATAGCATATTACATTGCTGATGTTAAAAGGGTATTTAAAGGTAATGTTGCTATAGGCACTACTGTAAAAGTGCTATTTCAGAGGGGAAACCATGAATTGCCTTCGAGTGGCGAAGTAAAAGGAAAAGATTCAATTGCAATTTTCTTTTGTAAATCAACATCGAAACTAAAAAAATATTTGCCAATGCGGATTTATGACTCAAATTCGCCAAAGGAACCGGATAGCTATAATAACATATTAACTTTGGATGGCTATAATGAGATGGAGTTTGATTTTTACAATTATATCAGAATTAATGGGGCCCCTTATGGCTTGGGGATGTATTTTAGGGACAATGCCAATGTATATAATTTTTTACGCGCCCACAAAGGGCTAAACGTGCCGCCTTATGTAAAACCGCCACGGGTATTGCCACCGCGTGCCGCTAATATGGTAACTAAGGAACAATTTGATTCTATTTCGCGGGAAGCGGACAAGCAGGCCAGGGAGCAGCGTTTAAAATATAATTTGGAGAATCAAAAAAAAAAGTTGACCCATAATTCAATTAAAAGCGCAACAGTTGCCAAAACTATGCTTAAAAGCGCCGTTGCTGCCCACAATACACTTAAAAGCACATCACCTACCAATATTAACAATGTTACATTCAGCATGACGGGCTTTGTTACCAGTGTTGATGCTTCCAATAATTTTTATTTGGAATATGATGTACAGGCAACAGCCGATCAAAGCGTGAGTGTTACCGAAACGGTAAATATGAATTATAGTACTAATGACTTTGAAACAAGTGATGAGGCTGTAAACATTACACCGGCATCCGGGGTTAATATCTCTTATCCACCACCAAGCAATGGTACTATTGCTGTTAAATTAATAAGCGTTGCAATTACCACAAGCCCTGCAACCATCTTCCATGTGAAGATACTTGTAAATTGTGATATAATAGATAATAATACTCCAACAAATAAAACTTTACCTGCAACCAATGCTGTAAGCTTTGCCGACAGTAAGGATTGCGTTGGCCCCACAGGTGCAACAATAGATGTAGCCACTGGCTATTCTTCCACAATCATCACTGGCAAAAGCACTGAACTGACAATTGGGGTTACAGGCGGCACTGCTCCCTATGATGTTGAATTGAGCGATGGAAGTACAACTCCAATCTCTGAAACGATACCTTCAGGTAGTACCAGCATAAATATAACCGTGGCACCAACTACAATTGGGGTTACAACCTATTCAATTACAAGCGTTACCGATAATAGTGGCTATAAATTACAAAATACCGATGGCAGCCCTTTATGCAGTTTTGGTATAACAGTAAACCCCGATTGCTCCAATGGCCCGACAAAAGCGAAAATTACTGCCTGTAGCAATGATAACCCTTGCGATGGCAAAAGTGTTGACCTTACAATACAGGTTACCGGGGGCGCTACGCCCTATAAAGAAATTGACCTGAGCGCCTTAGACAATAGCACTAGTGTTTCAACTACCCTTGAAGCTGATGCTCTGACCCCTGATGACAGTAATAATATTTTCTTAAGCGTAGACCCAACCAGCGATGTAAAGACAACCTATGCAATTAGCTATGTTGAGGATAACAATGGTTGCAGCATTTCCAGTTCTGCAGATTTTAGCGGTAGTACCGATGTAACCGCGAAAAGTTGCACTTGCACTTGCACTTATGGCTGCAATTCTGATGGTAGTTGTAAATGCTCAGGAACATGCACTTATGGATGCAATGGTTCTACTGGAGAATGTTATACTTGTGAAGGAGCTGGTAATAGTTGTGATTATTGTAATGGTGGGGATTGTACAAAATGTGAAGATTGTACATGTCCTAAAGGAAATTGCGGCGCTTATGGCTGTAATGAGAAAACTGATCAATGCTATACTTGCGATGATTACTGCGACGAGGGTTACTGCAAAATAGTTAGTGGTGGTATTGAATGTATAACTTGTGAACAATATTATGATTGTGATTGTACAGATGAAAGTTGTCCATGTGATTGTGAAAAATCTGACGTAGTAATTACTTCACCTATATGTTATATATTTACAGCCCCTGACCCAAATACTGAGGCAGTATTTTGCCCTAAACCTAATATTAATAGTATAAGTACTTCAGACGGTAGCGATTTTACTGCAGGCCAAGGGCAAATTATTATCATAGAAGGTACAGGTTTTGGCAATGGAAGGGGATCGAGTAGTGCAGTGTCTTTTACAAACGCCAATGGTTTGATAAACGGATCAACGCCATTAAAAGTTATAGACCGGGATGCCTGCGATTACCAGGTTCCTGGTAACAGTACTCCCGAATATTGGACTGACACTAAAATAATGATGATTTTATCATCATGTGATATTCCTACACTTACTACTTTTGGAACAGGCCCAATAAATGTAACTTCAGCATGGAACAGCACTTCAGATGATTTTAATCTAACCGTAAATCATGTATACAATCAGGATGTATTAAAAAATAGCACATATAAACCGATGGATTATTTATCTAATTCAGGCAGTAACAATGGTATTGTATTTACCCTGGGGCCTGGTATTATAGCAAATTCCCCAGCTTATAAAGCCGTATTATGGGCATTATACAGTTGGTCGTACAACCTCAATATCCAATTTATTATTAATACTTCCAATACTATAGTATCTACAAATAATTATATTGATTTTGGAACACCGGGTGGCATTGGTCAAATGGAAACTACTATTAATACTCCTATAGGTTTAATTCATTATCCAAATTACTTTTATAATGACGATATTTTTGTTAGAAATGGCTGCACAATTATTATTCAAAATATAAACTGGGATTACAGTTTGCCAGGTCAAAGTATAAGTGGCGCTAATTTTTATAGTTGTATATTACATGAAATTGGGCATGCACTACAATTAGCTCATGTAAATGACCAAAATAGCCTGATGTATTGGAGCGAACCTCCAATATATTCTGATTCACAACGCAAGACACTTAATAGCTGTCCTGAAGTTGTAAATAATGTAAATATCATTTGCTCTGGAGATGTAACTAATGTACAGAACTTAGTTACAAAAAGTCAAAGCCAAACAAATGGATATATTGGAGGACAATTGCTTACTTCGGCACCATCAACTGCTAATTGCCCAACCTTGCCAACTATAACATCTCCATGTGCAACAGCCAATGCTTCTGGTACTGTGGTTACAGTTACGTGGAATGATGCCGACCCAAATGCTACTTGTACAATTTCATGCAATGGTAGTAATCCAACCTCAACAGGCATAACATCAAGTAATGGCCAATTCAGTTATCTAGATAATAAACCAATAGCCAATAGTCCCAATAATTCGTACACTATTGTAGCTACAAATATCTATGGAACTTCTCAGGCTACTGCATCAGGTTCAACGGTATTACTTACGGTTTCTACTTCCAGTACAGGACAAACCATAACCTATCCTACTATACCAAGTGGTTCAACAGGCCAGGTACAAAGGTCAAACTCGCCCAATGGGCCGTGGTCAACAACGGTTTGCAATGCAGGCACCGGATCATCCTCATGCACTGATAATACAGCAAAACAAGGCCAAACTTACTATTACAGGGTTGTAACAACAAGCTCTTCGGGGGCTACTTCAATTAGCCCGGTAAAAGCTGTTACTGCCGGTGTAAGTTTTAAGCAATGTGGCAACTTCGTATAATATTTCTGTAAGTTAATCCAAGTGGCTATAATAACACAAGTACTCCTATACAGGCAATAACAATAACTTCGTCAGGCACTGATGTTGTAGCAAGTGGAGCTACATTGTATGTAGAAGCAACCAAGTCTATACAGTTTTCTAAAATTTTAGCGCCAAAGCAGGTTCTGTAATGAAAGCCTACATAATCACTACATGTACTTCCAAGAAATCGGAAGAAGTGGATATCCGGCGAAAAATAGTAACGCTGTTCCGGAAGAGAATACCGGCTATGGGATAAAAATTTACCCGAACCCCACAACAGGTATGCTTATTATTGAAACCGGGGCCGATAAAGCTACCGTTGAAATTTACAATATTTAT
>CAWEFA010000090.1:0-9991 GCA_963808135.1 uncultured Bacteroidota bacterium
ATTAAATCTCTTTCCGGCAGGTTGTTTTTCCACAAGGTACATTTTGACTGAGTAAAGCCGATTACTTTTTGACCTAACTGCAGCTCAGATTCTGAACATGGTACAAGTAGCGTTGTCCACGATTTCGCAATTTTTTCTAATAAAATAAAAATGGTTCGTATAAATTTGTTGGGTGTCGATAAAAACGAAAAACCATGTGGCGTAAAAACCGTTGGAACCCTCAAAATGTCGCCTGCCAGGCGTCCGATAATACCCGCTTTTGAACTGTGAACGTGAATAATCGACGGTTTGAGCCGGCGTATGAGTTTGATTGTAGAAAAAAAACATAGAGGGTCTTTAATACAATGAATGTTGCGTACATAGGGAATAACATGAACCGGAACAGCCCGGCCGGATTTGGAATGAATAACGATGCGTTTCGGGGCAGCGACATGCGTTTCAAAACGCGTGTCGTCGATGTTCTCAATTATTGACCGCAAAGCAGTCTCCACGCCGCCCAATGGCTGCGTTATGTGAAGAATTTTTATTTTATCGTACAGGGAAAAGTAAATTCGCTCTAAATCGCCGATTCGCTCTTTTGTATTATAGTGTTTACAATATTCCTCCCGTGCTCCGGATTCGAGCTTTTTCCTGAAATCATGATCGTTTTTAATCCGCAGTATGGCTTCCGCCATTGCTTTATAATCGTCAGACGGAACGAGCAAACCGGTTTCCGAGTCGATGACAATATCGCGTGTACCGGGGACATCGGTAGCAACAACGGCCTTGCCTGAAGCCATGGCCTCGATGACGGTACAAGGTAATCCTTCATACCGGGATGTCAATATAACCATTAAAGATCGGGCAATTAAATCTAACGACTCTTCATAGTCGACCCATCCTTTAACAGTCAGATAGTCCGCAATATCGTATTTATCAATAAGTCGGTATAATTTTTTAAGCTCCGGCGAATATTGGCCCGCACCGACAAGAATGAACATTGTGGGAAAACCAAGCCGTTTGAGTTCTTTGACAACTGCGGTGAACATGTGGGGGTTTTTCTGGAAGGAAGGACGGCCAACAAAGCAAATGTAATTTCCTACAGCAATACGGTCTTGGGAGTTCCTGAAAATAGCAGCGTTTATACAATTTTTCCAGAGGAAGCACCTGCTTGAATCAATGCCGATTTTATTTTTACCTAATTCAAATTCCGACTCGGAACAGGCAAGGAAGATCGTCGTCCATTTTGCAGCAATCCGTTCCAACAGGAGAAAAACATGCTGGATGAAACCGTATCGGCTGCTTAAAAATGAAAGAGCGCGGGGAGAATAGATAGTAGGGATGCCTGAAAGATAGCCGGCTAAACGCCCCAAAAAACCGGCTTTGGAGCTGTGGCAGTGAAGGATATCCGGTTTAAGCTTTCTCAGCAGCCGCAGTAATTTCAGAAACGAATAAACATCGAGTATCGGATTGATTGATCGGACAAAAGGTATATGATAATGTTCAACAATTTTTCCAGATGATGAAAAAACCTTCAGTGTCCTGCTTGGTGTTATTAAAAACGATTCTATTTTTGAATCGTCAATATTCTCGACAATATTTTTGATCGAGGTTTCAACCCCGCCCAACGGCTGGGTTACGTGAATTACCCGCAATCGGTTCATGGTCATGTGGCTAATGCTGAAAGTAAATGTCGGGCTGTTTTGTCCCAAGTGAATTCTTTCACCCGTTCCCTGCATTTTTTTATTAGAGTTTTTCGGAGATACTTCGTTTACAAGCAATCGTTCAACAGAATATGCGATACTCTCGGGGGAGTGCGGATCGAAATACTCCACAGATTCCCCTGCAATCTCAGGGATACAGCTTGTATGAGAGGCGGCTATAGGCGTCGCAAAATGCATGGCTTCAAGAAGGGGGAGTCCAAAGCCTTCCGATAGAGAAGGATAAACAAATAACAAGGAATTTTTGTATAAAAGCGCCAATTCATCATCAGTAACGGACTCTTTAATTACGACGTATTCCGAAAGGCCGAGCTCTGTTACGATACTTTTAATATCAACAAATCTCTTAGACATATTCCCCGCAATTATCAGAACGATATCCCCATGCAATTTATGTAGCAATGAAAATCCTTTCAGCAGACCCTCAAGATTTTTATGGGGTCTGTTGTTCCCGACATATAAAATGTATTTGCCAAAATTATTCTTTTGTAAAGATACAGAATCAAGAGGGGGGAATCTTTCCGGTGAAAAGCCAAGGTGATGTACAATTGTTTTGCGGTTTGCCTGCGGGACATGCTTTGCAAGATCCTTGGCGACAAACGCTGAAATCACCATGATATTATTATATGTAAATGACGAAAAATTAATAAAGAATTTTGCAGCCACTATGGCCAATAGATTTGTCGTTGCGGCTGACCGCGAAAAGAAATAATGGTTAAGGTCAAGTACCATGAATACATTTTTTTTAGCTGGTGGAATGATAGGGGGATCAATATAAGGGTAAAAGTAGACGTTTAGATGCAGTTTTCTGAGCGCGAAGGGGATCGAAAAATGCTGCCATAGGCTGCAACCCCTTGTTTTGCTTAATATAAAAGTAAAACGGTTGGGATACTCAATGTATTCATGAGGAAAATCATCGTTATGAAGTATGTATAGTATCGTATCAGAAACTTCCGGAAGATGATTGAGTACTTCAAGAATATAACGATCCAATCCCTGCATTTTCCCATGAACGTGCCGCGCATCAATACATATTTTCATTTTAATCTTTTTTGTTTTCACGCTTGACCCCGTTAGAGATCCTGTTGATAATATGCCGGCATCTCTTTGGGAGAAATGCTCATAGTTGCTTTACGTCCTAAAAAGAAACAACTGCATGCCCCATCCATGGCAAGTAGATTGTTTTTCATCATATAGTCAAAATATTTGAGCCAGAAGAGAAGGCACCGCGAAATAAATTTTACCGAAAGAACAGTGGTTCGTGAACGCGGTAACAATGATATGAAAAAATGCTGAATGCTCCAGGCCAGTGCGCTTGCCGGACCTGCCGCAAACCCACTTGCTATTTCAGCAAAATTTCTGAAAAGCCACCGGTGTCCTGAATTTGAAAACCGGGTAAAATCGTATGCCCCGCCATGCACCTGTTGCATGAATGGTGTTTCGGCGTAAATAAGTCCCTGCAGCTTCAGAATTCGATGGAACTCCTGCACGCATTGTTGGGGATTCAACACGTGCTCCAAGACTGCTTGAACAACGACACAATCAAAAGTTTGGTTTTCATAGGGGATAGAATGCGCATCAAGAACTATAGTGATAGAGGGACCAAGAAAGACATCGCTCATAACAAATTTGAATTGCTTTGTTCTGATAAAATCGGAAATCCCACGGCCTTCGTTTCCGGCTCCTATTACGAGTATTTTTGCGTCGGATAGTTGCAGTAATTGTTGTTTTAAATAGGCAAAGTTTTGCTTTGTATGCAAGTTTGTCTGTAATACGGGCAACAGCCGCGAAAGACTTTCAAGAATACGCCCCTTTTTGGAGCGATCAAAGAATCCGTCCTTGCCGTCGATAATCGACTGAATGGTAAATATGCTTTGCTCTTCATTAATCAAGACCGGCACGCCATTTACCACCGGGTATTTTTTATTACATCCACGGCACAATACCACGGAGTCATTGAAAGTCAAGGATGTTGACTTACATAAAGGGCATACAAGTCCTTGTGTAACAGAAAGATCCATATAGCACAGCACTCTTGAGAGGGCGACTCGCTAAATCTTAGGGAGAAATTCTCGCTTAATATAGGAAGCCAAACGTTTTCGTTTTTGGAATAAATAAAATAAAATGGAATCCATTCGATTATAATTAAAATTTCGGCTTAAAACCGATTTGTATTCCGCCCGTAATTTTAAATAATTTGATTTATTCTGGGTTTTGCTTTCATCATGCACCCTGAACTGGCCGAGGATTTCAGGAATACAGGCGAATTCGAAGCAATTGCCGGCCCTGCTGAAAAAATCCACATCCATGCAGTAGTGGAGCGATGTATCAAGTTCCCCTATTTTTTTATAGACGTTTCTGCGCCAGAAAACCGTAGGCTGCAAAGGGACAAATCGGCCGTGGACAAACAGCCACTTGTTCCATTTGGGCGGATGGACATCACAAATCCATTCGCTATTTTCATTAATTAGCTGATAACCGCCATAGACTAATTCAATGGCGGGGTTTTTATTGAAGAAGTCAGATACGATTTCCAGGGTATGGTCCAGGTATAAATCGTCAGCATTCTGCCAGGCAAGGATATCTCCGGTTGTCATTCTAAACCCTTTATTCAATGCATCGGATTGGCCGTTGTCCTTTTCAGAAATCCATTTTAAATGACGGCTCTTCTGCAACAACTCTACCGTGCCGTCCTTAGACATTCCATCCACGACAATATGTTCAAAATGTTTGTATGTTTGTCTTTGCAGACTATCTATCGTCTGTTGCAGGTACTTTGAAGCGTTAAATGTCGGGGTAACGATAGAAAAAAGAGAATTCAAGTTAACTCTCCTGCTTTATACTTCATGACGGGAGTAGTTTTTGATTGTTCATATATTATTTGAATAAGAATTATCATAATCCAGAATGGCGGATGGTAATAATCACTGATGACGCAGAAATGGAAGATGCTTCCAAAAAACGGGATAAAGAAAAAATATTTAAGCGAAGATGGAAGATTAAGCATCTTTCGGAAAATAGCCGCTAAAAACACGCAAAAGCATAAAAAACTGAAAATGCCGGTGTCTGCAAGCAATGTCAAAAAAACACTATGGTAACCTTGTGTTTGGAACTCAACTCCAAATCCGGGACCTTTCCCAAAAGCCTTACTAGACTGAAAGTGTTCTATCGCTTTATTCCACATATACACCCTTTGGGACGCTGAAACACTTTCTTCCGATAAAGATACCTTTAGCAGCATTGATTCCTGTGCTATCATAGATAATGGTTTCCATAAATAGTCATAGGTCCCGGCAATTAAAGATAGCGTAAGTATGGAGCCACCTGCAAACATTGCTAAACGATTACGGCTAACGACAGGGCGGATTTTTGCTTTGGTTAAACAATTAAAAGCTTTAGCAAGGGAAATAAGGCCCAACCCTATTAAAAGTGCAATGAACGCTGCTGTTGATAATAAAAAGCAAAGACTGAGAAAGTAGGCTACTATCAACACATATTTTTTAAAAACGGCTTTTGTTATATGGAAATACATGATACCTATCGGACAGATTATATTTAATAATAACGCCATTGATCCTGGTTCTTCTGCCGTACCTCCGACGAACTTAAGAAACACTTTATCAAAAGACTCCATATTGCTGGTTTGGGGCCCTCCGGTAAGGAAATAATGCCGAATGGGGAAATTAAAAACGTTAAGCAGTATGAATTCAATGATAACTATCCCCGTACACATAAGGGCACATGTAGGCAATGATCCGAACGATTTTGTCCCAGCTATTAAAGATTCTGCGTGCATACAATTTACCCATAATAAGATATCCTAGAAAAGAATAATAATACGCGAGCAGATGATTAGTGCTTCTTTCTCCGCCAAAGCCAAACAAGAATGATATCAGGACAAAGAAACAAAGGAAGAAAATCAGCAGGTCTTCTTTATCTTTTAAGAGTAAGCTCATTGACTTGCGAGGAGTTAACATGAGAATTGGAATTGCTACAATGCTTAATAATATAAACAATACAACCGGAAGGCGAAGTTGACCGGAGATCGCCAGCCATGATGAAAATGGCGAAAAGAAAAGAAAGAGAGTGTAAAGCGTCTTAATAGGGAGGTTTATTAAAGAATCGAATTTCATGCTAAGCTAAGGGGTTTTCTGACGTTTTGAGCTTTTATTAGCAATTGAAAACCTATCCAGAGATTACTCGTCCAAAAGTAACGAAATAAACAGCACAATTAATTTTAGCTATAAGTGTTTTTGCAAAAGACAAATTAAAATATTCGCAAGTTCTATATAGCAAATAAATCAGATAACACCAATAGAGGTTAATGGAGTTTTTATTAAATAGTTTTTGAACCATGACAATTTCTAATTTCCTCTTTGCATTATCCAATGCTGTTTTATTGGTTCCACTTTTTCGATACACGGCCAATTCTTCATCCAAAATAGAAATACGACGACCTGCTCTCTGCAATTCAAGAAAAAGATCCAGTCAAACACATAATTATAATTTTCCTTCAAACGGATACCGTCTCGTTTCCAGAATGTTGCGGGTTGTAAAATTTCATCACAGTATTTCAACAAATGCAATCTTGGCGGTTTAATAGCCTTAAGGCGCCGTTTGTTTCCATCAACATAATAACCCTTTCCTGTGATGATATCAATAGTTGGATTACATTCAAACATTGATATTACATTTTCAATCACCTTATTACTTGCATAATAGTCGTCGGCATTTAACCAACACACGATATCTCCAGTTGCCATATCAAAACCCTTATTGATGGCATTTGCTTGTCCTATATCAGGTTGCCTAATAAAAATGCAATTATAGGTATCTTTATAGGAATCAACAACATTTACCGTATTATCGTTCGATACATTATCAAGTATAATATGCTCAATATTAGCGTATGTTTGACTGCGAACAGATTCTATACAGTCTGGAATGAACTTTCCCATATTCCAAGTCGGTGTAATAATAGTAACTTTATAGGGTTTCATCGGGCACTTCTTTTTTATCAAAAAAATTGATTGTTGGAAAAACAGCAATATATTTTGCTACGCCTGCGGAAGTAGTAAAACCTATTGTCTGCAAGGGAAAAAGTTTCGCTGTAAAAGTGAGATAAAATAACTTTTAAAAATTATTTTTACTAAAAACAAATAATCTATTTCAAGTATATCCTCTTTAAAATAAAAATTCCGGACTTTTTTAATTTTGGCATCAATTTTCCGGCGAAATAAAAAACCTAACAAAGTTGCATTAAATCTTTTCTTTAATTTGTTATCGGTAAGATAATTTTCAACAAAGAAGGTTTTGGCAATATTGTACAAAGTGGCAAGTTCGTATTTATTTGAAGAAACAGAAATGCTATCTTTATGTGCACGGAAAAAAGCTAAAATATCATTTATAAAGGCAAATCTCGGATAATCTTTTGCGGTTAGCAGATAAATTAAAAGATCGTTGCCTATAGCATGCATGCTAAAATCGCTTCCAATTTTGTTTGGGATATCCATTAAAAGATTTTTTTTAAGATCTTTCTTTCTAAATAATGCATTACCTGGTGAAACTGGAAATGGATCACCTAGACTGCCCAATAAGGAACCCTTTATAAATTTTATTGTGTCATATATACCTGTATCTCCAATAAAGTAAGCTTTAACAATTTGTCCCGTGTCATCATTAAAGATTTCAGTACCCGTAAAAACAAAACCTACATCTTGATAGTTAACAAGAAATGGCAAGGTTTTCTCTATAAAAGTGGGGGCTATTAAATCATCAGACCATAAAAATTTTGCATATTCTCCCGTTGCATATTCCAAGCATTTTTGCCAATTATTTACTGGTCCGATATTTATTTTATTTTGATAAACCTTGACATTCATACGTGACTTGGCAAACCCCTTTATCAAATTTAAAGAATTATCTGTGCTTTTATTGTCAACCACAATAACTTCAATATTTTTGTAGGTTTGATTAACTGCAGAATTCAGGGTTTCCGATATTATATGTTCTCTGTTGTAAACTGGTATTAAAATGCTTACCTTTGGGAGATTTATCATAACTCTGGCTGGAATTTTTTAACAGGGTGTTTATTTAAAATATGATAACTTTGCATGGGTCCAATAACTGCGAATAGTGACAATGAAACAATGGTTCCCAAAATCACGCCACTAATTCCTAAGCTTAAATGTTTTACGAAATATATGGAAAGAGGAATGTTTATAAAACCTCCTAAAATTGCTGAATACATTTGAAGTTTAATTTTTCCGATGCCGTTAACAAAATACGCGTATATATTATTCCAAACAGAGATTACGGTATAAATTCCCATAAATAACACGAGTAGATAAGGAAATTGAATGTTTGGACCAACCCAAATATTTATTATTTTTCTAGCGAATACGACAAGAATCAAAACAGAAATTATTATTGGGATCATTAATAAGTTGAACTTTTTTAAAGCGTTTCTTATCCATCCGATATCTCCCTTTGTATACGCCTCAGTATATGCTGACCATAGTGGAGCCAAAACAATTGAGTGGCCGATCGTTATTATGCTGAATAATTTAAAAACAACATTGTATGGAGTGACATGCTCAGGCCCCAATAACTGAGTAATAATTATGTTGCTCGTAGCAAATATTACAAGTGCCGCCATTTGTATGATAAAAAACTTTACACCAAGGGAGGTTATTTCTTTTATCTTGCTTAGATCAATATGTTTTATGGATGGCTTAACTTCGGGATGTCTTTTAAAGAAATAGTATACCAACAGAAGATTAGACAAGACCATTGATAATCCATAACAAGTTCCTAAATAAAGCAAACTACCAGAAGTGTAATGAATCAAAACGTATATGGCAAATAGAGCAAAAAGGTTTAACAAAAGAGTTCCTAATGTTGAAAACGACGCTTCCTGATAAGCATAAAACATAGAATTACATAGTGACAGTACAAAGTTTAATAGGAAGAAAAAACCAACAGTAAAAACCACCTTTAATAATTCCGCATTACTGATCAGGGTTGTATTGAACATTTTATTCCAATGAACGAAGGGTAAGATAAATATAAGAATTACAAAAAAAATGAGAGCAATAAAGGTAATTGCTGCATAGGCCGTTGAGACATATGTTTTCGCGAGTTTGATATTATTAACGGAAAGTGCCTCTGTTAATTTATTCCTGAGTCCATTGCCGAGTCCAATGTCAAAAAATGCAACCCACGAAAGAACAGAAAGCAACGTCATCCATATTCCAAATTGCTCTACATTGAGATAGTTAATCGTAAGTGGAATAAGAAGGTAACTTAATCCAATGCCTAACGCTTTAAATACGAAAGTCAGAGATATGTGAAACTTTACAACCTTTGTTCGGGCAGCGCTATCAAGAACAGGTGTATTTGCATTGCAATTTGTAGGTGTCTTTTCCATCTTTTTTAAATTACTGATTCTTTTATCCAATTCAGCATAATCTTGATACCGATGTGTTTGTTAACCTTTGGTTCCCACATCATCAAATTTCTGGTTTTATTTATATTTGATACGAATACTTTTTGGTCGCTTATTCTCCTGGGAAGCTTTTCGTAGTGCAATCTTATATCTAATTCTTTCTCAAGTATTGCAAATAGCTCCAGTAGCGAAAGGCTATTTTCCATTCCACCGCCGATGTTAAAAACCATTCCCTTTACAGAATTGATTTTCTCGCAAGCTGCATAATACAAATTAACCATATCGTCCGCATAGAGTAGATCCCTAACCTGCTTTCCGTTTCCAGAGATGGTGAAGGGATCATTAATCGCTTTTTTCTGTATTTCTATTGCTTTCTGACAAAACCATCCCACCCACCCTTGATCGTACGTTGCATATTGCCTCCCGCCATACATACTCGAATGACGAAACACAACTGTTTTTAATCCGAAAATTCTTGCATAATCCAGCATATACTGATCGGCAGAACCCTTGGAGCAACCATAGGGTGAATGGAAATCGAGGGGAGTCGTTTCGTCAAAACCATCAGGACGTTCAATGCATTTATAACGTGTTTCAGTCTCTTCGTAAGTATACTGCTCTAAATCCCCATACACCTTATTTGTAGATGAATAAACAATGGATGCATCTGGTTTGTTAATACGGACGGCCTCAAGCAGATTGTGTGTACCAAAAGCATTTATCTCAAAATCCATTCTTGGATTTTCAATGGATGTAGTCATGGCGACTTGGCCTGCAAGATGGAATATCGCATCTGGTTTAAAATTTATAATTATATTGTTGACGTCATTCCAATTACGAATAT
>CAWEFA010000091.1:0-6045 GCA_963808135.1 uncultured Bacteroidota bacterium
TTACGGTTAAATGAAGGCAAATCGTTATTATCGGATGGTCACAGCAAGTAAGAGGTTAGTTGTCAGACCCGCTCTATCCGCAACATCATTGATTCTTATGAAGCACGTTTTTTTCAGTCAGGGAAGGGTTATTTATGAGTTATTGTAACTGCCGGACACTGAACTTGCATTGCTTGTTTACCCGTCCAGGACAATTAAAGAGCCGGATCCCAAGCGGCAGCACAGTCATAACAAGAAATAATTCAAAAAATTCGATCGCTTTATGGTATTGTTCAAAAGATATAAAAAATTAAAGACACGAGTTTAAAAGCAGAAGGTAAAAGTAAAAGTGAAAGACGGGAATAAGAAATTAATACATAAACGAATTTATAATCTTTCTTAAATTGTTTTATGACTATTTTTTCCAGACATTAGTATTTATATAATCAATATACGAAAGAATTATACGGATTACCTTTTCGGACACATTAGGCATGGAATAGTCGCTTACTAACCTTAAGGCTCTCTCCTTTTCTTGTTTCTGATTTTTCAGAATGGAAAGAGCCTGAACTATTCTATAATATTTAAGTCCAACCATCATAACTGATGCTTCCTCCATTGCCTCTGGCCTTTCATGTGCTTCCCGGATATTCAAAGCGGGAAAGTTCAAAATAGATGATTCTTCTGAAATAGTTCCGCTATCAGATAAAACAGCAAAAGCATTCATTTGAAGATTGATATAATCAAGAAAACCAAAAGGTTTTCCAAGTATTACCAATTTATGAAATTTTATTTTGGTTAATTCTATCTGTTTCCGGGTTCTCGGATGTGTTGATACAATCACAGGAATTAAATAATCTTCTGCAATTGAATTAATAGTTAATACCAACTCTTTAAAATTTCTAATTGAATTAATATTTTCTTCTCTGTGTGATGAAACGATAAAATAGTTATCTTTCTTCAGTCCTAGTTCAGTAAGCACATTAGATTCCTTAATTTTCGGTAAGAAATATTTAAGTACCTCAAACATTGGACTTCCTGTTTTAATTATTCTATCCGCCGGTATACCTTCGGATAATAGATATTCTCTCGCAATATCACTATAAGTCAAATTTATGTCGCTGATATGATCAACTATTTTTCGGTTTGTTTCTTCAGGGACCCTTTGATCAAAGCAGCGGTTTCCGGATTCCATATGAAAGATTGGTATTTTCCTCTTTTTAGCAGGAATTGCACAAAGGCAACTGTTTGTATCACCCAATATTAAAAAAGCAGCCGGTTTTTCCTTTTCCAGAATCGGATCTATATTAATAATAATCTTCCCAATTGTCTTGGCTGTAGTTTCTCCGGCAGCATTTAAAAAATAATCGGGTTTATGAAGTTCAAGATCTCTAAAGAAAATCTCGTTAAGCTCATAATCATAATTCTGCCCGGTATGAACCAGAACATGATCAACTGCTTCAGTTGCATCAAGTTTTGATATAACCCTTGATAGCCGTATAATTTCCGGACGAGTTCCAACAACTGTTAAAACCTTAATTCTTTTCATTTTTCAACTTTTTCATAATAAGTGTCTGGTCTCTCTTTATCAAATGGCTCATTAGCCCAAAAGAGCGTAATAAGTTCATCCTGACCTGTATTAGTAATAGAATGAGTATACCCAGGCAAAATATTGACAACCTCTGGCGTGTTGTCATGTAACGTATATTCGTAGGTTTCATTGGTTACCAAATGTCTGAATTTAATAACCGCTGTACCTTCGATCACACAAAATTTTTCATTTTTCAGGTGGTGAAAATGGTTCCCTCTCGTAATTCCTGGTTTAGTTTTAGAAACAAAAATTTGCCCGAATGATTTAGACTTTATTAATTCAAAGAGATAGCCTCGTTCGTCAGTTTGTTTTTTAAGAGAATAGAGAGCATCTTTAGGCGGAATATATGAAAGGTATGTTGAATGAAGTTTCCTTAAAAAATCATTACTCAAATCCGGAATCAAAACAGAAGTTGACATCTGCTTAAAGGAATTTATCAAGTCTGAAATTTCTCCGAGTGTTGATTTATAAGAAGGATTGACTGAAAGGATCTCTTTATCAGGTATATAATTAATTCCTGATAATAATATTTTAAACTCATTGATTATATCATCAATATGAATAAGTTGGATCGCCTTATTTCTTTCTGAGATCATTATCTTTTTTCCATTAGCAATATTATAACAGAATGTGGCTACAACCGAGTTATAATTTGGTTTGCACCACTTACCAAATACGTTGGTTAATCTGTAAATATATCCCACACCCCCCTTATTCCGATATTCAACTATATGTTTTTCAGCTTCCAGTTTACTTTTCCCGTAGTCATTATCAAGTTCAGCCTGGGTTGAAGATGCTAAAACAATCGGCACATGAATCTTAAATTCAATAAGATGTTCAACAATAAATTGAGTAAGTTCAATATTATTTATTTTGAAATCTTTGACTTCTTCTGGTCGGTTAACACCAGCAAGATGGAAAACAAAGTCAACCTCCCTGAGAATTTTTTTCAGATAATCTCTATCATGTTCAATATTAAATTCAAAAACATCTATTCCATCCTTGTATTTCAGGTTATATAAAAGGTTACTGCCAATAAACCCGTTAGAACCCGTTATAAGAACTTTTTTCATTTCCGATAGATTTTAATTCATTCTGAACATAATCGAGCTTCAAAAGAAGTTTTTTAATTTCTGGAATTGTCAAAATATTAGTATTATGAGAAGTATAATCTTCTCTGGCTGATGTTTCAACCATTCCCTCCACAAAGTATCCATCATAATTCAGATCCCTATTATCAGATGGTACCCTGTAATAGTTTCCCAAGTCCTGTGCTTTTACCATTTCCTCACGACTAAGTAATGTCTCATAGAGTTTTTCACCATGGCGAGTGCCAATGATTCCAACTTTACTCTTTGAATTGAAGAGTTCAATAATTGCATGGGCCAGATCACCTACAGTTGATGCTGGAGCTTTCTGTACAAAAATATCACCCGGATTCCCATTCTGAAAAGCAAAAAGCACAAGATCAACGGATTGATCAAGAGACATTAAATATCTTGTCATAGAAGGATCAGTAACAGTTAGAGTATTGTTCTCTTTAGCCTGTTTTATAAAAAGAGGGATCACAGAACCACGTGAAGCCATTACATTACCATACCGTGTACAACAAAAGACTGTTTCTGAGGTAATCCGGCTTGAAGCAATTATTATTTTTTCCATCATTGCTTTAGAAATCCCCATCGCATTAACAGGATAGACTGCTTTATCTGTGCTAAGGGAAATGAAGCGTTTAACTTTATTATAGATAGCAGCATTTGCAGTATTCTCGCTTCCTAGAATATTCGTACGCACTGCCTGACTTGGGTAAAATTCACAGGACGGAACCTGCTTAAGAGCTGCTGCATGAAAAACAAAGTCGACACCAACCATTGCACTGCTAATACTATCATAGTCTCGTACGTCTCCAATATAATACTTGATTTTAGGATTTTTATAATATCGACGCATGTCATCCTGTTTCTTTTCATCCCGGGAGAATATTCTGATTTCTTTTATTCCAGTATCGATGAATCTCTTAAGGACAGCATTTCCAAATGATCCGGTACCTCCTGTAATTAGTAAAATTTTGTTCCTATACATAAAGTTCTAATTTAATGTTAAAAACTTCTAAATATTTGTAAATATCCGGGGGTTAAATGCTTTTTCTTTTTCTCTGATCTTATAATACTTAACATTCACTTGTACATTTTATTTAGCGGGAGCTTCTTTCGTAACCTTTTGTCAAATTCATACCTGAATAGATCAGAAGGAAAGAAAATAAGGAGAAAAAAGAGACTCCGGCAAATCTGTATAAAACTGTTTCAAATTGAAAAAAGATAAATATCATAAGAATAAATAATTCAAATAAATGATTTTTGTCTGATAATGCAATATAAAACATTAAGATAAATATAGAGATGAATAAAGTCAAACCAATTATACCATTTTCAAGCAAGACTTCCAGAAACTGATTATGTGCATTGAATCTCTCTTTAGCCATATTTTCTTCTCCGATCCTCTTATATTCCTGCACTAATTCTGATCTGACATCTCCAATTCCTACTCCGAACAGTAAGTTTTCTTTTGCAATTTTTAAGCCTGATTTCCAGATCAGAAATCGTGGATCCAGTTTCCCTTCATAATAACCAACTCGTTTGTGAAAAACACTATCATATATATAATCTATTCTTTGATTCTTTACAATAACAGGTAATAAAGCTATCATAGTTAATAGAATCCAGAGCAGTCCGTTTCTTTTTTTTCCAAGACGGTTAAATGTAATTATTAAATAAAATGGAACTAAAATCAGACTAATTAAAATCCCTGCCCGTGACGATAAGAAATATTGCGATATCAACAATAAAGAACCAATGATTAACCAATATACCCTATTTGTCAATTTAATAGAATAATCGAACCATGATTCAAAACAGATAAAAACTGATAGAAGCGCATACATAGCTATATACGAAGGGTGTTGTGTTATAGTCAGGTATGAACTATAAAAATAGCTCATCCACGGAAAATCTTTTGGGTGAGGATTAAAAATCCAAAGTCCTTCTTGCACACTGACAGACCTGTACAAAGCATAACCAAAACAAAACAATATAAAGAAAAATGTACTTAAGGCAAATATTTTTATCAATATTTTTGCCTTTTTCTTTATCATCTCGCCGGGAGAAATCAGCACAAAGGGAAAAAGTACCAGAGATAGCCTTCCAAATAGATTTAGTAATCCCAGTTTAATATCAGTTGTATATAATAAGCCTGCAATCTGCCAGATATAATATGAAATAAACAAAATAAAGAGCACTTTATATTTTGATCTACTATTCCATATCATATCAATTCTTGAATAATTTTCCAGAAACCAGCAAATACCCCACATTATCATGAAAAGTGGTAAGTACTGAACATGAATTGGCAAAATAATTACTGTGAGAAGAGCAAATAAAAAAGAAAAATAGCCTCTTTTAAATAGGATATTAAGTTGAATTTTATCAAATACCGAATTCATTTTTTATTGCTGAAATGATTAGAATAAGATTTCTTGAAAATTCATAATCGCTTTTAATTGTACTGAAATGGAAATCGTTTATCTACAACTCGAATTATAATATATAGAAAAACCAGATTTATTACAAAACATGGTAATAGCATAATTGGAAAAGAAAGAGCTACCCAAACCAATCCCATTATTGACAAGTTAATTGCCAAAGAATAAACAACTGTCTTTTGGTGACTAAATCCTGACTGAACAATTCTTTGGTATGCATGTTTTTTATGGGCTTTGGATATTTGCTCATGGTTGCGCCATCTACGGAAAATAGTAAGTGTTGCATCGAACCAAAACAGTGATGTAAGCATTAACCAAATTACTATTGATGATTCGTTTGAATTTTGATAGTAAACGGCAAATACACCGATAGTAAAACCAAGTAATGTGCTGCCCACATCGCCCATAAATATTTTTGCCGGCTGCCAATTCCATATAAGGAATCCTAATGTTGAGGCAGCTAATAACAAGGGTAAATTAATTCCAAGGAGAATAAACGCTGCTAAACAAATAAATATTATCTCAACACCTATATATCCATCAATTCCGTCAAGAAAGTTGAAAAGGTTTGTAAACCATACGATCCCTAAAACCGCAGCAATGGTGAATAGAAAAGAAGATTGTAAAGCAGAAAAGCCAAAATCAATTGAATTAATACCTCCAAGCGAAAAAACGGCTAAGGATGCACATAGAATTTGAACTACCAATCTTAATTTCGGTGAAATTGTTACAATATCATCAATAAAGCCAATAACACTTATTGGTACTCCAAACAAAAGAGCAATTAATAAGTAATTTGGAATTCCATCCAGAAAGAAAAGAATAATGATTCCTGTAAACCACGCTATTGCAATAGCCACTCCAGCCCCTCTGGGAGTAGGTTGATTATGAGAACTGCGAATATTGGGAATGTCTATAATATTCGTTTTAGAGGCAG
>CAWEFA010000092.1:0-25331 GCA_963808135.1 uncultured Bacteroidota bacterium
ACCGCTTTTTTTAAGGATAGTTTCCATGGAAATTATAATTTGGTTATTCACGGACAAGTTTTATACTGTCATCAGGAATTTTTTTCAGGCTATCCATGCAAGTTAAAATAACCGAGATGTTTTTTTTAATTAAAACAGGATTGACAGGTTCGGATTGAATTGAAGAAATAGCAGTTAACTGAAGTATTATCGTTAATAAACAAAACCTGATTTCTAAATTTTTAAATTTCATAGTCCATAAAAATTTTAAACACTTTTGTACAAAAATATAAATCAATTTAATTTTATAAGCCAGTCCCAAAATTAACCAAGTAGTTAACTAATCCCCCCATTTAAATATTCCTTAGTAAGTTCTTTTTTAGGATTTTGAAATATTTCCGATGCTTTTCCGAATTCTATTATTTCACCCAAATACATAAAAATAACATAATCGGCAATTCGTTTTGCCTGCCTTAGCGTGTGGGTAACCAATACAATGGAATAATTTTCCTTAAGCTTTACAAATAATTCTTCTATTTTTTTACCAGAAATCGGGTCGAGCGCTGACGTAGCTTCATCGCCTAAAATAATCTCGGGTTCAACGGCCAAACCGCGCGCAAGGCATAGTCGTTGCTGCTGTCCCACAGACAAGCTGTTTGCCGGCATATTTAAGCGATCCTTAACTTCATCCCATAAACTTACTGATTTTAAATAATAGGCAACAATATTTTTAAGCTTCTTTTTATTTCTTGTCCCGTGAACTTTGGGCCCGTAAGCAACATTGTCGAATATTGACATTGGCAACGGGCAAGGGCGTTGTGAAAGCAGGCCCATTTTCTTGCGGATATGTATAACTTCAATATGCGGGTCGTGAATGTTTTCCCCATCGACAAGAACTTTACCTTCGATTTTCACATCGGCAGATTGTTCCAGCAAACGGTTAAAAGTTTTTAGCAAAGTTGTTTTGCCGCATCCTGACGGGCCTACAATACAGGTAATGGCTTTATCGGGTATGTCGAGGTTGATGTTTTTTAAAATATGATTCTTTTGGATATGCACATTCAGGTTCCTTACGCTGATATGAGGGTTCTCGATCATTGGTACATAATTTGACTCAACCAATTTTTCTTTTAAATCGGAAAATATTTTGGAGTTTTTGATTGCCAAATCTACATCAACAATATCTGGTTTTAATAAATTAAGTATCATATTTTATTTTTTAAGAATTTACTGTTAAAAAAACGGGCAGATAAACTAAGAACCAAAACAATAATTGTTAAAATGAGAGCCGCTGCATAAGCCCTGTCCTGCACTTCACGTATTGGGCTGCTTAGCTGGAAAAAAATTGCCAATGGCAATGAGGCTGCAGGTTGGGTGAGCGCAGTTGGAATACTGTCAGTATACCCGGTAGTTAAAAGAACTGAGGCAGCATCGCCAATTGCCCTGCCAACAGAAAGAAATATAGCCGATGCAATTCCCGGTGCAATTTGCCTTAACATGACCTTTATTGTTTCAAAACGCGTAGCGCCAAGTGAAAGGGATGCATCCTTTAAGTCATCGGGTATCATCCGGACTACTTCATCCATCGAGCGGATGAGAATTGGCGTTATTAATAATGTTACAGCTATAATGCCTCCTAAAAGCGAAGCTTTTAAGCCTAAAAGAACCATAATTGCAAACCCGAACGCCCCATATACAATTGAAGGGATACCGAACAGAACATCAAACGACAACCTTGTAACTTCGGCTAAAAATGATTTTTTAGGCAAGTAAATATTGATATATATAACAATTGGAATACTTATAAGCAAGCCAAAAAATGTTGAACCTGCAACAATATAAACCGATCCGACAATAGCGTTTAACAAGCCGCCTTCTTTGCCGATATAAAACCCGCTTCCTGAAATTTTTGTAACCATGTTCCAGTTCATTGCAGGCAACCCCCGTTTTACAATGGTTAAAAGTATCATAAAAAGTGCGCTGAGGATAAGCAGGGTTGAAAGGATCATTAAAAATTTAAAAAAACGTTCTTCAAATTTTCTCATAACGCAAACCTCCTTTCAATGTGGATCAGCACAATTCTCGAAACTGTATTAAACAAAAGGATGATTGTAAATAATATGAATGCGGCAAGCATTAAGGCAGCGTCGTATTTTGGGATTGAAAACATTTCACCATAATTATTTGCAATAAGCGCCGGTAATGGATAGCCGGGACTGAAAACCGATTTTGGCACGAGAGGGGTATTGCCACATACCATAAGCACCGCCATAGTTTCACCAAAAGCCCTTGAAATAGCCAACACAATTGCTGCGATTATCCCGGGCAACGATTTTCTTAACACAACAAATTTTATTGTTTGCCATTGCGTTGCGCCAAGCGATAATGAAGCTTCGCGCAATTCCTTCGGGATAGCGGCAAATATTTCGCACAGGATATTTATCATAACCGGAATTATCATAATGGCTAATACCATGCCTCCGGCCAGTACGCTATAACCGGTCGAATATTCCACAAAATGGGGCGCCAACCTAACAGAAATAAGTGGTACTACAACCAATACGCCCCAAACTCCATAAACAACCGGCGGTATTCCGGCAAGAATATCAATCATGGGAAATACAAAACGATTGACAACCGAATGAGAATATTCCGATAAGAATATAGCAGTTAATAAGCATAGCGGCACTGCAATCGTTATTGCAATTGCCGTAACCCAAAGAGTGCCCATGATAAACGGATAAAACCCAAATTCGCCCTTAAATGGTCGCCAATTACTTCCAGAAACCAACGACCATAATGATTGTTGGTGAAGGATAGGCGCTGATTTGAAATATAATGTCAATCCAATTATTATAGCCAGTAATAGCGATGCTAAAGTGATTAAAAGCATAATGCTTTTAGCCACTTTATCTTTTATAATACGATATTTTGTAAACGAATAAAACGACATTTAAAAAACCTATTGAAATTATTTTAACTTATTCAATTCTTTCTCTAACTTATCCTTTGGGAAATTAATATATCCTGCTTCATGAACGTATTTCTGGCCATCGGTAAGAACAAATTTAATAAACTCGATTAAAACCTGTTTTGAAGGTTTCCCCGATGTAACAAAATACAGGTCGCGTGCAGGAGGCGAAGGATATTTTCCATTTGTAACTGCATTTATAAGTTCATCGAGCGTGTTATAGAAATTTTCATCTGGATCAATTTTGCCATTATTATTCAAATCGATTGGTAATACCCGAATTCCCGGGTTTATTTTCCTTGTTTTGACATCATAAACATATCCGGTGTTGTTATATCCTATGCCAAGAGCATCGTTTTTCACAGCCAAAGCCAGTCCGGGATCGCCGAAAACACCAACTCCCAAGAGGTCTTCCTGTTCCCTGCCAAAGTATTTTGCCAGGCTTTCTGCAGCCCCGCAGGCATCGGAACGGGTATATACATGAATTTGGGAAGAGCTATTAATTCCTATGGCTTGTCCCCAGGTTACACATTTGCCTGTAATGAAAATATCATAAGCCAATTTTTTTGTAACGCCATGAGATAAAATATTGTTCAAATAAGGATTTGAAGCGCTAATTGTCATAACCACTGCATCTTTTGTTACAGCTACGCCAAACGCTCCCTTTTTTATTTCTTCAGGGTTTATTTCGCGCGAAACCATACCTATATCTATTACTTTTGAAAGAACATCTGCTATTCCTTTTCCTGCCCCGCCGGCAGAAATATCAATTTTTACTTTCGGATGAATTTTTTTAAATTCTTCAGCCCATTTCACTGTCATAGGATACAAGGCAAACGCCCCTGAAACAGATATTTCTCCCGACAATTTCTGCGCTTTAATATCGGGACTTGCTAAAAGGCCATTCATTAATAACATTCCTATTGAGAATAATATTTTTTGTCTCATAGTTTCAACAGGTATTATTAATAATCTTATAGTTTTCAGCCATATCCTATTTGGATTTTTTATTACAAAATAAACTTATAGCGCTGACAGATTCTAATTCGATATTAATGATAAGAATTTTAGGGCTTTTTAATTTATAAAGCAATCCAAAATTATGATAATATTTAGTGTAATTCAATAGAATGAAAGACTTATAATACAGGTGTATTGTTTTGCAAAAAAAATACCGCTTATTTTATAGGTAATTATACTCAATGTTGTATTTTTTGTCCAATGGCTTTGCCTTTGCTTACTATTATAACGCTTCACCAAATATCTGAAATTGTAAAATATTATAAATTTTCTTTTAACTGTATTTTGGTTTTAATAAAGTTTACTAAGGATTAACTTTGCAGAAACGGTTCATTCAGCTTTAATGACAAAAGATAAACAACAAACTTTATTAGAACTGCACTATCGGAAATCCAGGCCATTTTGGATGCTTCTCCAGATTTTCAAACCGGAGAAGAAAAATATAATCATCGCGCTTATTGTATTAACTATTAAACATTCGCCAGCCCTTTTCCTACCGGTTATTATAGGAAATGTAATTAACGCAGTTGCTTCCCACAAACCCGATGCACTAAATAACATTATTCTTAACTCAATTTTCATTATGGTGTTGTTTGTTCAGAATATTTTCACACATACAATATTTGTGAAATATCTGAGCAAAGCCAACAGGTCAATTGAACATAACCTGAGATATGCCCTGGTAAAACGGATGCAGGAGCTATCTATTGCGTTTCATAATAATTTCGAATCGGGCAAAATGCAAACAAAGGTTTTACGCGATGCGGAATCGGTTGAAATACTTTCGCGGCAATTTGCAAATGTGGTTTTTATGGGAATTATAAATGTTTTATTTGCCATAATAGCTACAATTTTAAAAAACCGGTTTGTGGCAATATTTTTCTTGTTTACAATTCCTTTGGCAATATTTTTAACAAAATTTTTCAGAAAAAGAATGGCGGAAACGAATAAGGAATACAGGGTTCAGTTGGAGACTATGTCGGCGCGGGTTAATGAAATGGTGCAAATGATACCTTTAACAAGGGCGCATGGCGTGGAAGATGCAGAAATAAAGCAAATGGGGAAGCAGCTTCTGAAAGTTAAAGAAAAGGGAATGAAACTTGACGTTTTGAATGCCATATTCGGCGCTTCATCGTGGGTTAGTTTTCAGGTGTTCCAGTTTGTGTGCCTAATTGTAACAGCTTATATGGCCTATAAAGGGCGAATTGCAGTTGGCGACGTGGTTATGTACCAGGGATTTTTCACCATGATAATCAATTCCGTTAATTCCATTATCACTATTTTCCCTGAAATAAACAGGGGTTTGGATTCTATCAATTCTCTCGGCGAAATTCTCGAATGCCCGGATATTGAACTAAACGAAGGCAAAAAGAAATTGGATTTTGTAAATGGAAATTTCAGCTTCGAAAATATAAATTTTAGTTATGGCAATGGAAACTATGCCCTGAAAGATTTCTCGCTGGAAGTAAAACATGGGGAGTGTATTGCAGTTATTGGTGAGTCGGGTTCCGGAAAATCAACGCTTATGAACCTGATTATAGGATACAGAAGGCCTACAACAGGGCACATTTTGCTCGATAGCAGCAATATCAACGAAATTGACTTACGCACTTTTCGGACACATCTGGCCGTTGTCCCACAAAATATAATCCTCTTTTCCGGATCGATAAAGGAGAATATATTATATGGTATTGAGCATCGGAATATTTCAGAAGAAAAAATCCACGAAATTGTTAAAAAGGCAAAGCTCAATAATGTTATTGAACAATTGCCGGATGGTTTAAACACTCTAATTGGCGAGTTCGGAAATAAGCTTTCAGGCGGTCAAAAACAAAGGATTGCAATTGCCAGGGCGCTAATCAGGGACCCAAAAGTAATTATATTTGATGAGGCTACTTCTGCGCTCGATATTGAATCGGAAAAACAAATCCAGGAATCAATTGAAGAAATGATAAAAGGCCGCACCACTTTCATTGTAGCACATAGGTTTTCGACAATCAGAATGGCCAACCGGATAGTAGTGCTCAAAAAAGGCAGGATAGCCGAATCAGGAACCCATCATGAACTCATGGCCAAAGAAGGCCTTTATGCAAAAATGTTTAATATGCAAATAACCATTTAGTTTTAGGATTATTAATATCAGTACCGTTTTTGGAATAATTAATTCGCCAATCCTGCTGATTTTTTTAATCATTGTTCTGCAATCAAAAAAATATTTGTAATATTGCAGCCTGTTTTAAAAAACAATCAATAAACTTTACGTCAATGAATTTAATGAATATTGTTGAGGAGAAACTGGCTAAGGAAAATGTTTTCCCTCCTTTTAAAAGTGGCGATACCGTGACAGTCCATTATAAAATTATAGAAGGTAGCAAAGAAAGGGTCCAGCAGTTTAAGGGTGTTGTAATACAACGTAAAGGCGCTGGCCCTACTGAAACTTTCACTGTACGCAAAATATCGGGCAATGTCGGGGTTGAAAGGATATTTCCAATTTCTTCGCCTTTCATCGATAAAATTGAAGTAAATAAACATGGGAAAGTTCGTAGGTCGAGGATTTATTATCTCCGTAATTTAACCGGAAAGAAAGCCCGTATCCAGGAAAAGAAAAATTTAACCGTAGCAGGTTAACAAGAATTTATAAAAAAACTGTCTGTTGAAATATTTTCTTCATCAGACAGTTTTTTGTTTTTATGCCTTTTCATTTATTTTTATCAGCTTTGGCTTTATTAATTATATCGTCAGCTTTTTGATTCCCGTCAGCTTCTATTTTTTTGGCTTTTTCTTCTCCTTTCTTTCTCATTTGGTCAGCTGCCACCTTAGCTGCGGCTTTTGTAAACGGATTGCTTGCCTGGTTAACAAGGTTATCGGCATTATCGTTCGATTCTTTTCTTACATCATCAGCCATTTTTTTAGCGTTCGACCTTACAGCATCGGCTTCTGCCTGTGCCTGCGACATAGCATCATTTCCGCTTTTACCGGTAAGAGCCTTTACAATGGATTTTTCTGCAA
Organism: uncultured Bacteroidota bacterium; assembly: GCA_963808135.1. Lineage (GTDB taxonomy): Bacteria > Bacteroidota > Bacteroidia > Bacteroidales > DTGW01 > CAWEFA01. Next base: position 6,980 of record CAWEFA010000092.1, read on the forward strand.
CTTTTTTAGCTTCGTCTTTTGTACCTTCTTTTGAACTTTCGCTTTCACCTTTACCAAAACCAACCCCAATTTTTGGGTCATTAAATGTGCCTTGAATGGTGATTTTTGCAATAACTGAACTTCCAATTAAATTTAATCCTTTGCCGGCCATGCCACCCAATTTGTCTGCCACCGAACTAACTTGCGATTTAGGCAAAGGCATTTTCATAAGATAGTTCATTGATTGGTCTAAACCCTGATCGCCGCTTATATTTACTTTATTGCCTAAAATTTTTGTGTCGAACGGATCAATGTAAATTCGTCCCTGGCGAATATGAAATGTGAATTTTACATCGTTTGCTTTCAAATCTTTAAGATCTTCATCTTTTAAAGCATCAGCAATTTTTGAAATCCCTTTCGAATTACTTATTTCTATTTGCTTTGAAGTTAATTTTCCTTCTCCGTTCATGGTGTTAAGCAATGGGTACATGTGCGCATCGATATTTGTTTTAAATGCCAGGTCGACCGATGCTTTTCCTTTGGCATTTTCCGCAATGGGCGCAAGTTTTTGTATTGTATTGAACGCTTTAAATGAAGCCGGGATATCGATGTCCTTCATATTCATTTTTAAATCGGTAAAAGGTTTCGACATATCCTGCGTGTTATATTCGCCGGACATAGTCATTGAGCCTTCCAACAGGTTCATAAACACATCGTCCATTAACACTTTCCCATCTATAACTTTTATTGCCCCTGAAATATTGGTAATTTCAAGCTTATCGTAATTCAATTTTTTTATTTTCGAAGTCAGTGTGAAGTCTACATTTTTAGGAATTTCAACCGTATTCAGTTTGGAAGTGTCAGCGTTCTTTGCTGTATCTGCTTTATCCGGGCTGCCCATAAATTCGTTCAAATCGATAAGATTGGATGTGAGATTCAGGTTCCCGTGAATGGTTTCATTTTTCAATGCATAAGCGATGAAGTTGGTGAGCTTGCCGGTCATGTGAATATCGGTTTTGCCGATTTGCGCATCAAAAGCGCTCAGGTCGAGAAATTTTGGCGAGAAATTAAGATTCGCCTTTTCGATGGTCATTCCCTGTTTCAATGAAGGGTTTTTAAATTTAAAATTGCTTAAATTAATTGAGCCGTCAGCTTTAAATTGTTCATAATTTTGTTGCTTTATCATTGACATCCGGCCCATAATATCAACGTTGGCTTTAATAAGGCCGATAAGAGTTACAGAATCCAGCGGTATTGCATCGGAAATAGTTGCCAGGTCGATTTTTCCGTTTATTTTGCCATTGACTTCCGGATCGCTGATCGGCGTTCTCAGATGAAATGAAATATCAACCGGATTTTTAGCCAATTCTAAATGAAATTTATAAATATCTATTCTTGAATTGTCATTTTGAATGCCATCCCAGAATAACCTCATATCTATATTAATATTATCGACCGATTTAGGCAAACTCGGATATTTAAAAGAAGCGTTTTCAACTATCAGGTTAAGCGTTGCTTTTGGCATTTTTTTGCCATAATATGGTCCCTTTACATAACCGAAGATTTTCAAGTTGCCGTTTGCCGTCAGGTCTTTAAATCCCTGGCTGTAAATTGCAGGCACCAATGACAGGATTGATTTAAAGTCGGTGCGTTTTGTTTTATAGGTTATATCGGTTAAAATTATTGAATCTTTCATCGATACCCTTCCTTCCCAGCCAAGAACAATATCATTAATTGCAAATTCATTTTCTTTTAGTGTAAATACCTGGTTTTCGAGATCGGCATCAACAGACATTTTAACTTTGTTGCTTACGTTTTTCAGATAAGGGATTCCGTCCATTTTGAAATTAACGGCATCGGTTGATGAAGTAATATTTAAGGTAGTAAAATCGCTTGCCAGGTTGCCCGATAATTCGAAATTAAAATTTTTTAATGATGAGAACATATTCGATTTTTGGTCGTCATAAATAATATCGGCATTTAAAATCTCAAATTTTTTAAGCCCGATATTAAAAGTCGTGGGTTTGGCCTTAGTTGTATCAATGGTTTTTGTAGTATCGGCGGAAGGCTTTGCAATGTCCCAGTTTGCCTTTCCGTTTTTATTTACTATTGCATGAATTTTAGGGCTGTCGAATAAAATGGATTTGATTTTTATCTCCTTCATTCCAATAACGCTTATCAAATTTAGCCTTGTGCTGAACGATTTTAAAGATAGCAGGGTGTCTTTTTCAAATTCGCCGACGCCTACCACGGTTAAACCATTAAGTGACATATAGAAATCGGGAAACGACCTGATAAGGCTTAGGTTTATGGATTCGAAATGAACCCGTGCATTGAGGTTTTTATTTATTTCCTCTTCCACTTTGGCTTTAATCTGGCTTTTAAACAGAAAAGGCAATGTAATAATAATTACAAGCAATGCCAGGATTACGATGCCAATTATTTTAAGCAATTTTTTCATCCGTATAAAATTTAATTTTCAAAGGTCGGATGGCTTGTCCCGTTTATTCGGGAGAACCCACATGTCTCAGCATTCAAACTATTTGTGTTGTTTGCTAAGGTTTTATTCATCCGTTCTTTGTGTTACACTTTTTTAACATGTGGGTTTCATAACCAAATGATATTAATTATTGAAACACTAAATTAACAATTGTTCTGTTAAGAATGATAAAACAAAAATAGAAAAATACTAAGAGGTTGTTTAATTTATAAGCTATTAATTGTTTCTAAACTATCACATAGTGTTGTTATTATCGTTAAATAAAAATTAATTAACTTTACCAGCCTTACTCAAACCATATAAGTAAAACAATTGAATATTTAAACCTAAAAAATTATTGTATGAAAAAGAAAATTTACACAATCATTTTAGTTGCATTTCTTGTATCGTCAACTTATGCGCAGGAAAATGTTTTTAAAAATGGCGACCAGGTAATAAATATTGGTATCGGTTTTGGTTCAAATTTATATGCCAATTCATATTTTTCAACTTCAGTCCCACCTATTTCTATTTCTTATGAAAAAGGAATTAAAGATGGCGTACTTGACAAAGGTATACTGAGTGTTGGGGGTTATCTCGGATATTCTTCATTTAGTGAAAGCTTTCCTGGAACAAATTATGGGTTTAAATATTCCGACATTATTATCGGGGTGCGTGGAAATATTCATTACCCTATAGTTGATAAACTTGACACCTATGCAGGGCTTATGTTAGGCTTTGAGATACTTAGTTCAAGTGTTGTAAATGGCGACAGCTATCTTGGTGGTGGTTATAGCGCTAGTTCAGGCGGTTTGAGATTGGACTTACATGTAGGCGCCAGGTATTATCTCTCCGATAAAATTGCCATTATGGGCGAACTCGGATACGGCATTGCTTATCTTAACTTAGGGATAGGTATTAAAATATAAACTTATAAACCCCGAACGGTTGTTCTGACCGTTTTTGGTTTTAAACTTCAAATTAACCCGGAACGAACATTGGGATATTATGAACCAATACCTGTTCCGGGTTTTATATTATATGCAAAAACTTTAAGGAATTTATAACTCAAAATCATTCATAAATTACTAAATTTACATATACAGGATATCTAAAAACAAGTTACAAACTGACCAAAATTCAAGTTTCAAAATGCTTCATTAATATATTTTATTATGAAAAGGCTTTGTGCGATTATTAAATTATCGGCATTCATCTCTGTTTTTGGCCTCAATGCCCAAACGACCGAATTTAAAGATAATTTTAACGGCAATTCATTGTCGTCGTATTGGGGGGTTACAGGCCCCACATTTGCAATCGCCGATCAGGACAGCGTTTTGAAAATAACCTATAACCGCAATGGATCGACCAACGACGAATGGGACCAGATCCACCTCGCCGGAATTTCGGTGAATGTTGACAGCCATCCGTATATTTCAGTTGATATCAAATCCGATGTGGACTTTGTCCTGGCAATAAAACCGGTAAATTTCTAGTAATGCTAATGACTGGCTTGAAGCTGGTGTGCCGGGTGATAATAAATGGCACAATTATTCATTTGAATTGAGCGCTTCATTAGGTTATCCCATAACAAGCGTGTATATTTATTTTGACGGCAGCTCAACATCAATAAAATCTGGAAATGTAGAATTCGATAATTTCGATTTGGGCATACCAAAAATTCCTAACGATACTTCATTGCTTTCCGAAGCATCTGAAGTTGCCGGAAAGTTGCAAAATTTTATCACCGAGGGAACCAGCGAAGGGCAATATCCTTTCGGGTCAAAAGATAAATTGCAATCGGTAATAAACAACTGCGACTCATTAATAATTCATGCAAATATTTATACACAAGGTTATATTGATACCGCATCCAATGGATTGTTCGACAGCATTACAAACGTTGAAAAGTCAGTTATAATAAGTACAAACCCGCTTAACGACAAGCATGCAACCAAACAAACAATAAACTTATATAAAAATCTGCAATTTGTAAGCAGCAAGCACCATACTTTATATGGACAGCACGATGCTTTCTCAAGCGGGGTTAATTGGTACGACGACGGCTCGGCCAGCAAAACAGACGCCGGGTTGGTAACAGGCTCAAATCCTGCAGTCAATGGACAGGATGCAAATAACGTAACAGGTAGTGCATTTTCTTCGCTGGTAATATTTAAAAACAGCCAGGTTAAAACATATTCTTTGGGAGGCATTAACACGCTTGTTTGCCATTTGCCCGACCCAAAGTATGGTCAAATATATTACAGCAGTTTATCAACACCGTACAACGTTGTTCAATCCCTTTTGCCAGGCGGGACATATAACAGCTGGTATAAAGAAAAACTTTGGCATTTGGCTTTATACCTGAAAAGCCTGCGCGGAAGCCATGGCGAATCCATACCGGTAATATACAGGCCATTTCACGAGCATAACGGGAATTGGTTTTGGTGGGGCACAGGAAATTGCACTACTGCCCAGTTCGATTCAATTTGGCATTATTTTCAAATATACATGAGGGATTCATTGGACATCCATAACCTTATTTATATTATTTCTCCTGACGGAAGCCAGTTTACTGCAAAAGCACAATATGAATATATTTACCCCGGAGATAATTATGTAGATATATTCGGGTTAGATTATTATTTCAGGACAACAAGCTCAAGCGCTACGACCTTGCTTACGAATCAATTGGACGATATTGTTGAATATGCCGATGCTTCAAATAAACTTGCTGCGCTATCCGAATTTGGAGATTTGTTAAATGGTAACGCAATAATGAGTATCCCTGATTTTTATACCAGCCGGGTTCTTGCTGCGGTTAAAAACAATTCCGAATCGAGCAGGATTGCATATCTGGCTTCGTGGAGCAATTCAAGTACTGGCAGCTTTTTTGCCCCTTACCCGGGACAGGCACAGGTTCCCGATTTCCTGAATTTTTATGACGATACAAGCACCTTGTTCATGAACGATTTGGTTGATATGTATGATTCAGTAATTACTTTCGAATTTGAAAAACCCATGCAGGGATGCAGGATTAAATCCTTTTCAATTAATTCAACGGCTGCAACCGTCGATGTGTGGCAACCGGGCATAGGTAAATTTTACATAAAGTTGAACCTTTCAGATACGGTAAACCTTACCAGTAAAATTCCAGTATTTGTTTTGTCCGAAGGTTCAACGGTTAAAGTAAACGGCATTGAACAAATAAGCGGAACAAGCGCCCAAAACTTTAGCGATACCGTTGCTTATGTTGTTATTGCACAAAATAATATTGACTCATCGGTTTACAAAGTTGTGGTTAGCAAAGGCACTGGAACATTTGTAAATTCGATTGCCACAAATAAAATAATTGTTAGTCCGAATCCAGCAGTATCGTACATCAATATTTCAGGGATTGGGCCTAATTCAGTTGTGGAAATTTACAATATTTTCGGGCAGAAACTTTATAAAACTTTTGCTGTATCTGATAATTTGAAAATTAATGTTGGCAATTTTGCAGCAGGCACATATATTGTTTCAATTTCAGGAAATAAAAACATTTTCGGAAAAGTAAAATTTATTAAAGAGTAATATTAGGTTTAAGAAACAATTGTAAATATGAGAATAGCTTCAACCTGTAAAATAAGAATATTTATATTTGATTTAAATTTGTTTTTATTAAGATGAAAAATAAACCAGGAATATATTTATTAATTGTTGTTACTTTAATTTGCTCTTGCGGAGTTAAAGGTTTGTATGTTCACACAATATGCGATCTCGGCCCTTCTTGCTTTGCTTATGAATTTTGCAACAATGGCACTTTCAGATATAAATTCTTTCACGAAACTTTTGGAGACGGCATTTTACAAGGAACATGGAAGAAGAGTGGCGATACCATAAGGTTATATGTTGAAAAAGGAAAAGAAGAAATATTCCATCGAATTAATACATACTACAAGCAGAACCAGGCAAATAAAGAGATAAAAGTATTTTTAATATCGGAATTTGGCGATACTTCTTTTTATAACGGGCCAATAAAGGTTAATGACGGCGAAGTATTAAATACCGATTTGTTTGGTATTTTAAACCTGCCCAATAAGCCAATTTATTCTATAACCTTTAAAAATGAAGGGAGCAATCAGCTTATCGATACCACTTTTTTATTAAATGATAATCGTGCCAATTACATAGAAGTGTATTTTGTGGAAAAAGAAAAATGGAAAGACGTGGAGAACAATATGACAAAGGTATTTATCAAAAAAGGTTTAAAACTATATCCATTATCGGCAATGAACAATCCTGATCTAATGCAAAAAATATTTTACAGAAAAATCCGTTGGAGTTGCAACAACCTGAACAAATAATTCTTCTGCAATATTTCAAACCAAACCGAAACTTTAGCCCCGATAGATAATACTTTACAGCTTAAATATCGGGGCTAATGATTAGAATGTTTCTGCTATCTTATACTAAACCGCTAACAAGATGTTGATAATGCATATTGTTAGCTGGTTTAGTTAATGCCGACCTGCTAACTGTTTCAAAACAAAAGCGAAGTGAATTGTTTTGATTATCATGTTAGCGGTTCGGTATTATAAAATATTACAGGTCTTAATCTTCTCCAAAAAGTTCGCGGCGTGTTTCAATCTTATTTTTATGCCTTAATCTTCTGAACCGCAATTTACCGGAATACCCGATATAGTACATAACCGGAATTAGTATTAGCGTTAGGAAAGTTGCAAAGGTTAAACCAAAAATGATTGTATTTGCCAGGGGACCAAAGAACATTTTATTTTCACCTCCAAAATGAATATGAGGGTTCAAATGAGTTAACAGAGAAGCAAAATCAATATTAAAGCCTATTGCCAAAGGTATTAATCCAAGTATTGTTGCAGTAGCTGTAAGCACAACAGGCGTAATTCTTGTTTTTCCTCCCTGTATTATAGCTTCGCGCGTTCGTAACCCTCGCGAGCGCATAACATCAGTAAACTCAACCAAAAGAATTCCATTTCTGACCACGATACCTGCAAGGGCAACTACGCCCATGCCTGTCATGATAATCGAATAAGGCATCTGAAATATCGTGAAACCGAGCAAAACACCTATCAGGCTGAAAAGTATTTCTGAAAGGATAATGGCAGTTTTTCCGATAGAATTAAACTGGGTTATAAGAATAAATAAAATCAGGAACAAAGAAAGCAGCATAGCCTTGCCAAGGAACATCATAGACTCTTTCTGGTCTTCCTGTTCGCCGGTTATTTTTATATCAACGCTTTCGGGCTTCGCAAACTGCGGCAAAACTTTTTTGATTTTTGCAATAATTTCATTTGCGGTAAAACCTGCCGTAACATTAGAATTAACTGTAATTACACGTTTCAGGTTTGTACGGTTTATTCCCCCGACAGAATTTTGATATTTAAGGTTTGCAACAGCCGATAGCGGGATTTGCCGCAATTGACCGCTGTTCATATCGCGGTAGGTAATTTTATGGTTCATCAGTAAGTCAATATCCTTGCGTTGATCGGATTTGTACCTTACTTCGATAGGATACTGGTCTTCACCTTCCCTGAATTTTGAAACATCTGTTCCAAAAATTGCCGTGCGCAATTCGCCTCCTACCTGTCCGGAAGTAATTCCCTCGTGGTTTGCCCTTACACGGTCAAAATCAACTATAATTTCGGGTTTATTTTTTTCAAAATCGGTATTAAACTTTTCAACGCCGGGAATGTTAATTGAATCGAGATAACGGATAAAACCATCAGTAGTAGAAACCAATTCGGGAATATTTTCACTGCTTATTTCAATATTTATAGGTTTGCCTGTTGGCGGCCCCATCCTGTTTTTCTCAACAGATAATTCAACGCCCGGAATATCGGTAATTGCATTACGGATGGAATCCATATAAGGCAGTGTATGTTTCGAATGCCGTTTTGCAAATTCAACAAAATTGACTGAAACTTTTGCCTTATTCGATGTTACCCCAAGGTCGAAGAAATTATTTGATGCGCCCAATGCAACATTTGTAACAATAGATTCAACAATAGGATTATTTTCACCAAAAACCTTATAAACCCGCTTTTCTATTTCCTTTGCAATGGAATCGGTATAATTAACATCAGTGCCAACAGGCAGTTTGGCATAAACAAGAATGGTATTCGGATCATTATTTGGAAAAAACTCAACCTTTGGGCCAAATGCGCCTGAAATGAAAAAGGAGACGAAGAGCAGGGCAATGGTTCCATATAACAATCTATATGGATGTTTTCCTTTAAGGCACCAGCGAAGAAGCCTGTCATACCCGTCCATCATTTTTGGGATAACACGTTTCTGGAAACGTTCAAGAACTTTGTGGCCGTATAAATTATGGCCGATATATGATAAGCCGATGAACGCAATAAAATTGGCAATACCAAAAACTACGCTTCCAAATTTAAACCCTGACAGAATATAAAACAAACCGGCAATTCCTAAAATAATTCCACCAACTTTATAAACTTTCTTACGGTGATAAATAACAGTTTCATCATCGTCGTGTGTCATGAAATCAACTGCAAACACCGGGTTAATTATATAGGCAACAATAAGCGATGCAAACAAAGTAATTATTAAGGTAATGGGAATAAAAAACATGAAACTGCCCACAACGCCTGGCCAGAAAGCCAATGGAACAAAAGGCGCCAAAGTTGTCAGCGTTCCGGAAAGGATTGGTAAAAAAATTTCGCCGGTAGCCCTTTTAGCAGCTTCTACAATGCCAACCTTATATCGCTTAAAAATCCGGTGTGTATTTTCAATTACAACTATTGCATCGTCAACCACAATACCCAGCGCGAAAATGAACGAAAACATAACCAGCATATTCATTGTAAAATTTATACCGGGCAAAACAATATAAGCCAAAGCCATTGACAGAGGAACAGACAAACCGACAAAAATTGCATTTGTAAGGCCCATGAAAAACATTAGTACAATGGTTACCAGTATAAAGCCAATAATAATTGTATTGTTTAATTCTTTTAATGTACGGCGGGTAAATTCACTCTGGTCTGCCGTAATTTGCACATTTAAATCTTTTGGAAATTTATTTTTTTTAAATTCCTCGATAGAAGCTTTAATTTTATCTGATGCATCAAGAAGGTTCTGCCCGCTTCGTTTAACCACGTTTAATGTAATTACATTTTTTCTTCCAAACCGGGAAAAGCTTTCCTGGTCATGAAAACTGTCTTTCACATCGGCAATGTCCTTAAGGGTAACAATGGCGCCGCTGGAGGAAGTGAATGTAATGTTTTTAATCTGTTCGATATTTTTAAATTCACCTACAACCCGGATACTTCTGCTCATATTTTGAATGTTGATATTGCCTCCGGACACGGTTGCATTTTCATTTGCAATGGCGCCCATAATATCCCTGAAAGTAACGCTTGCAGCCTGCATTTTAAACATATCGACATTCACCTGTATTTCGCGGTCTAAAGCCCCAACCATGTCAACGCGGGTAATTTCAGAGAAGCTTTCAATCCTGTCTTTAAGCAAATCGGCATATTTTTTAATCCTTTTCAAATCATAATTCCCTGAAATATTCACATACATGATCGGGATGTCCGAAAGTTCAATTTCAATCACGTCAGGATCTTTATCCAATCTGGGCCACGTGCTGGTGGTTTTTGTTTTATCAACCTGGTCTTTTACTTTTTGCTTTGCGTCCGAGATTTCAATACCCGTATTAAATTCCACGCTTATTATTGAAAAATCCTGGATAGACTTGCTGGTAATTTTTTTAACGCCGCTAATGGATTTGATGTTTTTTTCCAGCGGCCGGGTAATAAGATTTTCCATATCTTCAGGCGATGTCCCCGGGTAAACTGTATTTACCAAAATTGTAGGAATAACTATTTCGGGAATTTGTTCCTTTGGAATGGTAATATAATTTATTATACCAAAAATGACTATGATGAATATCAAAACGTATATGCTGGTTTTATTATTGATACTCCAACTGGTTGGCTTAAATTCTTTAAATTTATTTTCCATAATTTGTAATTTTTGTCCTTTCCCAATCAATAAAGAAATATTATTAACCGGAAAGTTATATTTCTATAATTGTGATATCCTTACACCCATTAATTAAGGAATATTAATAATTAACCGGTTGTCCGTTTTCCAGATCAAGATAACCGGCTGAAATTAACTTATCTCCCGGTTTCAAACCTGATTTGATTTCAGTTTCGCCTTTGTATGTTTCGCCGGCCACAACAGGCAAGCGCTTTGCAACTGTTCTATTCTCAGTTTTTTCAGCCAATACAACATAAGTTCCTGATTGATCAGTTTGCAGCATATTTATGGGTACTACCAAAGCATTGGGCGATTTGTAATCGTTTATTTTTAAAACGGCAATCATATTGGCTTTTAATTTATTGTCTACATTCGATAACCTGACAGCAACCTGAAAAGTACGGTTTGTCGGGTTTATGAATTTACTGCAAAAATCAACTTTCCCTTCAACTTCCTTGTTTAAATCGGGCAGGTAGACCGACACTTTATCGCCCAAGTTGATCCGCGATGTATAAGCTTCAGCTATATCTGCAACAACTTTAAGTGAAGACAAATTAATTACCCGGAAAGCAATTACCGCCGGACTGATCATCTGTCCTATTTTAATAGGTATATCTTCTACCGTTCCGCTTACCGGGGCTTTGATATAGCACATTGCGATTTGTTCTTTTAAAGCGGCAACCGAACTTTTCAAGCGATTCCTTTTTGCTTTTTATATCCAAATATTGTGCTTCACTTCCAATTTTCTGATCCCAGAGCGCTTTTTGCTTGGCGAACATTGTAGTTACATAATCCAGGTTTGACTGGACGGAATTAAGATTTTGCTGCAACAGGTTATCGTCGAGCGTTGCCAGGATTTGTCCTTTATTTACAGATTGCCCTTCTGTAACAAGGATTTGTTTTACCATTCCACCGGCGCCTTCGGCAAATACATTTACATTCTGATCGCCGTCAACTTTGGCCTGCACTTCAATAAAATGATCGAAAACAGAAGGTTTAAGCTCCGTTACGGCAACCCTGATGCCTTGCGTTTTAGATGCGTCAGGATCATCCGCTGCTTTACTTTGCAGGGTTTTGATCTTTTCATTAAGTTCGTCGCGTTGTTTTAAAAGCTTGCTAATCTGCGATTGTTTATTACCACCGCACGAAACAACTAATAATGCTAAAAAAATTCTAAATATTTTGGTTCTCATGATATAATTTTATTTATTGTTATCAACTTCATTTTTATTGAGCTGTTGCAAGTAATTTTTCCAGTTTTGCTTTAGCTGATGTAAGTTCAATAATGGCACCATAATAATTAGTCTGGCTTTGTAAATATTGATTTTGTGTTTGGGTAAGGTCAGTGCTTGAAATTACACCTTCTTTATATTTTATTAAAGAATGGTTGTAAATTTTTTCAGCCAGCTTTAAATTTTCATTTGCAGTATTGTATTTATCCAAAGCTGAAATATAGCTCGATTTATTTTGTTCATAACTGACTTTAAGTCCATCGGAAGCCTGTTGTTTTGAATTTAAAGCTTTTTGATAGCTGTATTTGGCCTGGCTAATTTTCGCAAGTCGTTGGCCACTGGTAAATATTGACCAGGTTAAACTAACGCCAAATAAATCCGGCGGATTAAAATTTAATGCATTCGTATTAAATGGTTTCTCACGTTGATAGAAACCTGCTATATCGGGTAAAAAAGCTGACTTATTTAACATTAAATTCATTTTCATAAGTTTAGCCTGGGTGTCTACTAATTTATAATCCACATTACTTTCAAGATTAAAATTTTGAAGCAATATATTATCATTTTCAAAATTATTAATAAGACCTTTAATAGAGTCTGAAAAAATTATTTTGGAATCCAAATCCAATCCAAGTTGAAATTTTAGCAAACGCTCTGCAATGGCTACCTGACGGTTCAACAGGTCAACAGAACTTTTTAAGGTATTGGTTGTAAGTTGCAGTTGATCAACATCTGTTTCATCAATCATCCCTTGCATATTGATTTTTTTCATATCATTTAATATTTGCAAAGTATTCTGATAGGTTGAATTAAGCAATGTTTTGTTTTCTTTAGCCACAAGCACAAGTATATATGCATTTGTAACGGATTCATTTAAATCGTCTTTTGATTTCGACAGCAAATTTTCAGATAAGCCCTTGTAAATCCGTGATGTTTGAAGCCCGACAAGGTATGCTCCGCTAAAAATTATTTGAGAAACTGTAATATCCCAATTAAGGCTCCACTTTAAATCATTTAGGCTTATAGGTTTAGGTTCGCCAGGATTAGCTATTTGCCCAAAAGCATGATTGGTTGGGTCTACTCCTGTTAAATATTGATCTGCACTATATAACCAATAATATAAACCACTAAAACCGCTAAATTCTTGTAAAGTACTCGAAAGTGTAGGCATATAGCTATAATTTAATTTAGTGCCAACCTGTGGCAAGCCAATTGCCGTAGTTTCCCAAATTTTCTTTTTAGCAACTTCCAAATCAAGTGCTGCATTTTTTACTACCGGGCTATTTGCCAATGCATAAGCCTTTGCTTCCGCCAGCGAAAATTTCATAACGCTGTCCTTTTTTTCCTGGGCAAAAATTACCTGGACTATAATCAACAATACTCCAAAAACCGATAACTTAATTCTCATAATTCTGTTTTTATTGTAATAATTTTATTTTATTTCCTCTTCGTTAATTTTTATTAAATTTTCTTCCAGTATTTTAATTCCTTTTTCACTGGCAATACCTCTTATATGATATTTTATAACCTCAATAAAAAATTTTTGCGATGTATATTCATTAAGGTTGAACATGTCGTTTTCAGTATAGAGCTCATTTCTATAAACAAAAAGTTTTGCAATTATTTCTTCATCCAATTCCTGCCGGTATAAATTTTCCGTTTTTCCCCGTTTAATATTGTTCAATATCCATTCATACATCCTTTTTTGCCTGTCCTCGCGAAATTTCCTGTGCAATTCAGGATAATATTTTTTCAAATCATATTCGTTTGAAGGGTTGTATTCTTTTAACATTTTATTTACATGCTTGTTCACCAAAATCATTTCTTCAATAGCATTTGCCCCATTGGTGTTTGTTGTATCAAAATCGTTTGAACGTTTGGCTATTTCGGCGTCGAGAACTTTTGAAACCAGGTCGGTTTTGTCGGATACATACTGATAAAGCGTTTTTTTCGAAATACCCAATTCACGCGATACATCGTCCATGGTAATGCTCTTTATCCCATATTTGACGTACAAAGCGCGCACGCGTTCGAGTATATTTTTTAACTCTCCATCCATAACGCAAAATTAAAAAACATTTTTACAAAAGAAACATTTTATGTAAAAAATGTTTCCGTAGTTTATTCTTACTCTTATTAATTTTATATTGAAAATATCTTTGGTTATTTTTGACCATTATCGAAAAATGACTATAATATTTACTTTAATCTGAAATCATTGTTAACTTTTATTGCTTCAATTAACTTAAACCTTTTATTTTGTAAATTTGTTAGCTGAAAACAATTTAAAAGGAAATTGTTACTTTTAAGCACAATCCGAAATGTGAATATAAATGAGTAAAGAATACACCAATGAATTGATGCTGGATTTCGGCAATGATGGAAACACATTATTGCCGGTTGTAACACAGGATTTCAAAACAAAAGATGTGCTGATACTGGCTTTTGCAAACAAGCAGGCGTTTGAAGAAACCTTAAGGAGCGGCTTTGCAACATATTACAGCAGGAACCGGAAAGAGCTATGGAAAAAAGGAATGACCTCGGGCGATATGCTTAAAATTGAAGAAATAAGGGTCAATTGCGAACAGAATTCATTATTGTATTTGGTAACTCCGGTGGGCAAAGGGGCATGCCATGCAAAAAAGGAAAGCGGTGCGCCATACAAATCGTGTTATTACAGGAAAATTTTACCTGGCAATAGTTTAGAAATAATTGAAAAATAAAAATACACTTTTATTAAAATGGAAATATTAAAAATAGGGATGCCTTCGGGTTCATTGGCCGATCCTAACAGGGGTGGAAATTTAATTACATTATTGGAAAATTCGGGTTTTAAAACATCGGGTTACGATGTGGGCGGCCCGAGTAAATTCAGTACAATAAATTATTTATTTGGCTGGGACGGTAGGCCTCAGGAATTCGGCTCGCAACTCGGCATTAATGAACTCGATGTTGCTATTGCAGGCAGCGATTGGATTAAGGAACGTATCCTCGAATTTAAGAGAGAATATAATACGCCCATTCAACTCGAAAAAGTTCTTTCGTTAAAACGGGGCAATGTAAAAATTGTTGGGATTATTAAAAATGAATTTGGTTCACAAACTGTTGAAGAATATCTCAAAAGTATTTGTCCTTCGAAAGACATTATTACGGTTGTTTCAGAAATGCCTTACCTTGCGCTCGACTGGCTTCAAATGAAGCTTAAAAATACTGGCTTCTTTGAAAAATATGCGAAATTCAGCGTTCAGAAATATAAATCGCCTTCAAAAATCAAAAGCGGGATTTTGATGTATGAAACATGGGGCAAAACCGAAGCTAAAGTTAGGAACGATGGCGCTGATATTGGCGTGGAAATAACACAATCGGGCAGCGCTTTAAAAAATTACGGGCTTAAAATAATCGATACCATCATGGAATCGGAAACTGGTATCTGGATTAACCCGCAATTAAAAAATAATGCTGAAAAGAAAGAATTGCTCGATATGTTCCTGTTAAATTTATATGGCACGGTGAATGCAGAGAACAAGGTAATGGTCATTTTTAACATCCCGAATTCAGAAACAAAAAAAGTTGAAGATTATTTATCGGAAAACAAACTGTTTGCCGATGAGCCGACAATGAACATTGGAAAATTTTTTACCGAGTTCAGCATACAGGTGGCCAAGGATGATAAAAACCTGCCATTGGCAAAAATCCGCTATGAGCTTGCAAAACTGGGTGCAGTGAACATTGATACCATACCTATTATTTCTTCAATCAAGGATATTGGTACTATTTTTTCCGGCATTTCTCAATAATTTTGGGAATATGCCATCATAAAACTGAATTAATTTATTATGAACAAATTCTGCCAAATCTTAAAAAAGTTCTTTTTTCTTTTATTGCTTTTTATTGTTTACTTTCCGCAAAGTTTTGGCCAGGGTGTTGGGATAAATATTGTCCGTAAAGGTAAAGTTTGCAGGCCGCTCGAAATTTGGGTGAAAAATACAACTACCACTCCAAATGTAATTCAGTTTATCTATGAATGGGGAGATGGCACTACAGATACATTTCCGGCTTCAAATGCCGGCGATACAGTTTATCATAAGTTCGATTCATCTCAGGTTGGCAAAAAAAACATTGTTTTGGTTTCAATTTCAAAAGACGGCACTTCAAGCGCAAGCACAAGCATTACGATTTACTCGGAAGACGATGCAAATATTTTAGCATTTGGTTTTACCTGTAATGGAAATATGAAATTTGCCGACAATTCAACTTTAAATGGTTCGCCCGACAGTACCCGAAATTTTTCATGGATTTTTGGCGATGGTAAATTTGGAGGCAATGATAGCGTGGTAACCCATACTTATCCGCTGACTGATTCTTCCTATATTGTAAAAATGGGCGTGAATAATGGATGTGGATGGGCTTATGCCCAAACAACTATTCGTGTCCTCCCGGAATTAAAACCTGCAATAGTTTATACCTTACCGCCATGTGAAAGGGGAAATATTCAATTTTCAAGTTCAGATACAATAACAGGAATAAATTATAATTACTTATGGGATTTTGGCGATGGCAGCCCCACTTCAACATTGAGTAATCCTGTTCATTTATATCAAACGCCCGATTCTTTTAAAATCAATCTTAAAATAGAAGTGCAAAATAGCGATTCATCCTGCATAAAAAATACAAGCACAAAAATAAAAATTCTTAATGCGCCAAATACCGATTTTACAACTAATTTCACACCTGCCTGTGATTCTGTATTAGCGAATTTTAATAACATTTCAACGGGCGCACAAAGCTATCACTGGGATTTTGGGAACGGCGATACCAGCGACTTAATGATTGCTCCGGCAATAAATTTTCAAGCCTGCCGGGGAATATATTATTAAATTAATTGCAACAAACGACACAACTAAATGCAGCGTATCTAAAACAGATACTATAATTGTTCCGGCAACACCGGTGGCATATTTTATAGCTGCTTCAGTATGCCAGGGCTCAACGGCAATATTTACCGATGGAACAAGTTTAGCGTTTGGCACAATCGATAGCTGGTTATGGAGTTTTGGAGACAGTACTTCAAGTACGGCACAAAATCCTACAAAGGTTTTTAATAAAGGCGGAAACATGAACGTTAAATTACTTGTAAAATCAAGTATTTGCAGCGACTCAATTACAAAAATACTTACAATTAAACCCAAACCTGTTGTTTCTGTCAGCCCAAAAAATATAAATATTTGTCCCGGCATACAAATTAATTTTTCCAACTCTATTGTCGGAACAGACACATTGAGCTATAAATGGTACTTCGGCGACGGGGATTCATCTGCAACAGATAGTACAAGCCATGCTTATAAAAATATCCAGAAAGCAAATGTTTCCTACTCTGCAATAATGATTGCTTCAACTGCTTCTGGTTGCAGTAGCAGCGATACTTCAACGGTTGTAGTTTATCCCGGACCTCATGCAGCTTTTGTATCCAATGCAGATACGATTCCCATTTGCGGCCCCGATACAATTAATTTTACTTCATTAAGCGCCGGCCCAGCAGGCTCTACTCTTAAATGGGACTTCGGGGATAACGCAACAGGCAGCGATACCGTTGAACAGCACATTTATTCAAATGTAAATTCATATTTTAAATATTTTAATGTGAAGCTCATTGTTATATCGCCAAATAATTGTACGGATACTACAGAAAGCCAGTTTGTAACTTTAAACCCAAAACCTGAAACGGATTTTTCTATCGACACGATTAGTTTGTGCCCTCCGGCAAGCTTTGTATTTTGGGCGCCCCCGAACCCAACCAATAATTATACCTGGGATTTTAATGGAAAGCGACTAACGACCAATAATTCTCGCTTGCCGAAATTACTTGACAATACAAGCGCGAACGATTCCTTGTATACGATAAAATATATTACACAAAATGAATTCGGGTGCAGGGACTCATCTCTAATAACAATAAGCGTTCCCCCGCGGCCGCTCGCACTTTTTCAAATTTTACCGTCAAAAATCGTAAACTTTAATGAAGTGGTTTCCGTTAAAAACAATTCACAAAATAAAGCAAACTGGCAATATTATTGGAATTATGGGGAAACAACGGATACGCTGAATGAGTTCTCCCCGCCAGGTTACACTTATAAGAAATGGGGATCGTATAAAATTTCCCTTCTTATTAAAGACCAGAATAATTGTTCCGATATTTTAACGGATACCGTGCTGGTATTGCCTCCATCGCCGGTTGTCGCTTTTACATTGGATACCTTAAGCGGTTGTCCGCCATTGCTGGTGCACTTTAGGGATATGTCGCTTGCAACCGACACAACTGCAAATAACTGGGATTTTGGCGATGGCTATTCTGCTACAGGCACTCATTCCGAACATATGTTTTACAATGAAGGCAAAAATACTGTTACTTTCACAACAAAGGATCTTGCAGGCAATATTCTTCCGGCAAAAGATACTGTTATAAATATCTATTTAATTCCGTCTGCAAGTTTCAGCGCATTTCCAACGAATCCAGAAATTCCTGATGAAGCTGTTTATTGCACCCCAACATATCCCGACACTGCCGAAGGCGGGGAAAGTTTTTTCTGGGAATTTGGCGATGGCGATACTTCTAAACTTGCCAGTCCAAGCC
>CAWEFA010000093.1:0-4700 GCA_963808135.1 uncultured Bacteroidota bacterium
AAATAACCAATAATTCATTTTGAAGCAATTTTGATTCATTCTTTTCTAAAAGTCCAACTGATTCAAGCATTCGTATATGGGCTAAAGTGCCTATAATATCGGCTTCAGCAAGCAAAACATCCAGTTCTTTATCTTTCCCGATAGTGAATTGCTCAACTAATTTATTTAATTCATATCCTTTGTCCCAAAGTTTCATTAAAATATATTTACTGGTTAATGATGTTTATAATTGAAAAGATATTTTCCAAATATTTTTTTATTCTAAACTATGAATTATTTTATTTTATCCATTTCATTAAATGAATGGACAATTCCTTTAATTACAGCAGAACTTAGCCCATTATGCTCCATTTCATTAAGGCCTTTGATAGTTGAATCCATCGGGGTTGTAACTTTATCTATTTCCTGTTCGGGATGAAGGTTCCTTTTCAAGAAGCAATGAAGCTGCGCCTTTTGCAACCTGAGCTGCTATTAATTGCGCTTCATCGGCATGGAAACCCACCTGTATACCGCCTTGGGATGCAGCCCTTATAAAACGCAACATAAAAGCTGTCCCGCAAGCCCCTAAAACAGTTGCTGCCGACATTAGCTTTTCATGATTCACAATTGTTGCAGCCTAATTTGTTAAATATTGCTTTAACATCTGCAAAATATTCAGAAGTTACATCTTTACACGATAAGCATGTCATCGACTCACAAATTGAAATTGCTGTATTTGGCATAACCCTCACAATCTGAAACTGACGGTTAATAATGCTTTCAATATCGGAAATATAAAGCGCTGTTACAACTGAAATAATTGTATGTTTTTTCAGGAAGCTGGGGAATCTTCAATATTTTCAAGCACAGTAGAAGCTTGCCGGGGCTGGACTGCAATTAAAATATAATCGGCATTTTTTATCGCCTCTCGGTTATCATGCGTGGCGATAATTCCCATCGATACTATGTCGCTAAGTGGTTGCGAGGGAATTCTGGTTATTACAATGTCTTCCTTAGAAAATGTTCCCGATTTGAGAAACCCATTAACTATAGACATACCAATATTTCCACCGCCAAGTATAGCTATTTTTTTGTTTTCATAAAGCCCCCTTGTTTTTAAATGCAAACAATTTTTTTATTTGTAATTGTTTTTAAAGTATTTGCGAAGATAAATATTTTTTAATCTCAGTTTTTTCAGATATTTATTTAGGAAATTTTAAATTCTCTCTTCTATTTCAGGCATAATATTAATTAAAGCTTTTTTTAAATCATAAAAAGTTGCCCTTTCTGAAGGGATAATTAAAATTGTATCATCGCCTGCAATTGTTCCTAAAATTTCTTTTGGCATATTGCTATCGATAATTGATGCAATGCTATTTGCAAAACCTGCTTTCGTGCGGATTAAACCTAAATTATTTGAAAATTTTAATGAAATAAATCCGTTAAATGGAAAATTTTTTTCAAAACTTTTATCTTCTGCATACTCATTAATATTAGGTATAAAATATATATAACCCTTTTGTTTATCAGAAATTTTACCAGCATTTAAAAACTTCAAATCACGGGAAAGTGTAGCCTTGGGTAAATTTAAAACCATTTTTTACCAGCGCTGATAATAACTCTTCCTGTGTGCCGATTTTCATTGTTCTAATTATCTTTTTTATAGCTAATAACCTCTTTTCTTTTCACCCATAATTGTATATTTATACAATGCAAATGCAAATTTATACATTTTTTTCTTTAAACATTATTTTTGAAATTAATTTGTACTTTTGTTTCCCGGTGTTGCATTGCTTATTTATAAAACTAATTCAATCATATATGTTTAATTTTGAATTGAATGAACTACCCCGCAGCAGAGCTGCGAGGTATGAAAAAAAATACAACAATGGAGTTTGCATAGCAAACCTATTATTTGATTTTACCCCGTAGCAGAGCTACGAGGAATTCTTTTGATTAAAAAAACAATATGTGTCTAAAATCAATTGATAATTTTTTATTGCTTATAACTATTTCTTATACTTTCTTATTTGTGTTCCATGAAATTATAAGAAAACAAAAAAATCACCCCCTGCCTTTTTAAAGGAGGGGGTTTTTTGTACAATTTCACTTTAATAAATGAAATAATGGATAAAACTATTAAAAAGGTAATAATGCTTGGTTCGGGGGCTTTAAAAATTGGCGAAGCCGGAGAGTTTGATTATTCGGGATCGCAGGCATTAAAAGCATTAAAGAAGAAAATGTTTATACTATTCTCATTAATCCTAACATCGCAACTGTCCAAACATCAGAAAATATCTCTGATAAAATATATTTCCTTCCGGTGTTACCCCATATTTTGTTGAAAAAGTTATTAAAAAAGAAGTAATATACCGATCGGTGATTATTTCTTTTTTAATAACTTTTTTCAACAAAATATGGGGTATATCGGAAGGAAATATATTTTATCAGAGATATTTTCATGTTTGACAGTTGCGATGTTAGGATTAATGAGAATAGTATAAACATTTTCTTCTTTTAATGCTTTTAATGCCTACCAATCCGAATAATCAAACTCTCCGGCTTCGCCAATTTTAAAGCCCCCCGAACCAAGCATTATTACCTTTTTAATAGTTTTATCCATTATTTCATTTATTAAAGTGAAATTGTACAAAAAACCCCCTCCTTTAAAAAGGCAGGGGGTGATTTTTTTGTTTTCTTATAATTTCATGGAACACAAATAAGAAAGTATAAGAAATAGTTATAAGCAATAAAAAATTATCAATTGATTTTAGACACATATTGTTTTTTTAATCAAAAGAATTCCTCGTAGCTCTGCTACGGGGTAAAATCGAATAATCGGTTTGCTATGCAAACCCCATTGTTGTATTTTTTTTCATACCTCAAGCTCTGCTGCGGGGTATTTCATTCGATTCAAAATTAAACGTATATGATCGATGAGTTTTATAATTAAGCAATCCAACACCGGGAAACAAAAGTACAAATTAATTTCAAAAATAATGTTTAAAGAAAAAAATGTATAAATTTGCATTTGCATTGTATAAATATACAATTATGGGTGAAAAAGAAAAGAGGCTATTAGCTATAAAAAAGATAATTAGAACAATGAAAATCGGCACACAGAAGAGTTATTATCAGCGCTGGTAAAAAATGGTTTTAAATTTACCAGGCTACACTTTCCCGTGATTTGAAGTTTTTAAATGCTG
Organism: uncultured Bacteroidota bacterium; assembly: GCA_963808135.1. Taxonomy (GTDB): domain Bacteria; phylum Bacteroidota; class Bacteroidia; order Bacteroidales; family DTGW01; genus CAWEFA01. The sequence continues at coordinate 3,186 of CAWEFA010000093.1, forward strand.
GTAAAATTTCTGATAAACAAAAGGGTTATATATATTTTATACCTAATATTAATGAGTATGCAGAAGATAAAAGTTTTGAAAAAAATTTTCCATTTAACGGATTTATTTCATTAAAATTTTCAAATAATTTAGGTTTAATCCGCACGAAAGCAGGTTTTGCAAATAGCATTGCATCAATTATCGATAGCAATATGCCAAAAGAAATTTTAGGAACAATTGCAGGTGATGATACAATTTTAATTATCCCTTCAGAAAGGGCAACTTTTTATGATTTAAAAAAAGCTTTAATTAATATTATGCCTGAAATAGAAGAGAGAATTTAAAATTTCCTAAATAAATATCTGAAAATGGAGATTAAAAAATATTTATCTTCGCAAATACTTTAAAAACAATTACAAATAAAAAAATTGTTTGCATTTAAAAACAAGGGGGCTTTATGAAAAACAAAAAAATAGCTATACTTGGCGGTGGAAATATTGGTATGTCTATAGTTAATGGGTTTCTCAAATCGGGAACATTTTCTAAGGAAGACATTGTAATAACCAGAATTCCCTCGCAACCACTTAGCGACATAGTATCGATGGGAATTATCGCCACGCATGATAACCGAGAGGCGATAAAAAATGCCGATTATATTTTAATTGCAGTCCAGCCCCGGCAAGCTTCTACTGTGCTTAAAAAATGAAGATTCCCTTGTTCCTGAAAAACATACAATTATTTCAGTTGTAACAGCGCTTTATATTTCCGATATTGAAAGCATTATTAACCGTCAGTTTCAGATTGTGAGGGTTATGCCAAATACAGCAATTTCAATTTGTGAGTCGATGACATGCTTATCGTGTAAAGATGTAACTTCTGAATATTTTGCAGATGTTAAAGCAATATTTAACAAATTAGGCTCAACAATTGTAATTGATGAAAAGCTAATGTCGGCAGCAACTGTTTTAGGGGCTTGCGGGACAGCTTTTATGTTGCGTTTTATAAGGGCTGCATCCCAAGGCGGTATACAGGTGGGTTTCCATGCCGATGAAGCGCAATTAATAGCAGCTCAGGTTGCAAAAGGCGCAGCTTCATTGCTTCTTGAAAATAAACTTCATCCCGAACAGGAAATAGATAAAGTTACAACCCCGATGGGTTTAACTATCAAAGGCCTTAATGAAATGGAGCATAATGGGCTAAGTTCTGCTGTAATTAAAGGAATTGTCCATTCATTTAATGAAATGGATAAAATAAAATAATTCATAGTTTAGAATAAAAAAATATTTGGAAAATATCTTTTCAATTATAAACATCATTAACCAGTAAATATATTTTAATGAAACTTTGGGACAAAGGATATGAATTAAATAAATTAGTTGAGCAATTCACTATCGGGAAAGATAAAGAACTGGATGTTTTGCTTGCTGAAGCCGATATTATAGGCACTTTAGCCCATATACGAATGCTTGAATCAGTTGGACTTTTAGAAAAGAATGAATTAAAATTGCTTCAAAATGAATTATTGGTTATTTATAA
>CAWEFA010000094.1:0-5047 GCA_963808135.1 uncultured Bacteroidota bacterium
GAAGAATATATTGTTCCGTGCTTTGTCCTTTAGGTGTTTTCCAGGACATAATCTCAAGGATTGCTGGTTGGTTTAAAAAGCGCAAAATATACCGCTTTTCAAAGGGCTTTAATTATTTAAGGTATGGCCTGCTGATATTTGTAATCCTGTCGGTATGTGCCGGCAGCATATTGTTCCTGAACCTGCTCGACCCGTACAGTAATTTCGGAAAAATATTTTCAGGCTTGTTCAAACCTTTAATATTTATAACAAATAATGGAATTTCAAATTTTCTGAAGGGATATGGGCTTAATTTTTTAAATCAAAATGAAATAATGCCGATACATTGGCAAACGTTGGCATACCCAATATTATTTCTTGCAGTTATAATAATAATGGCTTCTTCAAGGGGACGTTTATTTTGTAATGCCATTTGCCCGGTCGGTTCATTGCTATCGGTAGTTTCCGATTTTTCTGTTTTTAAATTAAAGATTGATGAAAATGTTTGCAACCGGTGCGGAAAATGTTCAACGGTTTGCAAATGGGAATATATTGACAGCCCGTTCGAAACAGATAGATTTCAACCGCTGTGTAGCCTGTTTTAATTGCATCAAAACCTGCCCTGAAAATGGCATAAGTTATAAGTATATCTTAAGTTTCAATAAAAAGAAATCAACAACAGGAACAAATTTGCTATTTCAAAAACCACTTGATGCTTTAAAGAAAAAAGAAGAGCTAAATACAAAAAACCTTGCAATTAACAGGCGTTTATTTTTCACAAAAGGATTGTTTTTCATTTTCAGCGCCAATATAGTTTTTACAAAATTGAAAGCCCAGGTTGAAACAGGCAGGAAGGCTGGACAGAATGCATTTAAGAAAAAAAATATGGTTACGCCTCCTGGCTCGTACAGTCTCGAAAATTTTAAAAAACATTGTACTGCTTGTCATTTGTGTGTTAGCGCTTGTCCCAGGTAATACAACCTTCATTTGTGCAATACGGAATTGCAGGTTTTATGCAGCCTTATCTTAATTACAATATAAGCTTTTGCAATTACGAATGTGTAAAATGTTCCGAAGTTTGTCCTACCGGCACAATATCTTCCTTTAACAACCGATCGCAAAAAATCCGTTCAAATCGGCAAAGTGATTTTTCTAATAGAGAATTGTATAGTTTATAATGAGGAAACATCTTGCGGGGCATGTGCCGAGCATTGTCCTACCAAAGCTGTTCATATGGTTCCATATAAAGGGGCGCTTACTATTCCTGAAACGGATGTAAGTATTTGCGTAGGATGCGGGGCATGTGAATATGCTTGTCCCGCCGAACCTTTTAAAGCTATATATGTTGAAGGTAACCCCTTGCACCAAACTGCATTCAAACATGAAGAAAAGAAAAACCAGAACCCCAAGCCACAGGATTTCCCATTTTAAAAAATTATAACTTTCTCCAGTTATCAAATCTTATAAACACTTTGTTATATTTGATTTTAAAAAAAACATATTCAATTTGGCCTTTTGATTTATAACTTTGTGATGTTTTTCTGATTCAAAATAATTTTGAGATTAAAATATAAATTATGAAGAAAATAGTTTTCAATGTAATACTTGCATTATTAATTAACAGCATAGCATCGGCGCAGATAGCCGACCCGGTAAAATGGCAATTCAGTTATCAACTAACCGGTTCAAAATCGGCTGAACTGAAATTCACTGCCATAATAGAAAAGAATTGGCATATGTATGGTACTAATTTTCCCGAAGGCGGGCCAATCCCGACAACCTTTCATTTCGATTCCGCCAATGTTTATAAAATTTCCGGCTCAATCATAGAACTTACAAAACCTGAAAAAAAGAAAAATCCTGCTTTTGATAACATGGAAATTACACTTCACAATGGAAAAGCAATATTTGTACAAAAAGTTTTGCTTAATAAAGAAAATGAAGCTGCAATTATAAAAGGATATGTAGAGTTCATGGCATGCAACGACAGAATGTGCCTGCCCCCTAAGGAACAAGAATTTTTATTTAATATTTCACCCGGAACTGTTTTAAAACAATCTGAAACAAATGTTAAGGTTTCGAAAAATGTTTTAGAGAAAAATCAGAATTTAGATTTTTATGAAAACAGGGCAGAAAAAGCCAGGCATTATACTATTGGTGAAAAATCAGCAAGTTCAAATGAAGATGGAGAAAATAAATCGCTTTGGCATTTTTTAATTATTGCTTTTCTTGCAGGGCTTGCGTCAACTATAACCCCATGCGTATACCCGATGATACCGATGACAATCTCATTTTTTCTTCGCGGCAATACAAATAAAATAAAAGCAATAACGAAAGGGCTTGTTTTCGGATTGTCAATAATTGTGGTTTATACATTAATAGGCGCGTTAGGTGGAAATTTCTTGCCGCTAATTGCAACGCATTGGCTGTCGAACCTGATATTTTTCCTGCTTTTTGTAATATTTGCAGCTTCGTTTTTTGGTATGTTCGAGATTGTCCTTCCAGGTTCACTGGCGAATAAAATGGATAGCCAGGCAGATAAAGGCGGTTATTTCAGTGTGTTTTTTATGGCGCTGGCTTTAGTTATTGTGTCGTTTTCATGCACAGTGCCGTTTATCGGGTTTATTCTTATTGAAGGGGGAAAAAATAATTTTGAACAATCGTTGCTCGGCATGATGAGCTATTCCATAGCTTTTGCTTTGCCGTATACTTTTTTTGCAATATTTCCGGCTTTATTGAAATCGCTGCCTAAATCGGGCGGCTGGCTTAATGAGGTGAAAGTTGTACTTGGTTTGATAATGCTCGCATTCAGCATGAAATTTTTGGTTAATGTCAATCAGGTATATCACCTGAATTTAATTTCCCGTGAAATATTTCTTTCAATCTGGATTGCATTAGCAGTTATTTTGGGATTTTATTTGTTGGGAAAATTAAGGTTTATCCATGACCCTGATGTTGTAAAACTCACATTTCCCAGGTTGGTACTTGCTGTTTTGGCATTTTCTTTTTCAATTTATCTTGCTACAGGATTTGGCGGCGCTACGCTTTCTTCTATTGCATCAATTATGCCGCCGCAGGCAGAAAAAAATGTCCCGGTTTCAAATTATAGTTTTGGGCAACAAGCCCAAAATCTTTGTGGTATTCCTAAATATTCCGGATTTCTTCATTTTCCTTATGGCTTAAAAAGTTATTTTGATTATAAGGAAGGACTGGCTTGCGCCAAAATTCAAGGCAAACCGGCATTTATTGATTTTAAAGGCCATGCATGCGCCGATTGTAAGATAATGGAAGCAAAAGTATTTTCAATTCCTGATGTGCAAAAAATGTTAAGCGATAATTTTATAATTATTTCACTTTATAATGATGACAGGACTGCGTTACCTGAAAAGGATTGGATAATTTCAAAAACCGATAATAGGAAGAAAAAAACTTTAGGCCAGTTAAATGCCGATTTGGAAATTACTCTTTTTAAAACCAACACCATGCCTTTATATGCAGTTATCGATTCAGGCGGCAATAACCTTGTAAATCCTATTGGGATGCAATTGGATGTTCAGAAATTTATGGATTTTCTGAATGAAGGGATTTCAAATTATAAAAAGGCCAGATAAAATTCAATGAACAATATTGGAAAAATAAGCACAGTAAACATCTTTTAACGACTTATATGTATTATCTAAAATCGTTTTAATTTGCGTTTCATCGATCCATGTAGCTTTTTCAATGCCTTCTTCTATTTGTAAATTAAATTTATCCGAACCATTATTCTGCATCAAAAACCAATTGGTTTTTTTCAAAACCATTTTATCTTTTAGCTTGTAAATATGATAAGTATTGATTAGTTCTCTAATTATTTCAACATTGTGAAGGCCTGTTTCCTCACTTATTTCCCGTAAAGCAGCTTCATAAGGTGTTTCGCCTTTGTTAACTTTCCCCTTTGGCAAATCCCATTTACCGCGGCGATAAATAAAAAGATATTTGTTTCCATCATTTCTTATAAGGCCTCCTGCTGCTTCAATTTCATTAAAAAAAACTTTGAATTTTTCCCATAAATGTTTGGGTTGGGGATGAAGTAAAGTAACATTTATCGGAGTGTTTGAAATTTCAGCTTCATTAAGCCATTTTACTGTTTGTTTAATATCTGGAATTGAATAATTTCAGTATGCTGATCATTTGTCAATGCAGGTATTTTGTCTGAAAAAGTTAAAAAACTCTCGTTGAAAAAAACTTTATACATTTGTAATTATTATATAAATGCAAAAAAATGATTTTAATAACAAAACAGAAAGTATCTTTAAATGGCCATTTTAATAATTTTAATATAACAAAAGTAATTAAATAAATATCAATTCTGTTAAAGTCAATTTCATTATTAAACAAAAACCGAGATTTATTTATTTCATGCCGGATTTTCAATAAAATATGGAACACGCTGAAAAAATAGCCGAATATTTACTTCAATGCAAAGCGATAAAACTCCAGCCAGCAAATCCTTTTACCTGGGCGTCGGGATGGAAATCGCCTATATATTGCGACAACAGAAAAACATTGGCTTTTCCCGAGATACGCAATTATATAAAGCAGGCGTTTGTTGATACAATAATTAAAAATTTCCCGGAATTTGATGTAATTGCAGGAGTTGCAACAGGGGCAATCGCCCAAGGCGCTTTAGTTGCCGATGCTTTAAACAAACCTTTTTGTTATGTTCGGTCAGCTCCTAAAGATCATGGGCTTTCAAATTTAATTGAAGGCGATTTAAAAACAGGCCAAAAAGTTGTTATGATTGAGGAACTTATATCCACCGGCGGAAGCAGTATTAAAGCTATAGCGGCTGTTTGTAAAGCAGGCGCAGAAGTAACCGGCATGGTAGCTATTTTTTCTTATGGCTTTACTTCAGCAATGGAAAGTTTTGCAAAAGCAAAAGTAAATTTGGTAACACTCAGTAATTACTCAGCTTTAATTGAATTAGCGGTTAAAACAGCTTATATTATACCTGAAGAAGTTGAAATTCTTAAAAAATGGAAAGAAGCCCCGGATAAGTGGGGATAAAAAGTTTGCAATCAGGCGA
>CAWEFA010000095.1:0-5694 GCA_963808135.1 uncultured Bacteroidota bacterium
ACAGTTCGATTTTTTTATAATATCAGCAGATACTCCCAAATCTTCAGCCCCCATAATTATTGCAACTGGCCCGGTAAGATCGGCTTTATTATAATATTCGCCTTCTTTTTCGGAAGCTGCTATAATTTTTAAGCCGCTTTCAGCAAGGTATTGTATGGCTTTAGATAGCTTGTTTACACGGCACACGCTAATATTGTGCAGCGCTCCCGACGAAATTTTTACAGCATCGGCATTAATTTGTGCAGCGCCTGTAGCGGGCACAACAATGCCATGCACCCCTGCACATTCCGCTGTTCGCGCGATGGAGCCAAAGTTCCTTACGTCGGTTATGTGGTCAAGTACCAAAATAAACGGCTCCGTCCCGTTTTCATAAAGCATCGGTATGAGCTGTTCCAAATGCTGGTATTCAATCTCTGAAATATATGCTATAACCCCCTGGTGGTTTCCATTTGTAATGCTGTTAAGCTTTTCATCAGGCACAAATTGGTAAGGAATATCAAACTCCCGCGCACCTTTTAATATCTCGCGAAGCGGTTCGCCCGAAAGATTCTTTTTTAAAAATATTTTTTCTATTTCTTTGCCCGAACGAAGCGCTTCAATAACGCCATGCACGCCAAACACCAGGTTTGATAACGGTTTCATTTATATTGTTTAAGTTATCTTCAATAAAATCATTAAAATTTTCGTAAAAATAGTCATTTCAAATTGTTTGGTTTATAAAAGGGCGCTTATTCAAATAAACAAACATACTTTATTATATCTTTGTGCCGTTTTTTATCAGAATAAGTTGAATTGATGGATAATATCAGGAATTTTTGCATTATCGCCCATATTGACCATGGCAAAAGCACTTTGGCCGACCGTCTGATTCAGGCTACCCATACGCTGAGCGAAAGGGACTTCCAGGACCAGGTGCTCGATAATATGGACCTCGAACGCGAACGCGGCATTACAATTAAAAGCCATGCAATTAGGATGGAATATAAATACCAGGGCACAGATTATAACTTAAACCTTATTGATACGCCGGGCCATGTTGATTTTTCTTATGAAGTTTCGCGGTCTATTGCGGCGTGCGAAGGCGCTTTGCTTGTTGTGGACGCTACACAAGGCGTGCAGGCGCAAACCATTTCAAATTTATACATGGCGCTTGAGCACGATCTGGAAATTGTTCCAGTAATTAATAAAATTGACATGGATGCCGCAAAGCCTGAAGAAGTAAAGGACGAAGTGGTGAAACTGCTTGGATGTAAAATTGAAGATGTTGTTGAAGTTAGCGCGAAAACAGGATTGGGAATAGATAAAATTTTCAAAGCTATTATTGAAAAAATCCCGCCGCCAAAAGGCGATCCTGATGCTCCTTTACAGGCTTTGATTTTCGATTCCGTCTATAATTCCTTCAGGGGAATTGTCGCCTATTTTAAAATTAAGAACGGACAAATTGCTACAAACGATTTTGTAAAATTCTTCAATACGGGAAAAGAATATCATGCCGATGAAATTGGGGTTTTGAAATTAAAATACGAACCTCGAAAAATGCTTTCAACAGGGGAAGTGGGCTATATTATTTCAGGTATTAAAGTTTCAAAAGAAGTGAAGGTAGGCGACACCATTACCCATGTTGTTAATCCCTGTAAAACCGGTATTGCAGGTTTTGAAGATGTAAAACCTATGGTATTTGCCGGCGTTTATCCTGTTGATCCCGAAGATTATGAAGAATTGAGGAATTCTCTTGAAAAGCTTCAGCTTAACGATGCATCCCTTACTTTTATTCCCGAGTCTTCAGCTGCTTTGGGTTTTGGTTTTCGTTGCGGCTTTCTCGGTTTGTTACACATGGAAATTGTCCAGGAACGGCTCGACAGGGAATACAACATGGATGTAATCACAACAGTTCCCAACGTTTCATTCAAAGTGTACACAACCAAAAAGGAAATAGTTGATGTGCATAATCCTTCAGGATTGCCTGCCATTACGACAATAGACCATATTGAAGAACCATATATCAATGCCCAGGTAATAACCGGCACAGAATATCTCGGGTCGATAATGAAACTTTGCCTTGACAAACGCGGCATTTTAAAATTTCAGCACTTTACCGCGCACAACCGCGTGGAACTGAATTTTGAAATGCCATTATCGGAAATAGTTTTCGATTTTTACGATAAGCTGAAAAGTATTTCCAAGGGATATGCTTCGTTCGATTATCATACGAGCGACTATAAACCTGCAAATCTTGTTAAACTTGATATTTTGTTAAACGGCGACACGGTAGACGCATTATCAACTTTAATCCATAAAGACCATGCATATAGTTTCGGCCGGCGTATGTGCGAAAAACTCAAAGAGCTTATCCCGCGCCAGCAATTCGATGTTGCAATACAGGCGGCCATAGGCGCTAAAATAATTGCTCGTGAAACCGTAAAAGCTGTGCGCAAAGATGTAACTGCGAAATGTTATGGCGGCGATATTACCCGTAAACGAAAGCTTCTTGAAAAGCAGAAAGAAGGCAAAAAACGCATGAGGCAAATAGGGAACGTTGAAATTCCCCAACAAGCATTTCTTGCTGTACTTAAATTAGATTAATATAATTGTTATGCAGGCACTAAAAGTTTAAACCCTTTACCATGTATATTCAGAATTTGAATTCCCGGTTCTTCTTTAAGATATTTTCTGAGCTTTGTAATATAAACATCCATGCTTCGCGCGTTGAAGTAATTGTCGTCAATCCATATCGACTTTAATGCATAGTTTCTTTCAAGTATTGAGTTTTTGTTGTCGCACAGAAGCTTTAACAAATCCGATTCTTTGGTTGTCAGCTTCAAAACCTTATCGGCATAGGTTAAAGTTTGTTTATTGTAATCGAAAAAATAACCGCCAAGCTGGAAGGTATTCTGGTCGTTTAACAGACTGCTTTTTGTTCTCCTTAAAATTGCCTCGATCCTGAAAATAAGCTCTTCCATGCTAAAAGGCTTGGTAATGTAATCGTCGGCGCCGATTGAAAAACCTTCAATAACATCTTCTTTCATTGATTTGGCAGTTAAAAAAATAATCGGTGTGTCATTTTTCAATCTTCGTATTTCCCTGGCAACTGTGTAGCCATCCATAACGGGCATCATTATATCAAGGATACAAATATCGTAAGTGTTCCTTTCGAAACTTCTTAAAGCCCTTTCACCATTAGGAAAAAGATCGGTTTCAAAATTTCTGGCTTTTAAATATTCTTTAAGCAGCACTCCGAGGTTTTCATCATCCTCAGCTAAAAGTACCCTTATTTTTATTGTATTCATTGTAATTTGATTTTATTGGTTAATAAATTTTCAGATTCAATATTTTCATTTGGGAGGCCAATTGTAAAAATGCTGCCATGTCCCGGTTTGCTTTCTACAGAAATTGTGCCATTATGTGCTTCTGTAATTTTTTTTACATAACTCAATCCCAGGCCAAAACCTTTAACCTTATGAATATTGCCCGTTGGGACACGATAAAACTTATCAAATATTTTTTTCTGGTTCTCTTTACTAATGCCTATGCCATTATCTTTAATGGCAATAATTACTTTTTTATTTTGGTTAAAAGTAGTAATAATTATAACAGGTTCGGTGTTGCAATACTTAATAGCATTTTCAAGCAAATTAATAATTACGTTTGTTATGTGGATTTCATCGGCGAGAACAATTGGGTTATCTGCATTAAATTCTTTAAATGCTTTTCCATTGCAACTTTTAAGCTGGATAGAAAAATTATTTAAAATATTATTTATTAATTCATTGATATTAATTTTTTTATAATTCAGATAAATGTGCGTCCGGTCAAATATAGACATCTGAAGCACTTTTTCAACTTGCAAGCCCAAACTTTTACTCTCGCTAAGAATGACTTTTGATAAATGATCGATATTTTTAGCTTCTTCAGGTATACTGTTGTCGCCCAATAGTTGAGAAGCAAGTGAAATAGTAGAAATGGGCGTTTTCAGCTCATGGGTCATATTATTTATAAAGTCGGTTCTTATTTCAGTCATTCGTTTTTGCCTGAATATGATATATATTGCCGAACTGATTATAATTATAATAATTGCAGTAAGGAATATTGATAAAATGGTCATGAAATTTACAGAACGGTATATAAAATTTTTTTCATCAGGGAAAGAAACGATTAGAAAAACAGGCTGATCGAAAATATCGTCAGGAAACAAGCGTACTATAAAGTTTTCACTTTTTGTGGTATCGGTTGAATTATCGGACCTGAGCAAAACGTTTCCTGCTTCATCCCTTACAGTGTATTGATAAGGCATAATAATTGATTTTAATAAAAATTCGGCTTTGATTATTTTTTCAAGTTTGTTTTTATCAACACGTTCTTTACGCCTTAAATGGGATTTAATTAAATTATTAACAATATTCTCTACAAGCTGCTTTTTATTGCGAACGGTTTTTTCAAAAAGATTTTTAATATCAGTGTTTTGTGCATCATTCTTATTTTTTTTAATAAATGGATGTGTATTATGCGAAATATTGGCCGCATCCGCTTTTATATTATTAGCAGGAACAACAGAAATTTTGGCCTTTAATTGGTCATGGCTTGAGTGCGTATTTAAATATATTTCCTTTGAGTAATTTAATGGTTTTGAGAAATGGTTTTGAGCGCTTTGTTGTTTACTAATTAAGGTATTATTCTTCGTACTAATTATTTGGGCTATTCGGTATTGCATTTAATTCATAAACCAGTTTTTCAACAGTTTCTTCCTGTTCGAGGGATTTTACTATTGAAGTAAGAGCAGCATTTACCTGCAGCCTGAAAAGGTTTTCCTTAACTTCAAATGCATTTTTAATCCAAAAATATTGAGTAATTATCAAACCTAAAAGGGTTGCCATCACTATAGTTACCAATATCCAAATAATTTTATTTTTCATACTTAGCAAAATTAATCCCTTCACTTTAGGCACAGGGTTGTATGAATGTTAAAGTGTGTTAAACCAATTGAGTAATTATTTTTATATTCTGAAAGGATTATTTTTCATTATCTGATGCGGTTAATAAAAATATTAACTGTCAAAGTACCCGCTACGCCTGATGATGTGTAGTTTATTATTATCTGGAATTATAATAATTGATATGTAACATATTATAAATTCAATGCAATTTTATATTTTTACGCTCTTTAGTACCCTTTAACGCCGAGCAGTTAATATTTTGAAAAGTATTCGATTTATATTAATAATTATTGTAGTATTAATTCAAAGCAAAGTATTTGCTTCCTCAAGCGATACTTCAGTATTGAACAAGTATGTTAAAGTAGTAAAAATATATAACTCCAACAATAATGACTGTGACTCAATTGTTGTAACGGATTCGACTGTTTTATCAGTTGGCGATACAATTATAATTTATCAGGCAAAAGGGGCCGGATGGAATGATACATCAGGTTTCTCAGATGGCTCTTATGGATTTGCCGGCCGTTTTGAATATCATATTATTTTAAAAAAATCGGGAGACACCCTTATACTTTTAAGTAATCTTGCTGGGACAGAAGGCAATAAATTTGACGCTGAAAATAATGTACAGGCAATAAAAGTGCCATCGTATGTTAATTTTGATGTACAAAATACATTAACTGTTCCTGCATGGAATGGAAATACAGGAGGTGTTTTTGCTATAATTGTTAGCAATACTATGTAGTCAGTAGGTTACACAACA
>CAWEFA010000096.1:0-57168 GCA_963808135.1 uncultured Bacteroidota bacterium
CATTAAGATTTTCATAACTTAAACTTTTATTCTCAAATACCAGGGCTATTTTTTCAGGATCTTTTTTCACCTGCTCTTCGAATAGTTGAACAATCGTCTTTTCTTTTAAATAAGGTTTTTCAGTTTTATTAAATTCAAATAGTATTTTGTTTTTTTGTCCCGTAGGCAGAATTGAGTTCTTGCTAAGAATATTTGAAGGATTGTCTATTAAAATTTCAAGGATATGTTGAAAATAAGATATAAATTCATTTGCACATTCATCACTGATAAAGGAAGTTCGATAGGCAAGAAGATAATTCAGGGTATCGTCTAATTTAAAGATAGAAAATGCAAACAAAGAATTATCGTGAACGACCCCCATATTTTCGAAAGTTTTCCGCAGGTTTGCCAATTCATTTGCATTTTGAGCATCATTGTTTTCTTTCGATTCGAATTGATTATAAACATGAAAATCTATATGATTAAATACAACATCAACAATAGGATTTTCATTTGTGGTCTTATCTTCTATGATTTCAATGATTTTTAGCAAAGAAACCGTATCATATTTTTTTATTTGAATTGTTTTTTCAACAACTTTTTTCAGAAGACCCTTGGCGGTAATATTTTTTGGTATAGTAATCCTAAAAGGTATTGTATTTGTGAAACAACCAAGTATTTTATCCCCATCTTCAGTTGGTGGCCTAGGTATTAGTCATTAACCCAATTGTCAAGTCATTATTATAGGAGTACATATTAAGAGCATATAAAAATGCTGTAAAACAAATATTTTTCATGCTGACGTCTAAGCTCTTTGGCTTTAGCAATTAGTTTAGCATGAATTTCATTGTCAAAATTTTTTATTATTTTCCATTCCTCAGATTTTTTATCTTTTGAGGTAAAAGAAAATCTACTGTAACCTGAAAGTTCTGTTTTCCAAAATTCTATGATATCATTATTTCTGCCGGCAGCTATTTGCTCGATAACAAAATCTTTATAACTACTTTTTAATTGAACTGGTTTGTAGTTAGGATTTGATTTAAGAGATAAATAAATATTATTTAATTCTGTATTGAATGAAGCGTCGCTCCATCCATCGATAATAAGCATGATGACAAATAAAACAAACACAATAATAATTGTCATTCAGTTTATAAGTAAAGAAGCGCCATAGTGGTTCTACGGGGTTAAAGGATTATTTCTGTCATTTTCCAGGAAATCTTTTATAATATTAACCTGTTCTTTTTGACTTTTATCAGAAATATCAAAGTGTTTAATATTTATGAAAGAATTCTTATAAATAATTTGAAGGAAGTTTGTTTTTTGCTGATAAAAACCTGTTCTCTAATATAGCGTGTTTTTCTTTCATCAAATGCAACGCTTTATCCAATAAAGTGGTATCGAACTCATCATACCTCACAATATGCACCATTTGATCTGATACATGCCAAGTTCTCTAAATGAGTGAAATATCAAACCTTTTTGAATATCACTCATTGGAAAAACATCTTCTATATTCTCTTTACTTTTTATCATATTGCATATTCTCCCTATTGGTTAACATCGCTTGAACAGAAAGATGTCTTTAATATTTTTAAATTCTGCCTCAATCTCTTTTGATATATCGCTTATTTTATCATCATTATCAGATACCACACACTTTGACAGATCAGCAATAGATTGATTGGCAAATAAGTCTGAGATTTTAATATTTGTATTTAAAGTTTTATTAATAGCGCTTATTAGTCTTATTGCAACAATAGAATCCCCTCCTAAACTAAAGAAATTGTCGGTTATTCCTACTTTTTTTACATTTAAAACATCTGACCATATTTCAGTTAAATCCTTTTCTAATTCATTTCTTGGAGCGACATAACTTTCTGTTGAATCTATTACAGGATACGGTAATGCTTTTCTATCAATTTTGCCATTAGAGGTCAGAGGAAGTGTATTAAGTTGAACAAAATAAGAAGGCACCATATAATCGGGCAACATTTTTGAAAGATATGCCCTAATACCGGAAATTTCTACTTTCTCTTCAGCAACCAAATAAGCACATAATGATACATTGCCTTCATTATCTTCCCTGTCAATTACAACAACATCTTTTATTAACGGATAATTCAGGAGTTGACTTTCTATTTCACCTAACTCAATCCTGAATCCCCTAAGTTGTATTTGATGATCAATTCTCCCCAGGTATTCCAATTCACCGTTCATCAATATTCTGACTAAATCGCCTGTACAATACAGCCGTTCCGCTATATTATACGGATTTGTTATAAATCGCTTTTTTGTTAACTCTTCTTTCCCTAAATATCCTCTGGCCACGCCATCGCCACCAACAAATAATTCACCAGCCACGCCCTGGGGAATTATCCTTAAATGTTTATCCAGCACATAAGCAGACAGTGTTGGTATGGGTTTGCCTATATTGCTTATATTGTTTTCTATCTCACTCAATCCTATTTCCTTATAAGTTACGTGTACAGTAGTTTCTGTTATACCAAACATATTAATGAGTTTGGTAGAAGGATATTTTTTGTTCCATTCTTTTAATTTTCCGGGCTTTAATGCCTCTCCCCCAAAAATCACGTATTTCAATTGCAGTTTTTTATCGCCGCTCTCAAGGTCTTCTTGTATGAGATTATAAAAAGCCGACGGAGTTTGATTTAATATGGTTACTTTGTTATCTTTCAACAAATTAAGATATTCGGAAGGTTCCTGGGCAATTATTTTTGGAACAATTATAAGTTTACCTCCAAACAGTAGTGCACCATACATCTCCCAAACACTAAAATCAAAACAATGGCTATGAAACATTGTCCATACATCATCCGACCCAAAATCAAATTGGAATTTCTCGTTGAATAACAACCTTACCACATTCTTATGTTCTACCATCACACCTTTTGGCAGCCCAGTCGTTCCTGAGGTATAAATAATGTAACATAAATCATTTTGTGAATTAATCTTTTCGGGGTTTGAAGTCTTTTCAGAATAATTTTCTTTGCTGTCGAGAATAATTACATCAACGTCAGAATTTAATTTATTCTTCAAGTCATTTGTAGTTAAAACTAATTTTGTTTTACTATCACTTATAAGGTAATTAATCCTCTCAACAGGGTAGTCGGCATCTATCGGCATATATGCTCCACCTGCCTTGAGCACGGATAACATTCCTATTATTGTTTCGAAAGACCGATGTGTTAATAAGCCAACTATAGAATCAGGTCTAACATTTTTAATTCTTAGTTGATAAGCTAGTTGATTGGATTTATCATTTAATTCCCTATATGTTAAGGAACTCCCTGAAAACGTCAATGCTATGTTCTCCGGTGTTTTCTCCACTTGTGCTTCAAACAAATCAATAATGGTTTTATCCTTTGGATAATTTACTCCTGTGCTGTTAAATTTGTATAGCAGGTCGCATTTCTCTTCTTCTGTAACTATTTCCAAATCAACTATCTTCTTATTTGACAATGAACATATATGTTCTAATATTTGATTTAGATGCTTTGATATATTATTAATTGTTTGTTTTGAATATTTATTTGAATTATACCGGAATTCAACAGAAAGTTCTTCACCCGGCGTAACAACAATGGTAAGGTCGTAATTTGTCTGTTCGAAAATCTTAACATTGGTAACTTCAAACCCTCTGTTATTTTTTCCTTGGATATTATTTAAGCCTTCAAGTTCTTTAGCGATGGGATAATTTTCAAATGCAACAATATGATCTAATAAGTTCCTACCCAAATCACTTTTTGACGATATTTCAGCTAAGGGATGATAATGATATGGTTCGCTTTCCATGGCCAGATACTGGATATTCTTTAACAAATCATCTATATAATCTTCATCAGTAAAAGTAATCCTGACGGGAATCGTATTGACAAACAACCCGACTATCGATTCTATGCCTTCTATCTCTGCCGGCCGGCCAGATACCACAGAGCCAAAAACCACATCATTGGTATTGTTATATTTCGACAATAAAATTCCCCAGGCAGCCTGAATAATTGTATTTATTGTCACCTGATTTTTTCCTGATACCTTTTGAAGTAAAGATGTCCTGGATTTTTCAATTTGCAGCTTTATAATTTCCTGATTAAAAAATTGGCCTTCAGACTGAAATTCCTTTTTAGGCAACGTTGCCAGGCTATCATAGCCAGTCAAATAATTTTGCCAATAAACAGACGACCGGGCTTTATCCCGTTTTTCCAACCACTTTATATACTCCGAATAGGATATTGCAGAAGGCATATTAACTGTTTGGCCGCTAAGCATCTGAGAATAAATAACACCAAACTCATTGATAATTATCCCCATACACCAACCATCCATAAGTATATGGTGGAAGCTCCATATGAATTCGAATTCATCTTCATGAGTTTGAAGGATTGTAATGCGCATCAAAGCATCTTCTTCCAGGTTGAATGTTTGAGTTAAATCTTTTTTCCTGTAATCTTCCAGCACATCAGCAGGTGCTTCTGATAGACATTCTTGTTGGATATTCTTAAATGTAAAGTCCACTTCTCTTTCTTTCATTACCAATTGTATTGGCCGGTCATATCCTTCATATAAGAAAATTGTACGTAATGTTGCATGCCTGGAAATCAATTGGTTTAAACTTTCTCTTAATACCTCTAAGTTTATTTTTCCCTTCACCCCGTAATTAAATTGAACGAAATAGTTGAGCGACTCTGAATCGTACAATGCATGAAACAAAATTCCCTCTTGCAACGGCGATAGTCGGTAAATATCTTCTATTTTGTATCTTGCCTGGAGTTCATCTAACTGTGATATGGTTAAATCTTTATAAGTTAAATCACTCGGAGTTAACTCTGGTTGGGCATAAGTACAACAATAATCAATAATCTCCAATAAGTTGTTTTTAAATTCATCTAAATAAGCTTTTATTGTTTTCTTGTTATATTGGTCATTACTGTATGTAAGTTCGAAGTTTAATTTACCATTGGCTATTAATCCCCAAGATATCCCAATCATATTCTCGTAACATTTCCCCTGATATCTGTGGCCCCATTAAATCTGATCTGATTTGAAAAAAGTTGTCTTTAGTATCTGAATCAAATTGCCCTAAATAATTGAAGCTTATTTGCGACCTGTTTTTCTTGTGAGTATTATGTTCCTGAATATATATTAAGTAATCCACACCATTATGAGGAACTCTTCTTATAGTTTCTTTGACATTCTTTATTATCCCGGACAGGTTTCCTTCGGAGTACTCCAACAAAACCGGATATATACTGGTAAACCATCCAATTGTACGGGTCACATTAATTTTTTCAATGATATTTTCCCGACCATGACTTTCAATGTCGATGAATATTCGATCCTGACCATATATCTTTTTAAAAGATAATAAAATGGCTGTAAGGAATATATCGTTAATGTGGGTTCCGAATACCGAATTTACTTCCGTAAGAAGTTTTGAAGTTTGTTTTTTTGTCAGTTGAAAAACTTCTTTATCGCTATCTTTTATAAGATTACTGCCTTCTGTATCTCTTGGTAATTCATTTGCCTTTTGCTTTAGAATATTACTCCAATAAACCTCCGTAGATAGAAAAGCTAAACCGGAGGTATAAGTTACCAAACTGCGAGACCAGTTTTGATATGAATCGGATTTAAGTGGTAATGCTAGCGGTTTCTTATTCCTAATTTGATGGTATAAAGTTTCGAAATCTTCTAATAAGATACGCCATGAAACACCATCGATAATCAAGTGGTGAACTACAATCAATAATCGGCTTCCATCCTTCAGATGAAACAATCCAAGTTTAATTAATGGCCCTTTTTCCAAATCAATGCTTGATTGGATATTGGTGCAATATTCTAAAATCTTGTTTTCCGATTGGTTTAATCTAAAATCATATTCCACTAAAGAGGCTTCTTGGGATATTGCTTGATTTTCCTGCAAAACTTTATGTGTTCCACTTGTTTTAAATGTCATGCGCAAAGCATCGTGATGTTCTTGTAGTTTATTGAAGATAGTGCTGACAGTACTATATGTTATCCTATCCGGAAAGTTTAACATCAAAGATTGATTGAAATGATGTTTCGCCGGATTCGAACTGTCAAAAAACCAATTTTGTATTGGGGTTAAAGGTACTTCGCCAGTAATCATATCCTGACTTGTTATTTCAGAAACCGCTTTAATAACTACGGATAAGGCCTTTATCGTTTGATGCTTAAATAAATCCTGAATCGACAACTCATAACCCTCGTTTCGAATCCTTGATGCTATCTGTATCGATTTTATAGAATCACCCCCTAAAGCAAAAAAATTATTAGCAACGCCTATCTTTTCAATACCCAGTATATCTGACCATATTTTAACCAAAAGTTTTTCTACTTTTGTAACCGGGGCCAAATAGTCATCTCCTATTTTTAATTCAGGGTGGGGGAGTAATTTCTTATCAATTTTACCATTAGCAGTTATCGGAAATTCTTCGAGATGAACAAAATAAGAAGGAATCATGTATTCAGGCAACTTTTCCAATAAGTAATTTCTTAATTGAGTTATTTCTATTTCTTGTTTTGAAATATAATAAGCAACTAAATATTTACCTTCTTTTTCTTTGACTAATACAACAGTTTTTTCTATTTGCTCGTGATTTGAAAGTTGTCTTTCAATCTCTCCCAATTCTATTCTAAATCCTCTGACCTTTACTTGATTATCAACTCTTCCTAAAAACTCAATGTTTCCATCAGGTAACCACTTTGCCAAATCTCCGGTCCGATAAAGTATTTCTATTTCGTTATAAGGATCTTTTACAAACTTCTCTGAAGTAAGGCTTTGATTATTAAGATATCCAATCGCTACCCCATCTCCTCCAACACACAATTCTCCTCGCACACCTATTGGTTGGAGTGTATTACTAGAAGAAAGGATATAAACAGTAGAATTATTAATGGGCTTTCCTATAGGGATACTTGTAGCATACTCCTTTTCAATGTTGAAAGTTGTTGAAAAGGTAGTATTTTCTGTAGGACCATATCCATTGATTATTGAGATAGAAGGGTTATGCTTTATAGCCTTATTTATGTGTTTTGGTGATAATACGTCACCTCCAACCAACAAATATTTGATATGTTGAAACATATCCGGGATTTGATCAATATGTTGGTTAAATAACGATGCCGTTAACCACAATACTGATATTCTTGTTCTCATACAAAAAGTCTTTCAACTTTAATGAGTCTATGATTACATCGTCCTTTACCATATACAGACTACTACCATTTAATAAGCTTCCCCATATTTCAAAGGTTGTTGCATCAAAAACAGGATTTCCTGTTTGCATAAACCTTTCCTTTTCTGAATACTTAATTATGGTTGAATTTTTTACGAGCCGAATTACACTTTTATGTTTTACCAATACCCCTTTAGGATTCCCTGTCGACCCTGATGTATACATAATATATGCTACGTCATTACCTTTCGGTAAATCGACAAGTTTAACGGGCACGCTGTTGTAAATTCTGGCATCATCAAGAAAAACAGTTAGACCTACAAAGGGGCTTCTCTCTTTAAATGCTGTTACTGTAAGCAATGCGTTTAAATTACAATCGACAATGATATAATTAATTCTTTCTTTTGGATAGTTTATGTCTATGGGAACATAAGCCGCACCTGCTTTTAATATCCCCAATATCCCTACAATCATCTCAAGCGAACGATCCACCAATATCCCCACACACGAGTTTGCTGTAACTCCTTTTTTTATCAAATGTCTAGCCAATTGGGAGGATCTTTTGGATAAGGATTCGTAGTTTAACTCAGTTCCTTCATACACTAGTGCAATTGCCTTTGGCATCTTTTTTACCTGATCATCAAATATCTCTATGATATTTTTATCGTTTGGGTATACTGTTTTTGTATTGTTGAATTCATTTAATATCTGTAGTTTCTCATTATCAGAAATAATTTCAATGTCTGATATTTTCATAGTAGATTCTGTAATAATGGACGATATTATTCTTTTGAAATAACTTACAAAGTTTTCAATAGTTTCTTTTTTGAATAAGTCTGTTGAATATTCAAAGCTGAAGTATAGATTCTCCCTGGATTCATAAGCAACTAAAGTCAAATCAAATTTGGAAACAATATGTTGTGGGTTTTCAAGTAATTTTAAATTTAGCTGAGGTATTTCAAAACTTACCTTTTCCGTGTTTTGCAGAACAAATACTACATCAAATAACGGATTTCGGCTTGTATTACGCTCAATTTTTAAGCTACTGACCAAGTCCTCATATTGGTAATCCTGATTCTCGAACGCAAACAAAGTATTTGTTTTGACTTTTTCTAAAAATTCAGGGAAAGTTAAGTTACAATTTACTTGATTGCGTAAAACAATCGTATTTACAAACATACCCATTACATGCTCTATGTCTGCGTGGTAACGACCCGACGTAGGTGTGCCTATAATAATATCGTCCCGATTGCTTAGTTTTGATAGTAATATGTTGAATGCGGATAATAAGATCATGAATAAGGATGCTCCTTTTTCATTTGCAAGTGAATTTAATTGGATGGTATCTTCTTTACTAATTTCAAAATCGACCTTATTCCCTGCAAAGCTTTTTACATCTGGTCGTAAAAAGTCTGTAGGCAAATCAAGCTCTTCTGCGTCTTCTGAAAATTCTTTTAGCCAGAACGATTTCTGTTTTTCAATTAAAATTTTATGTTTTTTACTTTGTTGCCATTTAATATAATCTCTGTATTGTAAAATAGGAGTTATTATTTCTTCTCCATTATACAATGTCATAAAATCTTTAATTAAAATTCCTTCTGAAAAACCATCCGAAATTATATGATGCATATCTAATAAAAGGATATGTGATCTTTCACTTATTTCAATTAAACCAACTCTTAACAGAGATGAATAGGATAAATCAAATGGTTTTATAAAACTTTTAATGATGGATTCGATTTCTTTCTCATCAGCCTTTAAGCAGCTAATTTCTAATGAAACTTTCGATGAGATTATTTGTACTATTTCTGCATTAATAGTTATAAATGATGTGCGAAGACTTTCATGACGGTCAATTAGCTTTGAAAAAACATTTGTTAATCTATCTTTATTTAAAGGTCCTTTTAATTCTAGTACCTGAGGCATATTATAAGCTATTGACTGTTTGTCAAATTCCCATAAAAAGTATAAGCGCTGTTGCGTTGAAGATAATTTATAGTATTTTTTTAATTCACTGGGTTTGATTTCTGTATAGTGCCTTTTCTGTAATTGATTACTAAAAAACATAAGAATTTCATGCTTCCTAAGTTTTATATCTTCAATTATTTCACTAGTTAAATGTTGTTTTGAGCCTTTTATTAATAGCTCAGTACCATCAACAGAAACTATGATGTTCTTTTCTTTCCTGAGGTTTGTTATAAATTTATCTATTGTCATAATCTGACCTCCATAATTTCGCTTTCATTAAGAGACAATGTAGTAGTAGAATTAAGTTGTTTTGAGGTTATGATGAAATCCGATATATTTTCGATATTATGCAAACTGTATATATCCTTCAATACAACCTTTATGTTAAAGTCTTTTTCTATTTTATTGACCAAAGAAATCGCCCTGAGAGAATGTCCACCAAGGTCAAAAAAGCTTGCGTCGACACTTATTTCTTCTTTTTGGATATTTAATATGTCGCTCCATATTTCTATAAGTTGCTTTTCTGTTTCATTTGATGGCGCTATATATGAAGCTTTTGCTTTTATTTCAGGGTTTGGCAGGGCTTTCCTGTTGATTTTACCATTAGATGTTAGCGGAAGGGATTCAAGGTGCACAAAATAAGAAGGTATCATGTAATCGGGTAATTTCTCCGACAAATGACTTCTCAACTCCGATGTGTCGATTTCCTTATTAGATATATAATAGGCAACAAGATATTTGTTCCCGTCTTTTTCTTTTGCTACCGCTACTGATTCTTTTATAAGATTATGTTTTGCTAACTGGACTTCTATCTCGCCTAATTCTATCCGAAAGCCTCTAATCTTTACCTGGTTGTCTATCCTTCCTAAAAATTCAATATTTCCATCTGGAAGCCATCTGGCCAAATCTCCTGTGCGATATATTACTCCGCTATTGCTGACAGGATCAGATATAAACTTTTCTCTGCTTAATTCTTGTCTTTTCCAGTAGCCTCGTCCAACTCCGTCGCCTCCAATACATAATTCCCCGGGAATTCCTATAGGCTGAAGTCTGTTATTAGTATCCAATATCTGGATTATTGTATTTGCAATCGGTTTACCTATATTGATTGTTTTGGCAAATGTTAAATCTTGCACTGTAGACCAAACAGTGGTTTCTGTTGGACCATACATGTTATAAATTTTACCGGTGTAAATAACTCTCAACTCATCCAGCAGTTCAGCCGGCATTGCTTCTCCTCCTACCATCAGGACTTCAATACCATTTAAAATATCCCTGATCTGTTCTGCTGATATTAATGACTTCAAATGAGATGGAGTTATCTGGATTAAATCCACCTCCTTATCCTTAATGAGTTTTTCCAGGGCCTTATAGTCCTTCTGTTGTGACGAATCAGCCAAAACTATTTTTAAGCCTTTCAATAAAGGAAGGATGGTTTCCAGGACGAAAATATCAAAGGAAATAGTTGTCAGACAAAGTATCTTCTGGCCGGCGGTCATTTTAATTTTGTCGGTAATTCCCCAAACAAAATTGACAACATTGCGATGCTCAATCATAACTCCTTTCGGATTGCCTGTGGAACCTGACGTATAAATCATGTATGCTAAACTGGAAGAAGGATATTTTAATTTCAGATTTCTTTTCGACTCGGATAAAAGCTTATCTGAGGTGATATTTATAGTTTTAACATGGATATCATAACTTTCAACAGTCTGCTGTAACTCCTGATTAGTTAAAAGCAGGGACAGACCGCTATCGTTGATGATATATTTAATTCTTTCAACAGGATAGTCAGGATCAATAGGCACATATGCATAACCCATTTTTAAAATCCCTATAATACTGACAATCATTTCAACCGAGCGAGGCATCAATATTCCTATTACTTTTTCATTGCCAACATCCAATTTGCTTATCGTCCTTGCAAGTTGATTGCTTCTGTCATTTAAATCCTGATAGCTGATTTTTTCATCGCCAAATTCAAGCGCTATAGCACCTTTCCTGTCGATCACTTGTTGTTCAAACAAACTGATTATCGTTGATTCTTTAGGATATTCTAACTTCGTATTGTTAAACTCATTCAAAAGTTGATGCTTTTCTTCTTTAGATAGCAAATCAATATCGGAGATTTTATCTTTTCCATCGGATGATATTTGTTTTATGATTGCAGTTAAATGTGATAATGCCCTTTTTATAATTATTCTATCATAAACATTGGAATTAAAACTGAACCTGATATTTATTTCTTCCCCAGGAATAATATAAATCGACAAATCATAATTTGTCTGTTCAAACATCTGAACATCCGTAACGGTATATCTCTTTTTATCATTTTTCCCAGACATAACTTCTCCAATCTCAGTGGCCGTCAAAAAGTTTTCAAATACCATGATATGGTCTAACAAGCCTCTTCCTGCTCCGCTCAATGTTTGTATCTCTGGTAAGGAATTGTAATGATACTGTTCACTTTGCAATGCATTTTTCTGAATATCATTCAATAATTCATCTATGGTTTCCCCTTCTTTAGATTGTATCCTCACAGGTATTGTATTTATGAACATCCCGACAATTGTTTCAATATCTTGAATCTCGGCCGGACGCCCTGATACCACTGAACCAAATACTACATCATTTGTGTTGTTATATTTCGACAATAGAAGTCCCCAGGCACTTTGAAATATAGTATTTATGGTTACCCCATATTTCATGCAAACCCTGTGTAATGAACTTGTTTGTTCTCTATTGAGTACAAGGTTTTCTAATTCTAATGCATATGGCGTTGTGTCCAATGGTAAGACCTCTTTCTTTAGCAAAGAAGCCAAACTGTCATAACCTTCAAGGTAATTTTTCCAGAAGTTTGCCGATTTCTCTTCATCTCTGTTCTTTAGCCATGCAATATATCGGGAATAAGGTTGAACAGAAGGAAGGCTTACTATTTGTCCTGAAAGCGATTTTAAATAAATTGTAATAAATTCTGAGATAATAATTCCGAGGCTCCAGCCATCCATGATTATGTGATGATGGCTCCATATAAATGCAAATTCTTCTTTTTCT
Organism: uncultured Bacteroidota bacterium; assembly: GCA_963808135.1. Lineage (GTDB taxonomy): Bacteria > Bacteroidota > Bacteroidia > Bacteroidales > DTGW01 > CAWEFA01. The sequence goes on from CAWEFA010000096.1 coordinate 12,219, forward strand.
AACTGAAGAACCGTAACCCGTATCAGGACATCGCTCTCCAGGATGAATTTCCTAGCAATATCCTTTTTGCGATATTTGTCAATAACATCATTTGGCAAAGCAAATTGACATTCTTGCTGAACATCAATGAAATTAAAATCTAAATCTCTTTCCTTTAATATCAATTGTATAGGACTCTTATACCCTTTATGCAAAAATAAAGAGCCCAATATAGCATGACGCGATATTAGTTTATTGAGGCTGGTTTGTAATAATTCCAGGTTTAATTCACCTCTCATCCTGTAACTGATCTGTTCGAAATAATTGGCTGAGCTTAAATCATACAAGTAATGAAATAATATCCCTTCCTGTAATGGAGTTAAAGGATAAACATCTTCAAGCTGGTATGTATTCTGAAGTTCATCAAGTTGATCAATAGTTAATTCAGTATAAGTTAAATCACTGGGGGTTAGAATTCTGGAATTTAGTCGTGAGCAACAATTTATAATTTCCAACAAACAATCCTGTAACTGTTGGAGAAATAAATTTATGGTTTCATCTTTGTACTGATTTTTACTGTATGTCAGTGTTACACCCAGTTTACCTCCGCTTACTATGCTGGTTATTTCCCAATCGTAATCTCTGACTATATCCAATGAATGATTATTCCCGCAATCGTCTAAAGAAATCTTAAACGATTTTCCTTGTACATCAGCATCAGTCTGCCCCAGATAATTAAAACTTATTTGTGCATTTAAACCCCAGTCCTTTTCATTTACATGAGAATCTGAATATTTATATAACAAGTAATCAATACCATTATTTGGAACTTTTCTTAATGTTTCTTTGATTTCCTTAATGTTTCTTTCGATGCTTACATCATTACATCCTAATAGCACAGGATAAATACAAGTAAACCATCCTATAGTCCTGCTAATATTTACATCATTCATTATGTCTTGTCTCCCATGTCCTTCCAAATCAATAAGTACCCTATTGGCTCCAAAACTTTTCTTATATGCCACTGTTATGGCAGTAAGGAGTATGTCGTTTATCTGAGCTCCAAACGCATTATATGCTTTTGTTGATAAATCAATAGTTTGTTTTTCTGTCAAACCGATTGACTTATTCTTACAATCACGAATTAAGTTCCTGCCTTCATTATTGTCCCTTTGTAATATACCGACCCGTTCTTTTTTGAGTTTTTCCCAATATTTTTTAGATAATGAATGACCGATGGAATTTTTATAAGCATTCAACTTAGTTGCCCAAATTTGATAAGAATTAGTTTTTGAAGGCAAATTGAAATCTGAACCCATCATCTTTTGCTGGAGCAAACTGTCAAAATCTTCAATCAGGATGCGCCAGGACAAACCATCTATGACAAGGTGATGAATTACAATCAGAATTTTTGTTTCTTCCTTAAGCAGGAATAATCCGATCTTCATCAAAGGCCCGTTGTTAATATTTATTGAAGACTGAATTTTATTGCACTCCGCTATAAATTGATCTTTTGAAAGTGATTTTGTTTGATAGTCAAAAATATCAATAGATACAGGATAATTATTATCATTATTGTATTGTACAATCTTGTCATTCTCGTTTTTAAACACCATTCTCAAAGCATCGTGATGTTCCTGAAGTTTGAAAATTATTTCTCTCAGAGTATCTTCTGTGATATTTCCTGAAAAATGTAAAAGAACGGATTGATTAAAATGAGCTTTTTCAGGGGTGAATTTTTGAAAGAACCACTGTTGAATAGAAGTAAGAGGAACTTCTCCAGTCACAAGTGATTGATTCGATGTTTCACCTATTTTTTTCATAAAAGGAGCTAATTCCCTTATTGTTTGATATTTAAACAGGTCTTGTATAGTTAATTGATAGCCTTGATTCCGGACTCTTGTAGAAATTTGAATTGATTTAATGGAATCCCCGCCTATTGCAAAAAAGTTATTATTTACGCCCAACTGGGGTATATTTAATACTTTCGACCAAACTTCAACTAAAATTCTTTCCTCTGCATTTACAGGTGCAACATAGTTTTCTTCAATTTTAATATCAGGTTCCGGCAAAGCTTTCCTGTCTAATTTTCCATTGGATGTTATTGGAAATTGATCAAGGTGGACAAAATATAAAGGCACCATGTATTCTGGTAACCGCTCCAATAAATATTTTCTTAATCCTGCCGTTTGTATTTCATTTTTTGAAATATAATATGCAACCAAATACTTTTCCGATTGCTTTTCTTTCGTTATTACTAATGCTTTTTCTATATCATTGTAGCTTACAATATTACTTTCAATCTCACCAAGCTCAATTCTGTAGCCTCTTATTTTTACCTGATTATCAATTCTTCCCAAAAACTCTATATTACCATCGCTAAACCATTTTGCCCTATCTCCTGTTTTGAATAATTTTCCGGATGCCCCAAATGGATTGTTAATGAATTTAGATGCTGTAAGTGCTTCGTCGTTAAAATAACCATCTGCCAAACATAATCCGCCTATATATAAATCTCCTGCACAGTTAACAGGACATGGGTTTAAATACTTATCGAGAATATAATATTGTGCATTGTGCATCGGTTTGCCATAAGGGATACTCACCCAGGCAGGATTAATATCCTTAATGAAAAAATAATTAGACCACACTGTGGCTTCTGTGGCGCCGCCTAATCCTATAACCTCCACACCCTGAAAAGACTTCTTTAATTTTTCCGGTAAGCTAAGTGGAATCCAATCTCCGCTAAGAAAAACTAATCGCAATGGGTTAAGCGTTTCTTTTAGCCTGATATTTTCAAAGAAAGGTTCTAAAGAAGATAATCTTGCAGGCGCCGAATCCCAGAATGTAATGTTTTCTCTGATCAAAATATCTATCAGCTTCTGTGGTTGCTGAAGATCTGTTTTTTTTGCAATCCTAACATTGCCCCCGGTTGCCAATACTCCAAAAATATCATAAACAGACAAGTCAAAGCTGATGGAAGAGACGCAAAATATTTTGTCAGTTTCATTAACATTAAAGGTATTGGTAACCCACTCAATCAGATTGATTACCGGCTTATGTCTGACAATAACCCCCTTCGGTTTACCTGTAGAACCGGAAGTGTATATGACATAGGCTATATTGTCTGAAGTGAAATTCAGATTTTTCCTGGTATCATACACTGCCTGTTTTAGATCGGAGAATTTAACAACCTGACCACTGAAATGTGTATCATCAGGTAAATTGTCCATGCATAAAATACTCTCCAGATTTTTTACCTGTTTTAAGAGTTGGAGGCAATTTTCAAGTTGATTTGTACGAGATATGACACATTTTGCATTGACCTCGTTAAGTAAATATTCTATTCTTTGAACTGGTAAACTTGTATCTAACGGCAGATATGATGCTCCCGTTTTCAATATTCCCATTAATGCAGGTAATAAAAGAACATCCCTGTCCATGTAAACCCCAACAAAATTGCCGTTACCTATCCCCAAAGAATATAAATAATTGGCAATCTTATCTGAATCAATATTAATTTGCTCATAAGTTACCTGATTCACCCCATCACTTCCGGCTATTCTGTGAGGATTTCTTTTGCATTGATTTATAAATAAATCCGGGATGGTCAGATTTTCATTAAATTCCTTTTCTGTTGCATTAAATTTTTTCAACAGAATATCCCTGTCATTTTTATCTAAAATTTGAATGTCAGCAATTTTTTGTTCCGGATCGGCGATAAAAGATCCAATAATGTTTGTAAAATATTTAGTAAATTGTTCAACAGTACTTTTTTTGAATAAGCTCGTACTGTATTCCACATTAAAGGAAATCCGATCCTCAGCCTCAAAAGCAAGTAAAGTAATGTCAAACTTCGACGAGGTATTGACACCCTCATGAAGCTCTTGATAATCTTTTAATTTACCTGCAGACTGATCCTGATTTTGTAAGACAAATAAAACATTGAAAATGGGGTTCCTATTGATATCCCTGGCTACATTGAGTTTTTCCACCAAGTCTTCAAACTGATAATCCTGATTTTCAAAAGCTTTTAACGTACGTTCTTTAACTTCCTTTAAAAATTCATTAACACTTTTCTCTCCGGTGGGATAATTTCTCAGACACAGGGTATTGATAAACATCCCCATTATATTTTCCAAATCCGAATGTTGTCTTCCTGAAATCGAAGTTCCTACAATTATATCCTCTAATCCGCTCAATTTTGACAGTAGTATTGTCCACATTGACAGTAATGTTATAAACAAAGTGGATTCAGATTTTCGGGTCAATTCTTTAATTCCATGTGTAACTTGAGATGAAAGAGTGAAATTCAATCTCTGACCTTCAAAATTGAGATTTTTTGGTCTTATAAAATCTGTAGGCAAGTCTAACACAGGTAAACTATCAGAAAATTCATTAACCCAAAATTGTTCCTGTTGTAATTGAACTTTACTGCGAGAATTTAAATGCCAATAAACAAAATCCTTAAATTGCAGGTTAACAGGAGCTAAAGGTTCATTGTTGTATAGCTGGGAAAACTCCTTAATTAAAATTTCCTGTGAAATACCATCAGTAATTATATGATGCATATCAAATAACATGTACAAACCCTGATTATGCATTTCTATAAAAGCTATTCTGAACAATGGAGCTTTACCCAGATCAAAAGGTCTGATGAAACTTTTTTGTATATCACGGAACTCTGTATTTTTTGAATTATAATGCTCAACATCTAATACTATTTTAGAAGAAATGCGTTGAACAGGTTTTTCATCTATTATTTCAAAAAAAGTTCTTAAACTCTCGTGTCGTTCAATAATTTTTTTGAAAGTCCGCTCAATCTTTTCTGCTTTCAAATCCTTTCCCAGTTGTATTACTGTAGGCATATTATATGCGGTACTTTCAACATCAAGTTGCTGCAGGATAAATAAACGCTTTTGAGCCGATGATAAGTCGTAATATTCCTTTTTCTCAACTTTTTTTATTGAAACAAACTTTTCTTTTTCAGAGTGGGTTATATATTTTGCTAATTCCTGAATATTTTGTCTTAAAAAGACTTCGCTCACTGGCAGGTCAATACTTAATTCCTTAAATATTTTATTTATCATTACGGTTGCCCTGAGCGAATTGCCCCCTAATTCAAAAAAGTTGTTCTTAATTCCAATGAGCTGCTTATCTATTTTTAATACTTCAGACCAGATTTCAACTAACTTTTGTTCAATTTCACCTGAAGGTTCAACATATTGATTATCTATCTTTATTTCAGGAATTGGCAATGCCCTTTTGTCTATTTTACCGTTGATAGTTAACGGCATTTTTTCCAATTGTATGAAATAGGAAGGTATCATATAATCGGGCAAACTATTCTTTAAAAAGGCCGCTAATTCAGAAGCTTCTAATGCGGTTTTTGACACGAAATAGGCTGTCAGATATTTATTGCCATCCTTATCCTTATCAAGGACCAGAGCCTCTGTAACTTGTTTGTGTGATAATAATTGATTTTCAATCTCTCCCAGTTCAATTCTATACCCCCTTATTTTCACCTGGTTATCAATCCTTCCTAAAAACTCTATATTTCCATCAGGTAGCCACCGGACCAGATCACCTGTTTTATACATGATTTCTCCGTTTGTAAAGGGGTTCTTAACAAATGTATCATTCGTTAATGATACATTGTTAACATAGCCTCTTGCGATTCCAACGCCTGAAATACATAATTCTCCTGCCGTACCAACAGGCTGTAGTTCATTATTTTTACCAAGAATGAAAATGGAAGTATTTGATATTGGCTTTCCAATAATTGCTGATCCACTTTCAATAAAATTTTTATTAAAGGTTGAAGCTATTGATGCCTCAGTTGGCCCGTACTCATTAGTTAGTAATAAATTGGGTAATTTGGTTTTACTGGTCCGTAATAAACTTTTATTTGTTTTATCGCCACCAAGCGAAATGAAACGTATGGATGCAAATTCTGAAACATTTGTCAGCTCATTTAAAAGGACTTCATAAATTCCGGGAGTCATAAGAGAGTTAGTGACCTGCTTGGTTTTTATTTCATTAATAATAAATTTCGTATCTAACTTTTTCTCATCCGGGATCAATATCAATGTCCCGCCAGACAGCAAAGCCGGGTACGCATTACAGCCAAATCCGTCAAAATGGTATGAAAACAGCTGCAGGGTAACATCATTTGGTGAAAACCCATAATGTGCAATTCTCCATTTACTATAATTAACCACTCCTTTGTGATTGACTACAACTCCTTTCGGAGTTCCCGATGTTCCTGAGGTATATATGATATAAATAGGATCATCAAGGCTTATTGACCTGTCTGTATTTTTTAACGCATTGCCAGAATTTTTCTCACCTCCAATAACAACAACTTTGTTTTTTTCAATTAAATCAGAAGTGACGCATTTTTTATTAATAATATCATGGTTGACCAGCAAGAGCGTAGCATTACAATCCGATAATATATATTTATTCCTTTCCACAGGCGTTTCGCCAGACATGGGAACAAAAGCGCCCCCACATTTCATAACGCCGAGCATTCCTGCAATCATTTCAATCGAAGAGCTTAACATCAACCCAACAACAGGATTTTTGTCCGACATTTTATTACGAATTTTTCCCGCAATTATGGTAGCCTGGTTATTCAATTGTTCGTAACTTATCTTTTTGTCCCCACAGGATATAGCGATATTATGCGGATTGCTTAAAGCTTGTTGCTCAAATAAATCTATTATCGTTTTATTTCCAATTTCAATTTTCTCCGTTGAATTAAATTGAAATAATACTTTTTGACTTTCACTTGCTGAAACTATATTAATTGCTGAAATTATGCAGGTTGGTGATTGAATTATTGTAGAAACGATTTGTTTAAAATATATTATAAATCGGTCAATGGTGTCTTTTTTAAATAAGCTGGTTCTGTATTCAAATTTAAAGTCTATTTCCTGGTCTCTTTCTTCAGCGACAAGGACCAAATCTAATTTTGAATTATTACGATTGAAATCATATGGTTTCAATTCACAATTGGGCAGTTCCAAATTCACTTTTTTCATGTTTTGGAGAGAAAACATAACATCAAAAAGTGCATTTCTATTTGTATCTCTGCTATCAAGAAGCTTCTCCACTAATTCTTCATAAGGAAAGTCCTGGTTAGAAAATGCTTCAAATACATTGGATTTCACTTCCCTTAAAAACTCCAGAAAGGTCAGCTTGCTGTTAATATTATTTCTTAGTAACAAAATATTGATAAAAATCCCCATCATTTCTTCCAAATCAGCATGCTCCCTGTTCGCAACAGGTGTACCTATAATTATATCCTCCATATTACTCAACTTTGAAAGTAAAATATTGAATATACTTACCAGTACAGTAAATAAAGAAGTCTTTTCTTTTTTTGCTAATTCTTTTAAACCATGTGTTAATTCACTATTAATGGTAAATTTAACAGTAGAACCGGCATGTTCCAATTTTGTGGGATACGGAAAATCGTATGGTAAAACTATTCTTGACGGTTCATCCTGAAATTTATGCAGCCAATATTCCTTCTGCTTACTGAGCTTTGGACTATTCAATAATTGATTGTGCCATTGAACAAAATCGATGTATTGAAAAAATACTGGATCGTTATCGTCAGTTTCGTTATAAAATGAAATTAAATCCCTGACAAATGCCATAGCATTACTGCCGTCTGTGATGATATGATGTATTATCATCAATAAATATCCGGTATCAGTCCCATCTTCAACAAAAATCACCTTGAAAAGTGGCAGTTCTTTTAAACTGAACGCGACATTATTCCTATTTATGAAGTCATCAATACTTTCATTTTTAATCTGTTCTCTCTGAATTTTAAAGTTATAACCGGACTTGATTATTTGAAATACGGAATCTCTAAATGTGTCGAAGGTGGTTCTTAAAATCTGATGACGTTGAATAATTTTAATAAATGCTCTTTCAAGTTTATGCAAATCGAGTTTTCCCCTGGTTCTAAACAGCTCTATTTCATTATAGGAAGAATCTTTCAAATCCATTTCCTGCAATAAATAAATTCTTTTTTGAGCTGCAGACAAAGGATAATATTCCTTTGTCTCAACCTTTATCAAACTCTGGACATTGATCTTCAGGTTACTTTCTTCTTTCTTTTTGGCAACCAGATTTGTTAGCTCAATGAGTGAAGGATGTTTAAAGAAATCTTCAAAGTTAAGGTCAATTTTGAATTCCTTTTTGATTTGATTTAATACGGCATTAGCTAATAATGAATGGCCTCCCAATTCAAAAAAGTCATCATTTTCGTTAAGTTTTCTTTCAAGCTTTAGGACTTCTATCCATATTATTGAAATAATATCAATTGTACTTAGTCCATTCCTTATGAATTCTGACAAGGAATTTATTTTGGGAAAATCGAATATATCTTCAAAATCTAAATTTGCATTGAGGCCGGACAATTGATTAATTACTTTGGTTGCTTTCAATGAATCTCCGCCTAATTCAAAAAAATCACTGTTTTCATCAATAACCTCAACTTTTAAAACATCCCTCCAGGAATCAATTATCCTGTTTTTTATGAGTTCAAGAATAGTATTCGGCCTTGCCTTAGTTTCCTGTAATTTTATCTCTTTACTGCTAACATTTGGAATATTGATTGTGTCTGCAAATTCTGTATCACGTATCCAGCATCTTTTCTCATCAAAGTTGTAATTAAACAACTCGATTTTTTCCCCTGGTAATTCATTGTTTAAGTTTCCGAAGAGAATTTCCTGATTTGACAAATAATAATTTTGAAGAATAGTAAAAATACTTTCTGATATATCTGCATCGGAAACCGAAATATATTCAAACTTATTATTGAGTAGCGGATGATTTAATAATTTGTTATGGAGGATTCCTTTATAAGAAATATCTACATAAAATACTTTTTTGTTATTGCTTCCACTCAATGTTAACCTGTCAACTCTTTCATCTATATTTTCTATTTTAACTGCAGGATGTTCCGTTAATTTCTTCGAAGCAATATCCAACGGATAACTCCCTGCACTATATTCTGCTATAATTTTCCCTATTCCTATAGGAAGAAAGTTTTGTGTTGAAATACCATACAATTTAAGAAGCTTTAACAAGCAGTATTGGTAGGTAAATATTCTGGAGTTCTTTTGTTGCAAATCCAGAGCAGATTTACATGCATCAAAAATTTGAATAAGCGCCGGGAATGATTTTACTAAACTTTCAATATACTCCTTACCAATATCTTCCTGATCTGAAAAAATGAATACTGTTTTCTCAATATTCTTAGTGAAAGTATCTTTTTTGAGTTCATCATCGATTTTTATCAGCAGTTCTGCTTTATCATGCGCAATTATAAGACACCTTTCATTAAAGTGTTTTCTACCGAAAAGCAATGTATAGGAAACATCTTCCAGTGCAATATCCGGATTTTTTAGAAGATAATTCTTAAAACTCTGTAAATTGGACTTTAATCCATCTATTGTTTTTGAAGAAATTGGAAATATGAGATTTTTGAATTTCCTATTTTGATTTGAACTTGTCTCTTCAGAAGATGATTCCTGTAAGATAATGTGACAATTAGTTCCACTGAATCCTATCGAAGTTACTCCGGCTATTCTGGGTTTACTATCATTTTTATGCCACTGTTTTGCAGTTTTACTAATATACACTGCAGAATTGTCTAAATCAATTAAATCATTAGGCCTTTCGAAATTGATTAGTGGATAAATTGTTTTATTCTTTAATGCGAGAACCGCTTTTATGAAGCCAGACATGCCAGACGCAAAAACTCCATGACCAATGTTTGATTTAATGGTAGATATTGCACAAAATTGTTTCTTGTCTGTAAATTCACTGAATGCCTGGTTCATTCCGTCAAATTCAAGACTATCGCCCAATTCAGTGCCAGCGCCATGTGCTTCAATAAACTCAATGTCCAGCGGATTGATATTTGCCCTTCGCCATGCAGTTTTTAACACATTAGCAATTGCATTGCTGTTTGGGGCCGTTAAACTGGATGAACCTGCGCCATTGTTGTTAATAGCAGTACCCCTGATTACAGCATGAATAATATCTTTGTCTTTTAAAGCCCGATCAAGCGGTTTGAGCATAACGCCTGCGGCCAGCTCTCCTCTTGACATACCATCGGCTTTATCTGAAAAGGCTTTTGATTTTCCATCAGAAGACAAAAGCCCCAGGGTCATCGAGTTATTTGAATGCGGGTATAAATCCACGTTGATCCCTAAAACAAAACTGAAATCTACATGCCCGAGAATAAGCTCATTACATGCAAAATGAATTGCAGCCAAAGACGAAGAACATGAAGTATTAATCATTGCTGTCGTCCCTTTAATATCTAAATAGCGGGAAATTCTGGCTGCTAAAAATTCTTTGGCATTACCGGTAATTAAGGTAGGTGTTATTTCAGGTGCAAGTTTAAAATAATCATTAGTTGCTTCGTTTACATAAACCGAGGCATTAGCACCTTTAATAACATCGATATTATAACCTGCGTTTTCTACAATCTGGTATGTTATCTTGAGTAAAAGCCTTTGGTTTGGCTCCATTGTTTCAGCCTCAGCTTTGGAAATATTAAAAAAATCATAATCAAATTTATCTACATCTTCAAGATAGCCATTATTTCTATAATTACCATTTTGGGATAATGAGGTTGCCTTAATTCTATCTTTTTGAATGGGAGTAATACAATCTATTCCCTCTCTCAGAACTTTATTTAATTCTTCAATATTTTTAGCTCCCGGGAACTGACCTGCCATTCCTATGATTGCAATATCCCTATTCATTTAAAGAAAATCTATTGATTAATTTTTTTGTTGATGAAATTATCAAGCCAAACGACTACAAATGAACCATCGGCCATAAACTTTATCCTACAATAATTATAATTTTAAAAATCGATAAAATTAATTTCCTGCTTTTTTGCAGTATTATCTTCTATAAGTAAGATTAATTTTTCAATGGTTGGGTTTTCAAAGAAATCATTAATCTTTATTTGCTTAGGAAAATGATGATTAATTAATTTGTAAAGTCGAACAAGCTTGATTGAATCGCCTCCAATTTCAAAAAAGTTATCTTTCGGATCAGGGACAAAACCTAGTACTTCATCCCAGATACAGTTTAATTTCTCTTGAACCGTCTTATTATTTGATTCGATATCACCCGAATCAAATTTTCTTTCAGCGTATGAAATCTTATTTAGTTTTTCTATTTTGCCTCTGGCATTGAGCCTGCCAATTAAATCCGTTGGCGACAAATTATTTAATATAATCTTCAATTCATCATATGAAGTTTCGTTGCATATATGTTGATCTACAATATATATTTCACCTATTCCCGAATTTTGAACCGGGTTCTTTAATTGACCAAGCAAAATCCCTTTCTTTTTATTTATCTCATTCGCCAATTGATCTGATAAATTATTTAATTTTAAAACCGGCTTATTTAAATTATCAAAAAGAATAAAATCGTTTAATTCATCATCAGTCCCTGTTACTATCTTTTCTAAAATTTGCACCCAGGCTTCATGAACATATTCAATATCTTTTTTATTAAAAATATCGGAGTTGAAGCAATACTTGCTTTTCCATTGTTCTTCAATAGAAATAATATGCGTAATGTCAAATGAAGTTCTTTCGCTATATTTAATTGAATTTAAGGAAATCGATCGATTAGCTTCTGCCTCATTAATATAGCGTGGATAGTTTTCAATTACCATTAAGGTATTGTAGTAATTATAATTGCCAGGAATATATTCCGATACTATATTGACGGGAGAAAGCTGAAAGTCCTCAATGCTTAGCAACATATTATTTATTTCTTCTAAAAGAAGAGAAATACTCTTGTTGCCGATCTTCATCCTGAGAGGCAGAGTATTGATATATGGCCCGATCGCTTTTTCTATTCCTTTCAGTTTTAAATGTCTTCCTGAGAAAGTTGTATGAAATATAATATCATCTGAGTTTTCGATTTTATAAAACAAAATAAACCACGCCAGATAAAATATTGAGCTAATGGGTTTCATCATATATTTGGAATACTCTGATATTGATTTGGTCAAATCATTAGTAAGAGGCAACTCATGATTTTTAAAAGATTGTTTTTTATTATTTGAATTTGAATTTGGTTTTTGATAGAAAGTTTTATTTATTCCTGTAAAATAATTTTTCCAGAATTCTCTGATTTGCTGATCATCTTGGGCATATATCTTTTTTAAATATTCTTTGTAACTCAACTTTTCATATTTACTGACCAGATTTTCGCCTGCTACCAATGATTCATATGCTGAAATAATTTCATTAATTATCAGACTATTACTCCAGCCGTCTAATATTATATGATGATGAGAAATAAGGCATTTATATTTGTTTTTGCTAAATTTTAATAAATAAATTCTAAAGGGAACTGTTTTTATCAATTTGAAATTTGGATTCACTATCGTCTTTCAATATTGCATTAAATAGAGAATTTATTTTTTCTTCATCAAATTGACCGTGATCTATATATTTATAATCTAAATCGCTATGTTTTAATATCGCCTGAACTGGTTTTATGAGTTTTTCCCACCTGAAAATTGTTCTAAGCATTTCATTGCTGTTTGCAACAAATTCACATGCTTTTTTAAATAATATTTCATTCACAGATCCTTGAATCTCAAAATAAAACTGTTCATGAAAAATATCATTATCTGCATTATGAATATATTGAAACAATATGCTTTCCTGTATTGGGGATAATGAAATGATATCTACAATATTATTCGAATTCATTTAATAAGAATGGCTGATGGTGATACAAATATTTTATTAAAGTTTCTTAGAGACAAATTGGATATAAAGCTTTTTTATTCCGATTTAAGGTTTAACGTAATGTCTTTACTGTTTAATATTTTAGTTAAAAAATATGTAAACATGGCACCTACAAGAATGACTATTAATATGGCAGGATAAAGATAAGTGTCCAAAGTAATGTTGACCCGGTAAGCAAATGAATTAAGCCAATTTTTGAAAAGCAGATAACCGATAATGTTTCCGACACAAACAATTATAAAAAATCCTAAGGCATTTTTCTTTACATAGTCTAAAAATAAATCCTTAAAATTTGCTCCAAGTACTACTTTTACTGAATAATCTTTACTTTTTTTCTTAAAATTATATCCCATCATTCCAAAAACGCCAAATAAAGTAACTAATAAAGCCGCTATTGAAAGAATGTAATATAATACCTGAAATTCTGAATAGCTTTTATAACTCATTTGATAAAACCGATCATCGAGATAGAAATAATCAAACGGGTTATTATAAAAAAAAGCTTTATATTTTTCATGGATAACTTTTATGGCTGTTTGTTGGTCAATCCCTTTTTTTAATTCTATAGCGTAGTAGGCAGAAACTTTATAAGTTATCATTGGCATAAAGGCCATTGGTTCAATATTCTTTGATAGCGAATACTGATGGAAATCTTTAACAACACCTATTATGATTTCATTTATATATGTACCACTTTCAAAATTTAAATAAGAAAAATTTTCTCCAATTGCGTCTTTTGGCGATTTATACTTTAATAGCTTACAGGTCTGCTCACTTATTATGACCCCTTTTTTATTAACAATTTCTGATGCATTAAAATTTCTGCCTGCCACCAAAGGAATATGAAATACATTTAAATAATTCTCATCGGCATAGCCAACGGAAATCCATAAGCCTTCGTTATTTTTGTTTTTGACTGACACTTTTTGACCAAAATGGAGCCCCGGATACCAAAATAATTGTGCAGCATCTTTAACATACTGAGTTTGATTTTTAATTTCCTGAATGAATGGCCTCTGCTTGCTAACAAGCACATCCCAACTTTTTTCATCAGTAGAATATGGAGATTCGACTATTATTTTGTTGTGAATATCTTGGCCTAAATCTGCTTTTGTTATAAAATTCATTTGTTTAAATAATAGAACACCTACGAGTAACATTATGGTACTACTACCCAATTGCAATGCTAATAAAGCATTCTGAAAGGTTTTCATTGCTTTTATGTCTGTTATTCTGTCTATTATTGATGATTGTTTACCAAAAATGGAAAGGAATATGATTTGAAATGTAAAAGCAATCAAAATATTTAATAAAAAAAGAAATATAAAAGCAATAACCTGTTTGGCAGAAAACAGAATGCCGCTTTCTAAATTTTTATCCAGATAATATCCCAGATATTTTATTGCAAAATATACACAGATAAAAGATAAGAATATGCTTATTAAGTTAATAACAATATTTTCTTTTGTGAGCTGTAAAACTATGTCCAGCTTAGATGCTCCATTAAGTTTTAGCAAAGCTATTTGCTTATGTCTGCTGGTATACTCAAATAAATTAAAAACTATATAATTTGCACATGTTAAAATCAGTATTACGATTAAAATAAACTTTAGTAGATCAACTAAAAATATATTACCGTATCTTGTTTTATCATATGAATAAATATAAAAATTGCTTGATTTTAAATATATATCCGACAAGCGTTGTAATTTAATTATTGCATGGCAATTAATTTGTTCAAGCTGTCTTCCAGAGTGTATATCCAACAAATGATTTATTTCTTTTTCGAGTTGTTTTTTATCAGTGTTATTGGCAACTTTAACATATGTTTCACTTAGAAAATGAATTGGCGTAAGTCCAAAATAGTTTAAAATATCGGTTGAAAAAATAGCATTATATTCTTTAAAATGAGAATTCGATGGGAAGTCCTTATAAACACCTACAATATGGTAATCTCCTGCCATAGGATGTGAAGCCGGACCAAAATGCTTTAACCCATCCTGTGCAAGAATTGAGTCGGTAATTTGAACATTACCAAATATTTTTTTTGCAAAAGATTCTGATATAACAACACTCCAATAAAAGGAATGAACATCGCCAGCAATAAATTGAACATTAAACATTTTAAAAAAATTGGTGTCAGCATAGATGGCTGGCATCCTATACTCCTCCTTTTTATATCTAATTACAGGATTACCCGCTTTTAATATCTGACAACTTCCTAATATTTGTGAAAGAGACTTAAAAGACTCGTCCAATTTATAAGGTACTGCTTCTCTTGTATCCAGCAAAGCATTATTTCCATAAAAGTCTGCTGTTAATCTATATATAGAATTGTAATCTTTATAGGTATTATCATGACCTTTTTCGTCCTGAATGTAAACATAAGCTATTAAGCAACAAGAATATCCAATGGCCAATATAACTGCTTTAATAATATTATATCTGATATTATTAATTAAATTTCTTATAAAAAAATATTTCATTTTACATTTTTGTTTTTTACTACAACAATGAGATTAAGCTAGGTTGATATATAAAAGAATCTATTTGGATTCATTTTTTACAGTAAACAGGTTATCTGCATTAAATATGGCTGCTGGCGAAATAATTAATTCATCCATCGGCACATTATCTCCATATCTTTTTTTAAGAAATTCCTTTACTTTTGGATGATTGATGTTAAATTCTTTCAAAGGCTTTGGTTTTCCTAATTCAATTCCTAAAGCTCTTTTATATATTTTCCACACTAGCTCTGAACAGTATAGTTTTTCATCACTCCACTCAAAATTCAAATCATAATCTTTATTTTTAAATTGCTCTTCCAGCATATTAATTTGGCTTAATTCCTTCTCCGATATCTTCCTGTTTTTCAACCTTTTTATCACATAATATTCATTTTGCCCCTTTTTGATCCATTCTTTCAGCGGGGTATATTTTACCGGCTGAACAGCTTCAAACACTATATAATGGTTACCCTTTTTATGAATAATGCCGCAATGTGAAAATTTGGAGTTCGTGGCTAACTGGATAGCTTGGCTCTGGGCTGTTTGTGAAACCTGGAATATAATATCGCCATCCCGGTAGTCAGTTGACTTCTGGCAACTAATTAAGCTAAGAAGAAAAAAAATTATGACTCCTGAATTTTTAGACATTTGCCTTTATCTTTTTTACCCGAATAAAACGTTCAGATCTTCTTCATCCAGCTCCACAGCATCAAAATCAGAAGGTGTAAAATGAACATCTTCTTCACTTTTTATATGATTGAGGATATTATTCAAATGAACGAAAAAAGCTTTGTTAAACCGTTCTATGGTTTCTCTTTTATATGATTTATCATTATAATTGATTTCCATATTAAGTTGTCCCTGGCTAATCATACAATTGATTTCTATTTGTGTGGTCAAAAAATTTCCGGGATCTGTTTCACTCCCGGTATTAACATCTGAAAAGTTGAATAATTCGTTATTAATCTCATTATCGAATTGTCCTAAATAATTGAATCTTATCTCACTGGTATCTTTTTGGGCTTTAACCGATTTTGTAATATATTTCAAAATACCATAGCCAACGCCATTATTAGGGATTTTCTTTATTTGTTCTTTTATAGATTTTATTTGTTCTTTTAATTCTTTCTCTTTATGAATTATTTTAACCGGAAACATAGCCGTAAACCACCCAATAGTTTTTGAAACATCAATATTTTCAAAGTGCCGCCCATGATTTTCCAGTTCTATGACAATTTCTTGTTTATTTGTCCATTCCTGGATTGTTTTTACCAATGCTATCACTAATAATGTCAATACATCTGTATGATAAATTTTGCGGGAATCTTTTAATAAAAATTCTGTTTGTTCTGTACTCAAACTCCCTTGTATTCGATTTGTATTTTCGACTTTTATCGAATCTTTTTGAATATCTTTAGGAATTTCGAAATCGGTATCCTCTATTTCCTGCCAATAGGAGATTTCTTTTTGAAGTGCTTCGGAAGCTGCAAATTCAATTATTTTATTGTACCAATCTGTTAAAGATGCTGTTTTGGATGGTAATCTTATTTCTTCGTCCTTTAATAAGGAGTTATATATATTATGCAAATCTTCCAGGTAAATTCTCCAGGATATGCCATCTATTACAAGATGATGCGCTGATATCAACAATTTTGACGACTGATTATCTTTTATTATTAAGGCTTTAATGGGCAAACCATTGGTAATATCAATACTGCTTTTTAAATTTGATCCGATTTCTATCAGTGATGTATTTTTATCTTTTCCATTCGTTGAAATATCGAAGACTTCAATGATAAATTTATGGTTTAAAATTTCATTGTTATAAAACAAAGTGTGATTCACAGGCTTATAATTTAATCTCAATCCATCGTGATGTTCGATTAACTTATTGAAAGCTTTTTCTAATTGTGCAATATTAATTTTTTGTTTAAACACCAATAAAACTGACTGATTGTAATAGTTCATATTGTGAAAATCCTGCTTAAAAAACCAAGCTTCAATTGCTGTTAATCCTTTCTCGCCTTTTATTAATCCTTGATTATACCGGCTTTTCTCACTTGCAAATTTCGCGTATACACTAATTTGTTCTATAGTTTGATGAGTTAAAATATCCTTAACATTTATAGATATTCCTTTATCAAAAAGACGTGAAGATATTTGTACTGCTTTTATGGAATCACCTCCTAACTCAAAGAAATTATCATTAATGCCGATACTACTAACATTTAAAATATCTTGCCAAATTTTAACAAATAATGTTTCAATTTCATTCCTCGGATCAACAATAATTAATCTTTCCAATTCCATGTCGGGTTCAGGAAGTGCCTTATAATTTATCTTCCCATTTTTGGTTAATGGCATTTTATCTAATTGAATAAAACAGGAAGGAATCATGTAAAAAGGTATCCGACTTGACAGGTAATTCCTTAATCCTGATACTTCAAGCCTTTCAGATTTTTTAATTGTTACAAAATAGGCACATAGGTATTTTTCTCCCTTGTTATCCTGCTTATCAACAACCAGTGCATGTGTAATCTGATCATGTTTCATTAAATGATTTTCAATATCACTCAATTCAATACGATATCCTTTTATTTTAACCTGGTGATCTGTCCTGCCAATAAATTCAATATTATTATCAGGTAACTTTTTAGCCAAGTCACCTGTTTTATACATTTTTTGCCCGGTGTAAAATGGATTATCAATAAATTTTTCTCCGCTTAATTTGGCATTAAATAAATACCCACGGGACAAGCAATCGCCTGATATATATATTTCACCAATAACGCCAATTGGTACAGGCTTAAAATATTTGTCCAGTATATATATGTGTACATTGTCAATTGGAACTCCGATAGGAACAGAATATCCTTGGTCCTTTGCCTCATTATAGGTATAAATCATGCAACCAACAGTAGCTTCTGTTGGCCCATATTCATTATATATTTCAACATTTCCTTCAAAAATATTATAAATGTCTTTGGCAAGTTGAGTGGTTAATGCCTCACCTCCAATAATAAAACTTTTAATTTTACTTTTATATCCATCAGATTTAAATACACGAGATTCCTTTAACATCTTAAGATGCGAAGGCGTTGCCTTTAAAATATTTATTTGATTATCCTCCAGAACTTGTTCTAATGGCAAACATTTGTCGTTATCTGGATATATGACAATTGTATTCCCACTTATTAAAGGTAAAAAAATGGAGGTAATTGTTAAATCAAATGAAATGGAAGTGTATAATGGAAATGAAGCTTTTTCACCTCTAACATAGGTTTTATTAGCCCAATTAATATAATTAACCAGCGATTGATGTTCTATCATTACTCCCTTTGGATTTCCTGTTGTTCCTGAAGTATAGATAATATAAGCAAGATTTTTGGGCGTGTTGATATTATCAATTGTAGTTGGTTCTTTAGAGAAATCTTTTAGATTGTTAATGTCAATTACTTCAATTTGTGAATTTGTTTTTATCGGATCATGACTTAAATCTGAAATTATAAATCTACATTGACTATCCTCCAATATAAATTTGATTCTTTCAGTTGGCAATTCTGTATCGATGGGTAAATAGCATCCTCCTGCTTTCAATATACCTAAAATTGAAATTACCAGTTCAGGACTTCTATCTAAAATAATTGCAACTGCCATATTTGGTAATACGCCTTTCTTTCTTAAGAAATTGGCAAGCTGATTTGCTTTATCATTCAATTCTTTATATGTTACATCATACTCATGCTTCCAGCCACCATTCATAACCGCAATGTTATTTGGTCTGCAGATAGCTTGTTCCTCAATTAACTGGTGAATAACTTTCTCTTTTGGGTAATCGGATTTTGTATGATTAGATTTAATTACAAGTTGCTCATAATCATCCCGATTAAGCACCGATAAATCACATATTTTTATTTTTGAATTGGAAATAATTTGATGCCACAGGTTATCAAAATGGCTTGCAAATCTTTTAATCGTATCTATTGTAAATAATGAAGTTGAATATTCGATATAGTAACTAAAATAATCAGCTTGTTCGAATATTTCAATAGAAATGTCATATTTAGAAAAACCGGGATATAAAAGAAACAGCGTTCAACAGAAAGCTTACCATCTTTTAATTGAGGCAAATCCATGTTCTGATAAATAAACATGGTATCGAACAAAGGATTTCTGCTAATATCCCGTTTTGAACCTATTTGCTCAACTAATTCCCCGAAAGGATAATCCTGATTATTAAAGCCTTTCAATATATTCTCCTTAGTTTCAGATAAAAACTCCTGAAAGGTTATATCCCCTTTTGGGAAACTTCGTATTGCCAAATTATTCACAAACATCCCGAACATGGGTTGAAGTTGTAAATGATTTCTTCCAGAAATCGGAATTCCAACAACAATATCTTCCTGGCTTGTGTGTTTTGATATAAGAATATTATAAACAGTTAAAAGCAATACAAATAAAGATGTATTTTCCTGCTTTGCTAATTCTTTTAATTTAGATGCTAGTTTCTCATTTATTGCAAATTCTAATTTTTCGCCATGATAATCAATAATTGATGGCCTGGCATAATCAGTCGGAAAACCCAACACAGGAACATCTTCTTCAAACTGGCTTATCCAGTATTGTTCCTGCTCTTTTATTTTGAAAGATACTACATTTTCTTTTTCCCAATATACGTAGTCCTTATATTCTATTTCGATCTCCGGTAACGACTCTCTATGGTATATTTTAAACAATTCATCGAGAAACAAGCTTATTGAAACCCCATCTGAAATAATGTGGTGAAAATCAAGAAATAAAATATGATCATCTTGTGATAACTCCATTAATTCAACCCTAAAAAGAGGCGAACAATTTAAGTTAAAAGGTTGAACCTTTTTTTTGAGTTCCGCTTTGTAATTGTGTGTGTCAATTTTGCTTAGGTTTAAAGGATAATTAATGGCATCATTAATTATTTGCTTAGGTTCTCCATTGTCTATCATAAAGGAAGTTCTAAGAACTTCGTGCCTCTCAATAATTATGTTTATAGCTTTTTCAATTTGTTTAATATTCAGTCTACCTTTAATTTGAAAAGCAATGGGAATATTATATGCAATGGATAATTTATCTACTTCCCATATATAATATAACCGTTTTTGGGCAGAGGATAATAGATACGTATCTTTTTCTTTAATTTTAGTAATTTTTCGATACTGAGTTATTTCATTGTGCTCAATCTCCTTTGCCAATTGTAAGATGGTCTGTTTTTCGAAAAATATATTATAATTTAATTCAACATCAAATTCTTTATGAATCATAGAAATAATCTCTGCTGCTTTAAGTGAATTTCCCCCAATTTCAAAAAAATTATCTGTAGTGCCGAAGCTTTTATGACTGAGTATTTTTGCCCAAATTTCGCGAAGTTTTTTTTCTGTGTTATTTACAGGATCAACTATTTCATTCTGAATTTTCGTTCCTAATAATAATTCATCCAAATTCCTAATGATGTCATCAAACACTCCGTTTTTATAATCTTCAACCAGTTTAAATCGCTGTATTTTACCACTAGTGGTTTTAGGTATTTCCCTGACTGGAATTACTTTACCAGGCTCAAACCCAAATACATTATTAATTTGTTTCCTTAATTTATGTGCAAGTTCGCAAAATTTTTCACTTTTTCCTTTGTACAAAACAAATACCAATATTTCTTCCTGCCCTGACTTTTCATCAGTGCAACCACTAACCACAACTTTTCCCGGCTCAACATCATCAATTACTTCTATGCTTCTTTCAATATCATGTGGATAGTAATTCTGCCCATTGACAAAAAGAATGTCTTTTGCTCTTCCTGTAATATAAAGGCATTCGTTATGCATAAAACCTAAATCACCAATTATCTAGCCAGCCATCACTTGATATTATTTTTTTAGTTGCATCAGGATTATTATAATATCCCGATGTTACGTTTTCGCCTTTTATATGAACTCGCCCGATAACATCATCATCAATTAGTCTGTTTGACATATCAGTTATCCGCACATTACAGTTTTCGAGCATTTTGCCAACATTCACAAATGACGGACCTTCATTGTTTTTTACCTCAATAATTTTATCACCACAATTTAACTTTTTCCTGTCAATATTTAATGTTTGGACTTCATTGCGGGGCTCAGTAAAAGTAACTGCAAGGCTGGCTTCAGCTAAACCATAAACCGGGAAAATGACGTTCTTATGTAAACCATATGAAGCAAATTTATTTGTGAATTGTTTACAAAGCGAAGCGGAAATGGGCTCAGCACCATTGGCCAATAGTCTTAAACATGACAGGTCTAAGTCCTTTATAGATTTATCATCGAAACGATTAATAACATATTGGTATCCGAAATTGGGTGAAGCAGTAAAAGTAATTTTATGCTGGCTAATCTTTTGAAGCCACAGGGAAGGCCTTCTTATAAACAAATCGGTTGGCATAATAAAATGTTGCCAACCTGCCACAACAGGTGTAATATGAAAACCTATTAAGCCCATATCATGAGTTAAAGGCATCCAGGTAAAAAAGATATCTCCGGATTCTGGTGATTGCAAACCTTTCAGGATTGCTTTGGCATTTGTAATAAGATTTTTATGGGTTAATTTGATCCCCTTTGGATCCCCCGTAGAACCAGATGAAAATTGAACATAAGCAATATCATCTTCGTTAGGAATATTTATAATACCTTGTTTTCTAATGCTATATATATTGACGACATCGATAGTATTTAGTTTAATGCTGTTGATGGTTTCCCTATAGTCATGTAATTCCGCATATTTCTCTAATTTACTGAGATTTTCAGGTGAAATGATTATATAGGGGTGAGTTAAAACTTTCCATACATTAAAAAGCTTTTGGCGATGATCATCATTTCTACCCATAGTCAGCGGAACAGGAATAATACCACCCAGTAAGCAAGCCCAGAAAATAATAATAAAATCTTTATTATTATCAAGTTGGAATACCAATTCATCTTTGGGTTGTATTCCTCTACTTTGCAAATATGAGAGTACTTGTAAAGCTGATTCTGTGCAATTCTTTATAGGAAAGAAATTCTTCCAGGTCACTGCTTTCAATAAAAGTCAACCCGATACTTGTCAACTTGCTT
This sequence comes from uncultured Bacteroidota bacterium, assembly GCA_963808135.1. GTDB lineage: Bacteria > Bacteroidota > Bacteroidia > Bacteroidales > DTGW01 > CAWEFA01. Next base: position 34,644 of record CAWEFA010000096.1, read on the forward strand.
CTTTCCTTAAGTATCTTAACAAGATCCATGCTTTGCATTGATTATTTATAATATTCTAGCTACTAAAGATTTTATTAATTTGTGTTCCAACTACGTTATAACAAATAGATAGTCGCACATATTAAAGTGAATAACAAAATAATTATTATTGAAATTTCACATGAAACATTAAATATTGCATTAAAAGATAAAACGAATATTTCTTTTATTTTTAAATAGGACAGCAAATTATATTCTCAAATCTAAGTTGAAAATCGTGCAAAAAATATCATCAGGCTTTATCAAAAATCGTAGAAAATTGTATTAAGACAGTTTCTCTAAAAATTCAGTACAAATATCAATTAGCACAATATGATTAATTTCTTTAAGTTTAATGCCAAAACGGGTTTTCCCCTTTTGTTTTATCAGTATTCCTTCATGTCCGGCCAATGGCCCATATACAATTAAGACCCTTTCTCCTTCATAATAACTCGTTTCAACTTTAACTTCTTGATTTAGGGATAGCATCTTTTTAATACCTTCAATTTCTTTTAATGGAATAACAGAAGGTTTTCCGGCACAGTGTAAATAATTAACCACTTTGGGTATTTTTGAAATATTGTACAACTCGCATTGTTGCGTATTAACAAAAATATAGCCCGGGAAAAGTACCTGCTCAATCCATTTCTTTTGTCGATTTTTCCAGACCCGTAAAGTTTTTTTCACTGGAAGAAATACATTATAATTTCTTTTCACAAGTTCCTTATAAATAACCTTTTCTGCTCTTGGAAAGGTGTAAAATATAAACCAGTTCGATTCAATTAATCGTAAAGGCTTATTCTTTATAGAAAGAACTTCTTCTGAAGATTGCTGTAAATTAGAAACCATGGATTTGATTATTTGAGTTATGACAAACCAATAACTCGTCACTTAGCAAATTTGCTTATGACTAAAATCAACTTTTTAAATCTTCAAGATTTTCCCCCTAAAACTGAAGATTAAATTATAAATCTATTGAAATTGATTTTATGGTTGTCGTTCCCTTACTAGATTTTTCCAGTCGATCCCAACATTTCCACATCACATCCTTTTAATTAAATAATAAAACAAACTTGTTTCTTATTAAATTAAAAAAAACTTTCAGACACTAAAAATCAACTTTCTCAGTTGTTTTACTAAGTAAGATAGAAACCTTAATAAAATAAATCCTGCGGCAAAAATAAATTTTAATTTTAATTTTAATAATAAAATCTAAAATAAATTTATTATATTAAGAATGATTTAAAATAAACTTAATATTAACATAAAAGTGCAGTTAAATTAGGCAAAGCAACATATTATTTAAATTAAATTTAAATAATATGTTGCTGAAAATAAATATTTTAAATATTCGATATAAAGAAAATTTGAATGAAAGAAGTGTGATGTTCAAATAATAATAGCCGTTTTATTAACAAATTAACGACGGTATTTTTTGAAATATTAACACTCTTGCTGCAATCAAGTAGTTTTCATTGGAATTTAGTAACTATTTCAAATATTTGATAAACCCAATAATTATCAATTGTCGAGAAAAAATAATTGTTATTGTCAGCAGCATTTATATTATTTGTACGAATACTACAACAGAAATAATAATTAAAATTGCCTCTTGTATCCTTTAAAATATATGGATATCTATGTGATAGGAATTAAAAGACGTAAAAAATGTCTTAGACAATTAATGAATAGTTTCCATTTATTGAATAAAGACAAATGTTATTTTTTTTTATTTTATTGATGGCATCAAAACAAATCTTACCCAATTAAATCCAGGTTCAACATGTAATGCTTTTTCGAATGTTTGGGTTGCTAGTTTCGAATTTTTATTAGTTTGATAAGCAATTCCAAGCCAAGCAAGTGTATTAAGATAATGCCAATTTTTGATGGTATCTCCTTTTGCTTCAAATGAATTAATTGCCTTATTATAAAATATTATCGCTTCTTCAGTATTGCCACCAAAAGCAGCAGGGGAATGAAACTTCGTATCTCCCATTTGGGCTAAGGCAAGAGGTTCATTAGGGTTAATTTTCAATGCTTTTTCAAGAATCGTAGCATTCTCTTTTCCTAAGGTACCAGCAAGGGTTGGATCCAATCCCATTTTAATACTGATAATCGATGACCTAAGAGCTAAAGGCTGAGCATCATTTTTTGCTGCATTGATCAAATTATTTGAATAATCATCAAATGAAGATGCATATTTATTAAATACAGTTTTATTATTGCTGCCGATACATGCGACAGCCATTCCAGAACATGTTTCAACGAGTCTTTTTAATAATTGGACATTATTGGAATTTTGTTTATAATTCTTTAAAACATCATCATATATTCCTTTCCAGAGATTTACATCATTTGCAAGATATGCTTTATAGGCTTCAGCTTTATAACTTAAATCGCTTTTATCCTGAGCCTTTGTATATAATTGAAATTGTACTGCCAATATAATAACAGCCATAATCTTAAATATCATTAAATTTCTCATAATAAGTTGTTTTAAATGTAAATAATATTTTAAATCAAAAATATAAAAAAATAAAATTTTTGAATCTACCATTTTAGAAAATAAAAAAGTAAAATTAGCATATCGACTCCTCGTACTTTATCTTATGAAGTAAAATTACAAATTTTGATAATAATATTCTAATAACTGATAATTATTTTTATTAATAACGGTAGTACAAGTATCCGTGTCATGTACTGCAAAGTAGCCTCTTAAATATCTAATTATATGCTTATTACAAGTACTCTTGGTTTGAAAATCAACCCGCTTTTCTAAGTTCGTAATTTTCAATTGGAATTCTTTGTTCCATATCCAAGTAAACTACCACCCTCTTTGAGGGTGGTAGTTTACAATATTTTTTTATGATTTCTAACGCTTTGATTACAGGTTGGTGTACTTAATTATTTGATCTAAATTCAAGGATATTAAGTATTTCTGGAACCATTTTTCTGTAATGGCTTCCGTAAGAAGCCCTCATAACTGTATAAACCCGCTGTCTATTGCGATAATTATTTAATAAGTTAACTAATTGTCAAAGGTTCGCCCGTGTATGTCCACTTAAAAGGTTTTGCCCTTGTTGTGTTATAAGTTTTAACATATTCCATTAGTTGCCCTGCAAGTTGTTCAGACGATTGCCAAATGCCGCCTTTTACAACATCTTTGGTTAAAATATTGAACCATATTTCTACCTGATTTAGCCACGAAGAATACGTTGGCGTGAAATGCAAGTATATCTTCTTTTTCTTTCCTTGCAACCACTCTTTTACATCTTTGTGCTTATGTATGGATAAATTGTCTGCTATTACGTGCAGCTTTTTCTTTCTATATTTTCGATCCAGCCCTTTCAGGAATGTTAAAAAATTTTCCGCATTGTTCGACTTAATAGTTTTGGCTGTTACTTCGCCAGTGTGTACGGCTAAAGCAGCGATTAATGATACTGTGCCATTTCGTTTATATGTTGCTGTTTGGCGTCTTGGGTTTCCTGAACATAATGGCAGTTCTGGTTGGGTCCTGTTAAGCGCTTGTATTTGGGTCTTTTCATCCACACATAAAACAATTGCATTTTCTGGAGGACTCATATAGAGCCCGACAATATTTATCATTTTTTGCTCTAATTCTGGGTCGCGAGGTTTGCCACACCAATAATCTATTTTATGTGGCTTTAAATCAGCTTTTTTTAGTATTTGAAATACTTTAGACTGACTTATGCCTATTTCCTGCGCTATTCTTTCTTGAGACCAATTTGTATACCCCCCCTTGTGGTTTTGAACAGGCTTTTTTAATGACCATTGTTTTTTGCTCAGGAGTAATAGTCTTTGGTTTTCCAGAACGATGGGCATCCTTTAATCCATCAAGTCCACTTTTCCTAAAACGATTTCGCCATTTGTTAACAACAGGTCTGCTTTTTCCAGTCAATGCAATGATCTGATCAAGTGATTTCCCTTCCAAGGAAAATAAGATAATTTTAGCTCTTTCAACATAACGCTTCTCAAGCTTATGTACCGGCTCATGGTAAGGAGCTCCTGTTTATCCTCCATGTTTGCCTTTATTTCTTGTCCTATGCGTGCCATAGGGCAAATATATAAAATTATTAGTTAATTAACTTAATAATTATCACACTATATGCCGTGCGGGACTTATACTTGCGTCTCTATGCCCCGATGATAAAGATGACAGAAAGCACAGACAATCGCAAACCTCTAAAACCAGCATGGAATATAGCCGCTGTTAGTGGCTGGCTATTTTACTAATCTTTTTATTTCGTTTATAAATTCAATCATATCAAACAACATACTTTCGACTTCGTCAGTTGTAAAAATAACAAAAGCATCATAATCACCTTTTCTCCTATTTTGAAAAGCATTACGAATCATTTTTCCATATTTTGTATCAACCAATTTAGTTGCTACAAATTCCTTATTGAACCAACCTATTAATTGATTATGTTTCGAAGTTTCAAATTTATGTTTTAATGCAAGAGCAGTCAATGAATAAATAGTACATTCCATAATAAATCCTATTTACGGCAACAGTCAATTTATTGGAATAAATTAAGAACCTCGCCAATTCTATTGTATCAGTTGCTTGGCTTAATCCATAACTAAGCAGAGAATCCCTATCTTGTTCACTTATCATGCATGAAATCCTTTTTCAAGAGCATTAACAAATATTGGTTGTTTGCCTCTTAATGTAGCAAATTTGGTTTCGCTAATTATATGAGTATCGATAATTATATTATACTTCAAGTAAAGAATCCACCTTCTGAGAAGGTGGATTTAATATGCGCCCATAGGGCGCTAAAGCTCGAAACTGAGCTGTTGCGCTTCTTCTCTCCTTTCTTGCTCCTCCTGATATTTTACATATTTTCTTACCTGCTCTTCGTCCAATCCTATTGTACTTGAACAATATCCCCTTGACCAAAAATGGTTACCCAAATATGGTTTCTTTTTTAATCCTGAAAAACTTTTAAATATTTTTATCGCAAGTTTTCCCTTTATGATGCCCATAAACTCAGATACAGACATTTTTGGTTCGAGAAAAATTACAATATGAACATGATCTGGTTGCACGTTTAACTCTAATATTTCGGCTCTTTTCCACTCATATAGCATCCTTATGTTGTCTTCGATAAACTCCTTTAACTTTCCTTCCATCATTTTATACCGATACTTTGGTGTCCAAACTATATGATAAACATGGTAGTAGACAACATGTGATGATTTCTTATATTTACTCATAGGTTTGCTTTTTATGCAAAGCTATTAAAACATGACCACCTTCAAAGAAGGTGGTTTGTAAAGCCCGAATCAATTTCATCGCACATAACGGACGTATCTATGAAAAACCAGTAAAGAACAAAACAATTTAAAAAGTCTACAATCGTGTCATAATAGAATCAAGGTGTCAACATGCAAATCAAGTGTAAAAATAGAACTCAGTAGTCCTTACATTCAAGTTTCTAATGCAACTATTCAGTTTATATTTTTCAATTTAAAGATAATTACTTTTTTTCTTCGGGCAACATGCCATTGAAATATTAATAACTCTATGTATTATAATATTTTAAAGGTAGAGTTATTAACATTTCAACAGCACATAACCATCATCATCTACAGTTTTTCAAAATATAGTTTTCAAAAACCTCTTTTGGTGTTTGCCAATTCAATACTTTTCGTGGGCGATTGTTAAGCAAATCCTGCACTTGCTGTATCTTTCCTGATGGTATTTCATTGAAGTCTGTTCCTTTTGGAAAGAAATCCCTAATCAGCATATTGGTGTTTTCATTGGTGCCTCGTTGCCAAGGACTATACGGACTTGCAAAGAATACTTTGATTTGTGTTTCTTTGGTAAACAATTTATGCTGGGCCATCTCAAACCCATTATCATGCGTTGTGCTCAAACGCATCTGTTCCGGCAGGGTAAGCATTTTCTCTGCAAATGCCCTGCGTACGGTAGGTGCGCTCCTGTCTTTTAACTTTACCAATAACGTAGTCCGTGTGGTTCGTTCTACTATGGACCCAATAGCACTTTTACCATCTTTCCCAATGATTAAATCGCTTTCCCAATGACCTGGAATCAACCGATCCTCTACCTCAGGTGGTCGCTCTGATATATCTATCCTGTCGGGTATCCTGCTTCGAAGTAGACCTCTACTCTCAGGCTTCCTCCTTTGGCCCTTTTGCTGTCGCAAATAGCTTATCAATTCCTTACGAAGCTCTTTCTTTGCCCATAGGTAGATGTATGTGTAGATGCTTTCGTGTAACACGTGATATCGCTTATTATGTTTATAAACTTGTCTTAATCGTTTTGATATCTGTTCAGGTGACCAATGTTGCTTGAGATGAAGTATTATCTTGTATTTAAGCAAAGGGTCTTTCTGTATCTTGCTCCCTTTGTGTTTTATTTTATTACCCTGAGTAGCATTCAACTGAGCTAATTCCGAACGATATATCAAACCGCTATTACGCTCTATTTCACGATTTATTGTACTCCTCGGTCGGTTAAGTGTCAGGGCTATTTCTGACCGCTTTTTACCTTGACTTAGTAATAACTCAATTTTTACTCTTTCTTCATAACTAATTCTTGTGTATCCATTCATAGTGCAACTTTTTAGAATAAAGTTGCATTAGATATTTGAACTCAAGGTCTTTCTTACGCCTTGTACCTAACGTTTGCAGCTAAGTTTTGTTTGCCGATATTCAAAGCGCATCCTTGTCCGATACAACCAAGATTGATTAATAGCACCAACCCTTTGCAAACCTACAATCCGGCAATAAAACTTAGGTGCTGTTGTGGTGCGTTTTTTTTCAAGCAGTCATCGGATTTATTTTTATCTCGCCACCAATTGCTCTTAATACTTTCATAATTGTCTCGAATTGAGGTTTAGCTCCCTCAGATAAAGCTTTGTATAAACTTGGTCTACTTAATCCGGTTTCTTGAGCAATTTTTGTCATTCCAATTGATTTTGCAATATATCCAATTGCTGTAATAACGTCTGAATTATCACCTTCCTCTAAAACAGTATTGAGATATTCTGCAATCATTTCTTTATTATCAAGATAATCAGCGATGTCAAATTTTGATGTTTCCATATCTCTATTTTTTTATTTTTCTCCAAATCTCTTTTGCCTTTTCAATGTCCTTTTGTTGTGTAGATTTATCCCCTCCAACAAGAAGTAGAATTATTTTTCCATCTTTTTCCTTAAAGTAAACTCTATAACCTTTAGCGTAATTTATTTTTAGTTCACGAATGCCATCACCAACGGGTTCGCAATCTCCAAAGTGTTCGTCACTTTCAACTTTTTGAATTCGGAACAATATTTTTGCTTTGGCTCTTAAATCTTTTAGTTTTATCAGCCATTTATCAAATTCAACTGTTTTCTCAATAAAGTACATTTATTTTGTATTCATTCGGATACAAATTTACACAATTTTTTTGATTTCGAAAGTTTTAAAACGAATTCCGAGGCTGTCATCTAAAATGCACCACAACGTTCTGCGCTATGAGCATGTGGCGGGTTTCGGAGCACTGAATTATCAAAATACACCAAAACTTGATGCGGGATTGAAAGCTAAATAACCGTATAAACCCAGCCATTGCTTATGAGCGCGTGTTACCGGCTGCCTTTTTTTATTTAAATCCATGTATCTCTTGAGCCTTTTTCCAATTCTTTTTTTAAATCGGCTTACTCACACTTGTTTCACCATTAGACGGCTCTCCTGAAAAATGGCAATACTTTTCTTTATAGTCAGGGTCAGCATACTCATTCCATTTTTTATAAGCCTCTTTACTTAAAGGTTTTTCAATATTGAAAGGGATTTCAACTCCAGTCCGAATACAATATCCAGTAGGTTTTTGGCTAGGTCTTGAAGCTGATTTTGTCTCTTGTTTTACTGCTTCTACTTTTTGAACAGAGATTGTACGATGTTCACTCCCTCTTTTTATTCTGTCAACTTCAGAGGCAATCTGCTTATAAAGTTCTTCATCTTTCTCCTTGGAAATATATATCCCCATCTCAACATTGTTTTGTTGAGAGAACATATATAAATTCATTGATGTAATAATCGCTTCCTGCTCGTTGAAATAGCATTTTGCATGAAGGTCTTTATGGAACATCAATTTAATCCCAGGCATAGACTTTAACCATTCACTATCATCTGGATTAATATCCGTTACTTTACCATAAATAATAACAATAGACATTATATAGATTAATTGATTTATGCGACACATTTCATAGTTATTCTAAAATTATGTAACCCACAAGCGAGTTCCATTATCAGATCATCGAATTCAAACTTGTGACAACGTAAACGTTCTTTGATAATTCGGCAACGCTTAGCTCCGCATATAGCGTGTTCGACAAGTACCCTAAACCTGGATATTTCCCGGTTCTTCTGTTTTTGTTCTTTAGACAACTCCTTGCCTTTGGGCTTTTTGCTTGGCATTCGGATATTGACTCCTTCAGGATAGTGACCTACAAAGCCAGTATCTTGCCACAAGTTTATTCCTTTTGGAAAGGTTAGCGGCTGGTCGTCACAAATTTTCTTATCGTGTACGCTACCATTGTAGGTTCGGCTCAGGAACAAAATTCGGCGATCGGGCAGTGAAAGAATGTTGTTCTTGACACTATGAGTTTTTTTTACCACTGTAGCAGTCTTGTTGCTGCTCAGCATTTAGTGGCCGTTGAATACTCCTTTCTACTCCATCAAGCAATATGTCAGGGCAATCTTTCAATAGCTGTTCCAGCTTTTGATTGTTTCGTTCAGGTATTTCTTTAAGCCTTTTAAGAGTTTTGCCAAGAATTGGGCTTAAAAGATGTACCCAAAAATTGGCTTGAGGTTGGTTCATCGAAAAAGTAGCAGCCTGAAGTTCTTGTAAAGGAAACGTTTTTAGGTACACTAATATAAACAATAATTTGTCCTGAACGCCCGGTAAAACACTTGTTGATTAGGTAATGCTATTCGTTGTCGAGGTTTTCCTTCTAAAGTGAAATGATTGGAATATTGTTCCCATTCATTTCGGAATTCTAATGCCAATTCATCAAACTCATCTGGATTAAACCCTGTGAGGCTAAGAAATTGAACGGGATTCCTTCTTACTTTGTCAACTTTTAATCCCATAGTTATTGTGTCTATGGGTTACAAATATATGTAAAAGAACTTATTAATTTTTTAATCTATATAATATCTAATATCAATTGAGAATTTATGCCTATCCTCAAGTGAGAGTTTGAGTTGATTATTAAGCTGTAAATAAGGACTAATAAGATATAACTTGTCATTTGAATTATTAATCAACTTTTTCAAGTAATAAGATACTCCTTGTGTGTCTAAAAATTCTGCCATAATTAGTTAATATTTATCGTTCGAAGATGGTTTCCTAATTATGGGCTATAACGGCTGAGGCTAAAAAACGTAAGGGATTTAAAACTACTGACGTAACAAACCAACTCAAATATAACAAAAAGGACAAAACTTACAAACCCACTTATACCCTTATATTTTTTGAGCCTGTGTTAGGTGAAGTGCTTTATATTTTTATTGAATCTGGGTCTTTTCGATTATCAAATAGTGAAAGAATAACAACCACATCTGGTTTTATCTCATAATAAATTGTAGTTTGTTCTGATAAAACACTTCGTCTAATATTAATCCTTAAATCTAATATACTACAGGATAAGCATGTGGATTTCTTGATATTAAATCCAACCTTTTATCTAACTTTTTAAAAAAACGACTAATTTCTCTATCAGTCCATCTATCTTGAAGATATTCAATAATTGAGTCCAAATTATCTGATGCCTCGTCAGACCAATCAATTTTATAACCACTTTTCATATTTCTTTCGAACTTCCGAATGTGGTTGAACTCTTCCATTTGCAGAATCATCAATTCCTCTTAGTATTGACTCACGTTCCTTTAGAGAAATAGAATCAATCCAATCTTGTTTTTTAATATCAGACTGTTCCTTAATTTTTTTTAATTGCTGCAATGTCGATTTATCCTCTAATCCAGCAATCCATTGAATTATATCAACTTTTTCCGCATAAGCATTCATATCGAATCCATTTTGAGCAAATTTACATAAAATCCTTCTCATTTTCAAATCATAACAAGCTACATTTATTTTGTCGGGTAACCTGCCTAAGTTACCCGACAAAATAAAAATGGTAAATTGATTAACGATTAATATGATTAAAATATACAATAAAAAGATCAATCAAAAGCTAGAATAAACAATCATTATGAGTAAAAATAAATTTGTTGACTTTATTAAAATCTATTGGCAAACGCCTCAAAAAATTTTTACTACTCTTTTAAATCAACCAAAGTATGAGTATGTATATCTTTTACCTATAATATTAGGATTCATATTGGGCGTTAATGATATAATGAATAAAAGTTATTTACCATCATTTGATATTAATTTAGGATTGGTCTTCGTTTCAATAATAAAGGAAATAATAATAACATTATTGGCGTGTTATATTTATTCGTGGATTATGTTATTCCTTAATAATTTATTTCAAGGATATTCAAATCAAAATATGTTGTTTGCAGTGATTGCATACTCTGTAGTGCCATTGATTATTGTATTTATTTTTATTACAATTCTCAAGTTAGTTATATTTTCAATTTTAGGATTACCTGATTATGGACATATAATAACCAGATTACTATATATAATGTATTTGGGATTTTATATTGTGACTATTATCTTTTTGATAATTGGCAATTAGAGTTCAAATAAATTTTCAATATTAAAATCAATTATACCTTCATCTATTTTACCAATTATTTTTACGATTTATGAGATAATTAAATTTATAAAATAATGCAATACAGCCAACACCGTAGCTGTTTACAACTTTAAAATTTTTAAAAAAAGTTGGCCCAACTTTCAATTTTACAGACAGGTCGAATAATTTTTTAATAACGGACATTTAAATTAAAAGGGGTACACAAAACTTGCTGTTTCTTCGTTTCCGGTTTAAGATTGCCTTTAATTGGGCAAAATAGAAAAAAACAATTGGCAATAGCCCGTTTTCAGTGGTTTTAAAAGCTTCCATCACAGCGGTCCTGACCTTCCCCCGGGTATACTTCATGTATTTTTTAAGATTGTAAACCGTTGCAGCCAACAGGACATGTTTATTGGCCAGTTCAATCCCACGTGTATTCAGCCGCCGCATGTTTATAAAATTGATCAAAGTCCCAAGAACCGGTTCAACAGTACTTTGACGTATTTTTCTCATTATTTTTGCCTTTTGGGTTTGCATGCGTTCGTGCATACGATCGTAAAAATACCGGTCGGCAGTATGTTCAATTTTCTTTTCAAAACAATTGCCAATGCAAGCTATTTTAATAGGGCATTTGTTGCAGTGGGTACGTGAACTGCGGTATTGTTTCTTCCTGTTCCCTTTCTTGTCGGTATATGTTTTGCGATAGGTAATTTTAATTCCCATCTGACAGGTATATTGATCCGATACCGGGTCATAGTCAAACCCTTCACGCGTGGGTTTATATCCTCCAAAATTAGGAATGTACCCGGTTATTCTTTGGAACTCTAAAAACCGTAATGCATCTCCGCTACTGTAACCTGTATCGGCCAATGCTTCTAATATTTTAATGTCATGGGGTTTTAAGTTATCGATGGTATGGGTTAGTATGGCAGGTAAAGACTGGCTGTCCCGTTTATCGGCAAAGTCCGCCATTGCCCCGCAAATAACATGGCTTTGGGTATCAACACTGATCTGGCCTGAGTAATTTAACTGCCGGGGCTTACCTGGTTTTGTTGATATACGGGCATCAGGGTCGGTAGGGCTGTAATGGGTATGGTTGCTCAAATACCTGGGACGGGTTGGATTGCCGTTTTCATCTGTATCTGAACTTTCTTTAACCCGGTTACCCGGCATGTCTTTATAGGCTTTTTTCTTCCAGGCATGGTGCTGTTCTACCTGTTTCTTCTTTTCCCGGGTAACGGTTGGTTTTTTATCATCATCGTTTTCATTAAGTTCGTCAAGATAACCCTGCGAACTTTCTATTACGTCTTTTTCCAAAAGACTATCCATGGATGCATTAGCTTTAATGTATGCACTGTCAATGGCTTGTCGTTTGCCGGATACCATGCCCTTGTCAATGCACATGGAAAGTACTTTACGGAAGAGTGAAAGGAACACATCATCGCCATAAAGTTTTCTTGTGCGGCTCAAAGTCGAGTGCCATGGCAACTCTTCATCTATATCATATCCTAAGAAAAACAGAATATCGAGCCTCATGCAAGCATGTTCGATAATCTTGCGGTCGGAATTAATGTTTTCCAGGTAGCCCACTAACATAAGCTTAAAAAATACTACCGGATCAATGCTCTTCTGGCCCTCAGTTCCATAGTAGTGCTTTGTTTGATCGATAACGAATTTAAGGTCAAGAATACTTTTGAGCCGACGATAAAAATTGTTTTCAGGCACCCGCTGGGATAGTTGAAAGGATAAATATAACTTTTCGTTGTATTGTTTATTTCCAAGCATAAAGGTTGAATTAATTGCCTGTAAGATAATAAATAACAAATAATATTAAAATACATAATCTTGTATATCAATTAACTAACTTGAAAAGTTATCAACAATACTAAAAAATTATTATATTTACTTCAATAACCGAGTTGTGCAACAAGCACACCAGCTCATACGCCATGCGGGTTTCAGTGGTTTGCCAAATGTAATTCTTTTTAAAGTATTGTTAATTAAGTATAGTTTTTATATATTTGTACAGTTATAAACCTAAATGAAATGAATATGGATAGCTGCCCAAAATGTAAAAGTAAAAATTTCCGTAAAGATGGTATAGTTAAATCAAAGCAAAGATATCTATGTAAAGATTGCAAGCATAGATGTTGAGCAAATAGGAAAGCCTAATAACCTTAAAAGAAATGCATTGATATTATATTTAGAAGGTTTAGGTTTTAGATCAATAGGACGATATTTAAATGTGAGCCATGTTGCTGTTTTTAATTGGATAAAGTCCTTTGGAGAAAAACTAGATGAATTTAGAAATTCTGTTGATATTGAAGTGGTAGAATTGGATGAAATGCATACATGTATTGGTTCAAAAAAAACTACTGCTGGATATGGATTGCTGTTGATAGAAATGGGCACAGGTTCGTCAATTGTGAAATTGGCACACGAGGAACTGAAACAGGGAAAAAGTTCTGGAATAAAATTAAAGAATTTTCCAAAGGAATAGTATGTGCCGACTATTGGAAAGCTTATAATGAATTTGTACCTAAAGAGCAGTTGTTTCAGACTAAAGCAGAAACATATACAGTAGAAGGCTATAATAGTCTCTTCAGGCATTTCTTAGCAAGATTAAGAAGGAAAACTAAATGTTATACAAAAGCAAAATATATGTTGATTTATTCAATAAAATTGCTAATGTTTAAATGGAATAATGATTTAACTATACTTATTTAACAATGCCTGATATTTATGTGTTTTTCTTATTGCTTTTTTTCGTCAAAAAAAGTAACCAAATAAGACCTGGCTGTGTAAACTCGCTCCGCCTACCGGCTTCGCTCAAAAAGCACACAGCCAAAAAGGAATTTTCTTTTAACGCTTCGCGATGCTCCGGTAATAAACAAAAGCAAACTTGATCCACAAAAAGTGAAAGATTTGATTAGAACGTTAAAGATATGGAGTATAACAAAACCCAATTACAGGGGCTGGTATAGGAATGCGTATTGATAAGCTCTGCCATACAGTGAGAACATTTGAAAAAATACAGAAACCTTTCACATTTGTTTAAATATATCTTGCAAAGTATGCTTATTTTTTATATCATTGAGAAATTAACAGGCGGTATAAAGTTCTTAAACACAATAATTTGATTTTTAATTTATTGTGTTTAAGAATTCTATTTGAGTATTGATGGAAAAGAAAGAATACAAATACGTGGTAATTGGTGCAGGCGTTAGTGGTTTAGCCACTGCTTATGAATTATCTAAAAAAAATCCAGGGAAAATATTAATTGTTGAGAAGGATGAAATATTGGGCGGGTTGTGCAAAACAATAAGCAAAAACAATTCATATTACGACCTGGGTTCGCACCGGATACACGATCAAATCCCGGAACGTCCCCTGAACTTCATCAGGGAATTGTCAATTAACGGGATTATAAGGAACACAAGGGGCGGAAAATTAAAACTGAACAATTCCTTTATTTTATATCCCATAAAGTCGTTCCAGTTTTTTCTTTCGCTCGGATTGTCGGAATCGTTTCTTTGCGCACTGTCATTAATAAAATACAGGTTTCGCAATTTATTCAAAAGCAAGGCGAAAAAATACTCCGATTACGAAACATACCTTATCAACAATGCCGGCAAAAGGGCATATAAAGTATTTTATGAACCTTATGCCCGGAAAGTATGGGGCTGCGAGCCTAACACAATTTCCACTACTGCAGTAAAAAAACGGATGTCGATGACCAATCCTATGGTCTTCATCAAGGACATTATCAACCATTATTTCAAAAAAGGCAACTCCAATCATTATTATTACATGAAGAGCGGTATTGGCGATTTCGCAAAAGGGGTTGAACAAAAATTACCTAGAAAATAATGTCGATATAATTACCTCTGCCAAGGATTTTCAATTAACAGGTGATGATAAGGAGCATCAGATAAATATATCAACAGCTTTAAATGAAAACCTGTCTTTTCCCTACGAAACCTTAATATCGACAATCCCGGTTGATGAACTTATTGTAAAATTAAAACCTGGGCCGGAAACATCTAAAATTGTTGAAAAAGTAAAATGGAGAGGGCTAAAGCTCGTTTACATCCACATAAACGAAGAACCTTTATTACCGGGAGAAACATTCTATTTTCCTGAAATCAAATATATTTTTGGGCGAATTTCCATACCTAAAAGATTCTCGGACTTTATGCAGCCCGATAAAAGCTATACCGGTATTGTATGCGAAGTGCCTTGTGCCGAAGGCGATGAAAAATGGAATATGTCGCCAAACGAAGTTTATGAAAAATGTTATACCGATTTAATAAAAGCCAAGCTTATAAAGGGGCAGAATGGCATGATAATGGAAAAAAACTTTGTAATCGGCCTTGCAAAAGTGTACCCGTTATTTACCATCGGGTGGCAGGAAACTATTTCCAAACTGCTCGATTATTTAAAAGCAAACCATAAATATATTTACACCAGCGGCAAAGGCGGGTTTTTTATGCACTGCAATATGGACCATTCCATTGATATAGGTTTAAAGCTGGCAAAATATTTAAATGAAAACAAAGAACCCGGAAACTGGTATGAAAATTTTTATTTGTTTCATAGCTTAAAACTCCGGGATTGATATGTGCGGCATTTTCGGATATGTAAACGGCAATACTGAAAAGAAAGCCGATGTAAGCCTCACAGAATCATTAATAAAAAAACAAATCCACCGGGGGCCCGATTTCTTTGGCTCATATTCCGATGGCAATTTTGCAGTGTCGCATGTTCGTTTAAGCATTATTGACCTGTCGGAAAACGGCAAACAGCCCATGCAAAATTCTTCGAGCGCAATCACTATTGCATATAATGGCGAGATATATAATTTCAGGGAACTTATATTACGGTATTCATTGGAGGATAAGTTCCGGTTTATTTCTAAAACAGATACCGAAGTTGTTCTTTATTTATATGAGTTGCTTGGAATTGATTTTGTAAAAGAACTCAATGGCATGTTCGCAATTGCAATTTGGGATAATCGCACTAAGCAGCTAATCCTGGCGCGCGACAGGTTTGGCATTAAACCGTTGTTTTATACAATTAACAACGATGCCGTCTGGTTCTCTTCTGAAATTAAATCATTGCTGGGTATCCCCGGTTTTGAAAGAAAGGTTTGCTTTAAAGCGCTGCACAATTATTTCAGTTTTGATTACATACCCGGCGAAGATACGGCTTTTGAAAATATCAAAGAATTGCGGCCCGGCCACATCATGCAGGTTAAATCGGGCAAATCGTTAAACATAACAAACGCTCAATACTGGAAAGCAGGTTATGGCAATAATAAGCCCCGTAACATTGATGAAACCGTAAACCATGTTAAGGAATTATTGATTAAATCGGTAAAATCCCAGCTTATTTCAGATGTTCCTGTTGGCGTAATGCTTTCCGGCGGGATGGATTCCAGCGCTTTAACTGCTTTAATGGCGCATGTGCGGGGCAATTCCGATTTTCACACTTTCTCAATCGGTTTTGACGAACCTTCGTTTAACGAATCCAACTATGCTGAAATCGTTGCCAGGCAAATAGGCACAACGCATCATTTTATAAAAATTACACCGGAAACAATAAAAGAAAATATTGAAAAATATATTTCATTTATCGATGAACCTTATGCCGATGGTTCGGCAATACCAACATACATGCTATCCAAAGAGGCAAAGAAATATGTTACAGTCCTTCTTTCCGGCGAAGGCGGCGATGAAGTTTTTACCGGCTATGCAACACATAAGGCTTATTTATTCAACCGTGAATTCAAAAAATTGCCGAAACCGGTTAAATGGCTTGCCGGTAAAACGGTTGGCCTGCTGCCGGTTTCATATAAAAAACTGAGTTTCGATTATAAGGCCAAAAAATTTATCCGCGGCACAAACTATAACATTCCCCGCAGCCATTACATGTGGAGGGAAGTGTTTTCAGAAGAAGAAAAGAAAAAATTGTTCAATTCGGCTTACGGTTTTGAAAAGGACTTTGGGGCTTCTTCCGATTTGTTCGTCGATTTCTATAATAATATTGAAAGCGGCGATGAGCTGAACAAGTTGCTGTATATCGATTGTTCATTCCACTTGCCTGATGACCTGATGATAAAAAACGACCGGATGACTATGGCCCATTCGCTTGAAGCGAGGGTTCCGTTTACCGATTACGATTTGTTCGATTATATGGCAGGTATTTCAGGAACTTCGAAAATACGGTTAAACAAATCTAAATTGTTTTTAAAAAAAGCAATGGAACCTTTTCTGCCCGATGTTATATTGAACAAAAAGAAGGTTGGCTTAGAAATACCTTATTCCATCTGGTTTTGCAATGAACTTAAAGATTTGATGTTAAGTTACCTTTCGGTTGAACCTTTAAAGAAAATCCCTTTTATAAATGCAAATTATGTGCAGCAAATAATTAACGAACACCTAGCGCAAAAAAAAGACAATGGCAGGGAATTATGGGGGTTGCTAAACTTTGCTGTTTGGTATAAACTTTACTTCGGATAATTCATATCGTTGATAAAAATATAAGATGCATCCAGAATAAAAAATCTTTTACCTGACTCAATTTCTTTTTGAAAATTCAAATCATTTCATTTGGGGGATAACGCATTCATTTTCGTCATAGTAATAAAAATAAAGATTGTGAACGATTTAAAAAAACCGTAACTTAAAGTTTGTTTAAATTTCTAAAGAAAATATTTAATGAATTGATTGATAATATTACGGAAAATATGATAATTCCGAAAAATTATTACATGTTGTTATACATAGTTTAAAGAAAATTGTCAATAGAAATGCCAAATACAACCAATGAAATATTAAACCAGTCGGGTTTGGTTTCAAACAGGGATAATCTGGTATTAAACCGGACGGGGTTGGTTTCAAGAATGCCAATTTAATGTTGAAGTGATGCTAATTCTACTTTAATAGAATATAATAAATGTTGATTTACGCTATATTATATATTATCTTTAGGTAGCAAATAAAGCACTTACCTGAGCAAACAATAATCTCTATGAAACACCTATGATTCTGCTGTTTGCAAGCACAAATGAAAATAACATGGGTGTTCTCCCGCAATTGCGGGACAAGCTATTCGACCTAAAAAATTAAATTATCTGCGTATGAAAACAAAAACAACAAACCGTAAATTATTAACAGTAATTATTTCAGTTTGTTTATTTTCTGTTGGTGGAATAATTAATGCCAAACCTTGGAACGACAGGGTAGTGGATTCACTTTACCAGTTCGTATTGCCAAGTGAATTTTTATATGGCCTTAACGAATGGGCCATTGGCGATGGCTGTTCTGATATGGCCGAAGTAAGTTATTGCGATACTACCCTTGGTGATCCGGGGTTACAATACCTCTCTGTATTTAAAATAAGTGGAGGAATGAAGCCTGTGGCTACTTATTACCGTTGGAACTACTTCGGTATCGGGCTTTGTAACCAATACCTTAAGTGGTTTCAGGGTATCGGATCGCCATCCATTGCTTTACAGCAACAAAAAGCAGGCGTTCTGTTTTTCAGGTCGTTATTTTATTTTAACCTGGTAAAAGTGTTTGGCGATGTTCCCCTTTTTACCGAAGGGGATATTTCCAAACTGGATACCACTACTTCAAAACAAATAGATGTACTTTTATATCCCGACATTCAGTCCGACTCCATTCATAAACCAAGGATTGATAAAAATGAAGTTTGGGACAACTTAGATAGTTGCCTTAATGTTGCCATTGCCCAGCTTCCATTACGAAGCCAGCTTGGATCTGACATGAAGGGAAAAATTACAAAGGGGGCTGCCCAAATGCTGCTTTTAAAAATTAATATTTACCGGCAAAATTGGCCTGAAGCTTTAACTGAGGCCGAAGACATTGTTAACTTCGGCGAATATTCGCTTGAAGCTAAATTGGACGGCTGCTTTAACGTTGCCAACAAATTTGGCATAGAATCTATTTTTGAAATTAACCAACCTCCTATCAAAGGCATTGATTATGGAGGGCCATATTGGATTTCAGCCAATCAAAATGTATATCAGAGTATGCGGAACTTGCAGATTAATTACAATCCTTATCCTTTAGCCACAGATTATTATGGTTGGGGGTTTAATTGCCCTACGGATAAATATGTAAAATCATTTGCGCCCGGCGACCCCAGGCTAAAATTTACTGTTTTGGCGCAAAACGATAGCATTGTATGGGATATCGACCCTGCAACAAATGATACTACATGGGTAATTGCCGATCCTGATAAATTATTTACTAATAATACTGGTTCCAGATCGCAAGCCAGTCCCACAGGCTATTACCAACGAAAATATATGGTAACCGATTACGACTGGCGTTTGGCAGGAATAAATCCTAAAGATTCAATTCAGCACACAGGGGGGATAAAAAATATCATTGTTTTTCGCTATGCCGAAGTATTGTTGTTTGCTGCCGAAGCTGCTTTCCAAACCGGCGATACTACAAATGCGCTTACCTATATAAACATGGTGCGTGCCCGCGCCCGTGGCAATGGAAACAGTGGGGTTCCTGCTGACCTTACATCGCTTACACTGGATAGCATTATGAACGAACGTTCCTGGGAATTGGGTTCGGAAGGCCATCGCTACTTCGATCTGATTCGTACAAATAAGGCCGAAGAAATCCTCAATGGATCATACAGCTATACGTTTAAAAGAAACAAGGTATTCGACCCGGCTAAGAATTATTTATTGCCTATTCCGATACAGGATCTGGCAATTAATAAGGGTGTACTGACCCAAAATCCCGGCTACGAAACTTTAGATCAGCTTGAAGCAATCCATACTTTATCAGCAAAAGACAGTATTGTAAACTTCATAGATACTACTAATAAAAGTATATACCAGAATATAAACATTACCTGGAATAATTATTTTAATTTGCAAAATTTAATCGATCTGCAACTCGCACCTAAGTTTTCAGTAAAATGTTACAAGGGAAATATTGAATCTTTTACTACCCAATATCCCCAATTAAATGGTTATTATGATGCTTTCATCTATAATTCCGGTTTTGTATATTCCTACACACCGAATAAAGGGGAGAAGCTTACTTTTCCGTTTACAGACACTATTATTTTAGCAGTAAACAATTTTTTGAATGAGTATAACGACACTGTCGCTTTAATGATTAATCCCAATTCGACCAATAATAAATACAATGATTTCGACAGCATCTACACCATTTACAGCGCTTTTAATTTTGATTTTGGTCAACTATCGGGAATCGATATGAATAATGAACTAATGTTGGACATGCTTTCTGACGATGCTGAAAAAGGTGGTGGCGGTGCATTTGATCTATTTTTTTTCAATTACTGGAGAACATGGCAACCTTTTTCATTAGGATATAATCCTATGCTCACAAGCTTTAAAACAGTAGCTTTTTTTGCCATTCAAAAAGCCAATGAAGAATTAAAAAAACTCGAAATTTCAGGTCTCCCGCAAGATAGCCTTAACCGCAAAAAAGGTGAAATTTACTTTGTGAGAAGCTATTTTTATTTCAACCTGGCTAAATATTTTGCACAGGCTTCAACGAACAATTCTAATAATTTCTCTTTCAATGTTTCATTAGTTGATACTTTTAACAGGCCTGGAAAGCTGTATGCAAAAATTGACAGCGATTTGACTGAGGCCATAAACCTTCTGCCTCCTGTGAAAGACTGGTATACCATGGGCATCAGCCCCAATGGCAGGGCTACACAGGAAGCGGCAAAAGCATTGCTTGCAGAGGTAATAATGATGGAAATCGGTTTTGGCTTTACCACCGACACAAGCGGCTGGGACAGGGTATATGAGCTTACAAAGGATATAATCAATTCGGGACAATATGCCCTGTTGCCAAACTATGCAGGTATTTTTGAACCCGAAGGCGAATTTGGCCCCGAATCGGTTTTTGAAATCAATGCCAAAGATATGAAACAAGCATATAATGGACTCAATGGAAACATTGCTGTCTGGTTTTTTAGTCCTAATCAAGATGCTGGAGGCAATTCAAATAAAAAAATCTGGTTTGGCTTGGGATTTGGCATTCCAACCAAAAGCTTGTATAATGAGTTTGAGCAGGGAGATCCCCGGTTGGCCAATACTATTATTCAATCGGGCGATATTATTTATGAAGACGGGAACAAGAAAACTAATGAACAAATTAATATAGTTCCAATTAGTGGACAATGCTCTACTGGTTATTACAACCGAAAAGTTGAAGTACCTTATAGTATGTCTCCTTCATGTAATATTTGTGCCAGTAAAAACAAACGTCTCATACGCTACGCCGATGTACTGCTAATGTGTGCCGAAGCAGCTTACCATATAGGGCTCGAAAGCGAAGCCCGTGATTTGGTTAACCAGGTCAGGGCCAGGGCGCGTGCCAGCACTGGGCCTAAAGGTTCGGTACTGAATAATGCCGGTTACCCTGCTGTTGTTAATCCCGATGTTTTGCCTGATGTTACTGCCTCAGGTGATGAGTTGCTCAGTGCAATTAAACATGAACGCCGGGTTGAACTGGCTTTGGAAGGCCACCGTACCTGGGATTTATACCGTTGGGGCGAATATGAAGACGCTATTCATACTTATGTAACCAATGATTCCATAATGATGGATCTTTCACCCGAATCTATTGTGGAAAGTTTCAGAAAACATAAAATTGATGGTGTGCCGTCGTTAACTGATATACCTGATACAACTACATATGTACGAAGCATCACAAAATTGGATAACTCAATTAAAGTTTACCCGAACCCGGCAAGTGATAAACTTTACATAGAAACTGAAAGCGCTAATGTTTTAGTAGTAATAACCGATTTAACCGGTAAAATTTTGTTAAGCGGACAGGTTAAAAATAAGCAGGTAGATATTCAATTACTTTCAAAAGGGCTATATTTAATTAGCATCAACACCGGCAAATCATATTCAGTTACGAAATTTATAAAGAGATGACAATAAAACTTTTTGCCGGTTAAAACCTGCATCTGTAGGGCAAGAGGATATTTAATAAAATTGATAAGCCCTTGAGGTTTAAAAGACTTCAAGGGCTTATATTTCGTTTAAGAAAAATTTTCTTAAAAAATCATCTTTCCGTGCGTGTTTTTGATTGGGTTTGTCATGGTAGTAAATATTATTTATGAACTTATTAGACACATCAAGCATAAAAAAATATTTTACCTGCTTCAATTTCTTTCTCATTTGATAAAAAGAAATCTGAATTTAACAAGTTCCAATAAAAAGCAGTTAAAATTTTTAGTATTGTTAATTAAGTATAGTTTTTATATATTTGTACAGTTATAAACCTAAATGAAATGAATATGGATAGCTGCCCAAAATGTAAAAGTAAAAATTTCCGTAAAGATGGTATAGTTAAATCAAAGCAAAGATATCTATGTAAAGATTGTAAGCATAGATTTACAGTTGAGCAAATAGGAAAGCCTAATAACCTTAAAAGAAATGCATTGATATTATATTTAGAAGGTTTAGGTTTTAGATCAATAGGACGATATTTAAATGTGAGCCATGTTGCTGTTTTTAATTGGATAAAGTCCTTTGGAGAAAAACTAGATGAATTTAGAAATTCTGTTGATATTGAAGTGGTAGAATTGGATGAAATACATACATATATTGGTTCAAAAAAAACTACTGCTGGATATGGATTGCTGTTGATAGAAATGGGCACAGGTTCGTCAATTGTGAAATTGGCACACGAGGAACTGAAACAGGGAAAAACGG
>CAWEFA010000097.1:0-6288 GCA_963808135.1 uncultured Bacteroidota bacterium
CGGTCAGGCTATGACGACCAAGAATCCTGAAACAACAGAGAAGTAAAAAGTCATGAAAAGATTAACGCCATTTGATTTCATAGAAAAAGCAACTGCTATTCATGGCGACAAATATGACTATTCAAAAATCAAATATGTGTATTCCGAAAAAACAGTGCCTATTGTATGTAGAGAGCACAATCATGAATTTTCGCAAAGACCACATGACCATTTAAGAGGTAGTGGTTGTCCTATTTGCAGTGGGAAAATGAAAAAAAATGCTGAAGATTTTATTCGAGCTGCCAGAGATATTCATGGAGACAAATACTCCTATGACAGGGTAAATTACATTAATAACAAGACAAAAGTTGTTATTACATGCAAAACACATGGGGACTTTGAACAAACCCCAAGTAACCACATCGGATTAAAACAGGGCTGTGGCAAATGCGGTGGGACATCAAAATTTACAAGTGAAGAATTTATTGAAAAAGCAAAACAAATTCATGGTGACAAATACATTTATGACAAAGTAAAGTACATAAATAACAGAATAAAGGTGATTATAACTTGCCCCACTCATGGCGACTTTGAACAATCACCGAACAGTCACTTAGATGGAAATGGATGTTTAAAATGTAGTGGTGCTAAAAAAATGACGAAAGAAGAGTTTGTTGAAAAGGCAAAAATAATTCATGGAGACAAATACGCTTATGACAAAGTAAATTACATAAATTACAGAACGAAAGTAATTATAACCTGCCCTATTCATGGCAACTTTGAACAATCACCAACAGGACACTTACAACAAGGGCAAGGTTGTTCTTCTTGCAGTGGGAAAAAGAAAAAAACTACCGAAGAATTTATTCAAGAGGCTAGAAAAGTTCACGATAAAAAATATTCCTATGACAAGGTAATTTACATTAATAACAACACAAAAGTTGTTATCACTTGCGAAACTCATGGGGATTTTGAACAGTCTCCTAAAAATCATTTAAATGGAAAAGGCTGTGACAAATGCGGTGGAACATATAAAATAACTGGTGAAGAATTTATTGAAACAGCAAAACAAATTCACCCTGGTAAGTATAGTTATAATGATGTAAATTTTGTAAATACTAAAACCAAAGTATTTATTACCTGTCCCATTCATGGTGATTTTGAACAAACGCCCAACAATCATTTACAAGGGCAAGGTTGTTCTTCTTGCAGTGGGAAAAAGAAAAAAAACACCGAAGAGTTTATTGAAGAAGCAAAACAAATTCATGGCAAAAAATACCAGTATGACAAAGTGAATTATGTTAACGGTAAAACAAGAGTAGTTATAACTTGTCCTTTCCATGGCGATTTTAAACAAGCACCAAACAATCATATACAAGGACAAGGTTGTACAAGATGTAAAACACCAAGAGGAGAAGCTGAAATAGAAACAGTTTTGAAAAAACTACAAATCGAATTTGAAACACAGTTTACATTTGACGATTGTATTGACAAACGAAAGTTGCCTTTCGACTTTGCAATATTTATCAACAACAAAATTGGGCTAATAGAATTTCATGGGCAGCAGCATTATGATAGAGTTTATTTCGGCAATACAGACAAGCAACATAAAGAAGGACAAATGCGAGACAGTATAAAAGAAAAATACGCTCAAAGCAAAAAGATAGAGTTATTAATAATCCCATACAATGAAATTGACAGTATTGAAGAGACAATTGAAAAATTCGTTAGAGAAAAATTTCATGGTCAATTACTTGCTATACCATAATGAGAAACAAAAAAGCCCGAACCGCTAACAACGGCTCATAAAACATTGGGGTTTAAGTGGTTTGCTAACATTTTAGCCCGCTTGCAAGGTTTGCAACGGTGGATAAGTTAGCAATCACGCAGTCCCCAACGATTTTATAGCCGCAGGCGTTGGCAATAATTGTGAAAACACTTTTGGTAAACAATGTGTTTATAATAATATATTTTATAATTTTGATGTAAATATATAAAGTATGACTGCAATAGAATTAAAAAGCGTATTAGTTCATAAGATTGGTGAGATTAATGATGTCTCATTCCTTAATGCTATTAAGACAATTCTTGATTCAAAGACGGATAGTGAGATATTTACATTGACACCAAAACAGAAAGAAGAAATAATAGCTTCTAAAAAAGAGATTGAACAGGGATTTTTCATTGAGCAAGAACAATTAGACAAAGAAATTAAATTATGGTTAAACGCAAGATAATTTGGTCTCATAAAGCAAGGATAAAACTTTATGAGATTCTAAAGTTTTTTGCTGAAAGAAATCATAGTAAGACATATTCAGAAAAGCTATATATAAGATTTAATAACGAATTAAAACTATTATTAAAACAACCTGATTTAGGTATAAAATCAGAAATTGATAGTGTTAGGGCTTTGATAATTGGCGATTATATCATATTTTATGAGGTTTTTGAAGATGGAATAATTGTTCATACACTTTGGGATAGTCGACAAAATCCAGATGATTTAAAGATTAAATAAGAATACAACTATTGCCAACAGAGGCTCACAGCCAATGCGGGTTTCAGAAGGTTTGCAAGCGTCAACGCCCGCTTGTGGGCATTTGTGCCAGCGGCCAAGGACGCAAGCACGCAATCCCGCACTGGCAGTAGCCTAAACCGTTGGCAACAAGTTAAAAAAAAGATATGTTTGATACATTTTATCATTTAATTAAGATTTCTTTTGATAGTACAATCAAATGGACAACCAAGTTTTTTACATACATTCTTGTTGTGATAGGATTATGGTTTCTTAATAATACATTTGACTTCATACATTTTTTTCGTATTAATAGCAAATTAGAAGAGTTGGAAAAAATTACGGTATTACTTAATGATACAACCATAAATACTAATCTTAGACATCAATTATTATATGAAAGAGAATATATTGCCAATCATGAGACAGTTTTAGATTATTTATCATTATTATGCGATTCTTTTCCTAAAAATATTTCTTTAATAAAACGGACAACTGCATATAATACAAATACTATAACGACAATCTCTAAAAATGAATTTAAAATTGATTCTGTTCCCATACGAAATTATTTATTACATTTTCTGTTTAGTAATTTATTGCTGATTATTTTAATGATTTTGATACCTATAATAGTTTTTAAAGAGAAAAAACAAAATATTAGTGTTATAATAATGTCAACTTTAACAATTTGGACTATTGGATTCATTATTTGTATAATAATTTCTTGGTTTTTAAATTTTGTACCTATTATTTATAATCATCTTTGGTTAAATTATTTTATTGATTTTTTAGCAAGTACAATATTTTGGATATGTATATTATTGTTAATTGGATATTATAAAAAATAAAATAAACCCTTGAGTTCAAATATCTAATGCAACTTTATTCTAAAAAGTTGCACTATGAATGGATACACAAGAATTAGTTATGAAGAAAGAGTAAAAATCGAGTTATTACTAAGTCAAGGTAAAAAGCGGTCAGAAATAGCCCTGACACTTAACCGACCGAGGAGTACAATAAATCGTGAAATAGAGCGTAATAGCGGTTCGATATATCGTTCGGAATTAGCTCAGTTGAATGCTACTCAGGGTAATAAAATAAAACACAAAGGGAGCAAGATACAGAAAGACCCTTTGCTTGAATACAAGATAATACTTCATCTCAAGCAACATTGGTCACCTGAACAGAATATCAAAACGATTAAGACAAGTTTATAAACATAATAAGCGATATCACGTGTCACACGAAAGCATCTACACATACATCTACCTATGGGCAAAGAAAGAGCTTCGTAAGGAATTGATAAGCTATTTGCGACAGCAAAAGGGCCAAAGGAGGAAGCCTGAGAGTAGAGGTCTACTTCGAAGCAGGATACCCGACAGGATAGATATATCAGAGCGACCACCTGAGGTAGAGGATCGGTTGATTCCAGGTCATTGGGAAAGCGATTTAATCATTGGGAAAGATGGTAAAAGTGCTATTGGTTCGATAGTAGAACGAACCACACGGACTACGTTATTGGTAAAGTTAAAAGACAGGAGCGCACCTACCGTACGCAGGGCATTTGCAGAGAAAATGCTTACCCTGCCGGAACAGATGCGTTTGAGCACAACGCATGATAATGGGTTTGAGATGGCCCAGCATAAATTGTTTACCAAAGAAACACAAATCAAAGTATTCTTTGCAAGTCCGTATAGTCCTTGGCAACGAGGCACCAATGAAAACACCAATATGCTGATTAGGGATTTCTTTCCAAAAGGAACAGACTTCAATGAAATACCATCAGGAAAGATACAGCAAGTGCAGGATTTGCTTAACAATCGCCCACGAAAAGTATTGAATTGGCAAACACCAAAAGAGGTTTTTGAAAACTATATTTTGAAAAACTGTAGATGATGATGGTTATGTGCTGTTGAAATGTTAATAACTCTACCTTTAAAATATTATAATACATAGAGTTATTAATATTTTAATGGCATGTTGCCCGAAGAAAAAAAGTAATTATCTTTAAATTGAAAAATATAAACTGAATAGTTGCATTAGAAACTTGAATGTAAGACCTGTTGCCAACATCGGCTCATATTTCATAAGGGGTTAAGTGCGATGTGTAACTTTTGCCCTTGTGGGTAATTTCATCTAATTTGATACGCAGTGTTTCGATTACCCTTACGAAACATAGCCGAAAGCGTTGGCAGCCATAATACAAGACCCATCAACATTAATCAAAATGAATGAAATAAAAAGAATTTCAAATTCATTAGAAGAAACTTTAAAGGATTCAGATTTGCAAAATGTTACTATTGATTTAGCAGAGACCTTGACTGATACTTTAATCCAGGATGGCGTTTTAAAGGATATTCCAGTAATTGGAACTGTAATTGGACTATCTAAATTTGCGATTAGCCTTAATGATAGATTGTTGGTTAAGAAATTAATCTATTTTATTTCTGAATTAAAGGATGTTGATCAAAAGAAAAGGAGTAAGTTAATATCCGAGATTGACAATTCTGAAAAAGAACAAATTAAGGTTGGCGAGAAACTTCTATACATAATTGACAAGGCGGAAGACCATTTGACAGCAAAATATGTAGCAGTGGTTTTTAAAGCATTTCTGAATGAGGAAATTTCATATTCGGATTTTTTAAGATGCTCAACAATAATTCAAAAATTACTGATTCAAGATTTAGAATTATTTATAGATTCAGATATTAAGTCAATAGAGATTAAAATAACAAAATATGATAAAGGATTGTCAGACTTCCATAGTAGCTTGATAATTTCAGGAATTTGTGTAAGTCAAAATGATAGTATTTCTGTAAGAGATCAAGACGACTATAAAATGAGCGATAGATATGTTGTTGAAGGTGGTGATTTGTTGGTGTATTTGACTGAAATAGGATATACTTTAAAGAAAATACTGAAAGAAAAAGTAAGATTAAAATAAAAAATTACGGCTGCCAACATGCAATATAAAAAATTGGGGTTTAATAGGTTATTCAAAGTTTGTGCCTCGCATCAAGTTCTGTGTACCTTGATAATGAATCGCTCCGTAATCCCCAACTTTTCATATTGCCAACGTTGGCACACATAAAAAAAACAAGATGCAGCGGGATATTTGTTTTAGCAAATAATTACTTTGGTGTTTATAGATAGATTTTAAATTAGGATAATAAGCTTTTTGTGGATTCTGCAAATAGGATAGATTCTGATAAGATTGGTTAAAATGACAAATTGGTTCTCAGTTGATATGATATGAATGTGGTTTATAGATAGTGACTAATTTTGTTTTACTTTTTGTATTTTATAAACTTGTAATTTAATAGATTTATATGAAGTTGATTTGGAAAAATAAAACAGTAGTTGCCCAAGGAAAAAAATGTGAGATAAATGGCCTTAATATATGGGACTTCAAGTGGGAATATACTGGACAGAACATTACGGTTAAAGACCCACAATATAAGAAACCTTACTTATGCCAGATTTTTGAGATAATGAATGGCGATTTGAAAGCAAAATTTGGTGCAGTTGAGTTTTCCAATTCCATTTATGGGATTTATGTTGAGAAACGGACTTGGTTTTAAGATAAAGTGGCAAATGATATAATGGATTATAATAGAATTGATATTAAAATTTACGTGTGCCAACATCGGCTCATATAAAATGCGGGTTATAGCGGGTTTGCAAGTTCAGTGCTTTCTAATTATATTTGTGTAGTGGGATTTATCCTGCAAGTAAATCCCGCACTTTACATAGCCGAGGAACGTTGGGCGGCAATTATATGAAAAAGCTTG
>CAWEFA010000098.1:0-23222 GCA_963808135.1 uncultured Bacteroidota bacterium
TATCTAATGCAACTTTATTCTAAAAAGTTGCACTATGAATGGATACACAAGAATTAGTTATGAAGAAAGAGTAAAAATTGAGTTATTACTAAGTCAAGGTAAAAAGCGGTCAGAAATAGCCCTGACACTTAACCGACCGAGGAGTACAATAAATCGTGAAATAGAGCGTAATAGCGGTTTGATATATGGTTCGGGGTAAGGCAGTTGAATGCTACTCAGGGTAATAAAATAAAACACAAAGGGACGAAGTACGAAAGACCCTTTGCTTGAATACAAGATAATACTTCATCTCAAGCAACATTGGTAGCCTAGAACGAATATCAAAACGATTAAGACAAGTTTATAAACATAATAAGCAATATCACGTGTCACACGAAAGCATCTACACATACATCTACCTATGGGCAAAGAAAGAGCTTCGTAAGGAATTGATAAGCTATTTGCGACAGCAAAAGGGCCAAAGGAGGAAGCCTGAGAGTAGAGGTCTACTTCGAAGCAGGATACCCGACAGGATAGATATATCAGAGCGACCACCTGAGGTAGAGGATCGGTTAATTCCAGGTCATTGGGAAAGCGATTTAATCGGTTGGGAGCCATGGTAAAAGTGCTATTGGGTCCGTCGTAGAACGAACCACACGGACTACGTTATTGGTAAAGTTAAAAGACAGGAGCGCACCTACCGTACGCAGGGCATTTGCAGAGAAAATGCTTACCCTGCCGGAACAGATGCGTTTGAGCACAACGCATGATAATGGGTTTGAGATGGCCCACATAAATTGTTTACCAAACACAAATCAAAGTATTCTTTGCAAGTCCGTATAGTCCTTGGCAACGAGGCACCAATGAAAACACCAATATGCTGATTAGGGATTTCTTTCCAAAAGGAACAGACTTCAATGAAATACCATCAGGAAAGATACAGCAAGTGCAGGATTTGCTTCACATCGCCCACGAAAAGTATTGAATTGGCAAACACCAAAAGAGGTTTTTGAAAACTATATTTTAAAAACTGTAGATAATGATGGTTATGTGCTGTTGAAATGTTAATAACTCTATGCTTTAAAATATTATAATACATAGAGTTATTAATATTTTAATGGCATGTTGCCCGAAGAAAAAAAGTAATTATCTTTAAATTGAAAAATATAAACTGAATAGTTGCATTAGAAACTTGAATGTAAGGACAGACGAACAATTTTGAACAATAAAATAATTATAAAACTTTACAGCTATGAGAAAAATAACTAAACAATTCATCTTTGCTTATGTTTTTATTGCTTTTACTTTTACAATTTTGAGCTGTGACAATAATCAAGGTAATCAAACTTCTTCAAATGTGTCAAGCAATATAAAAATAGGTGAAACTATAAATGTTGGCAATTTTACTTATCAAGTTGACACATTTATATTTAAAAAAGTCCTTAGAACAGAATTTTCTAGTAAAAAAGCAGATGGCATTTTTCTAATTGTTAGATTATCATTAATAAACAATGACAAGGAAGAACATACAATTGATAATTCAATGTTTAAACTGACAGATGAAAACGGAACAGAATTTGAATCTTCAGATGAGGGGACAACTGAACTGAGAAATGGGAGGATATAAAACATTGTTTTTAAAACAATGCAATCCAAAAATTAAAAAATCTGGCTTATTAATTTTTGAAGTTCCAAAAGACGGAATTTATAATTTGCATTTGAGTGGCGGATTCTGGAATGATAAAACTGCAATAGTTAAATTGGTTTATAAATAATTTCAATTTGATCAATAACAATTCTAATGTATAGATATTTATATAGAGGCGTTTCCAAAGAAATGCACAACAATAACGTTGGACTTTTACCAAAAGGAGACTCTATCACTAGTTATGTAGAAATGGGTTCGTCGATTGCAGAAATGGGAAATGGAATTTTATTTGGATGCTCTGAGGAAAATGCTATAATTGGTCATCAAAAAGATTCAAATGAATATAAAACTGGAGGTATATCAACAACTCCGCATATAGATAGAGCAGGTTTATATGCAACATTTGATGGTAAACAAGATGGAATTATATACAAGATTGATACCAATAAGTTATTTAAGTTTCAAGTTAGACAATTCATTGTTGATAAAATAGTGGTTGGACCAGAGGTTCCTGAAAATAATGAAGTCTTTCTGGCTCATAAAAACAATGGAGACTTACCTATTGAGATTGTTACTGAGATAATAGAAATATCAGTGAATGATTATAAAAATAAAAACAACCGCTAACAAAGGCTCAACAAAAATAGGGGTTTAAGTGGGGTGCGGGCGGCAGCTCCCGCTGGTAACTTTTCATGTAAATTGAAAGTTTAGTTTCACGAAATCCCCTACATTTGTTAGCCTCGACCGTTATGCCTCATTCTGACAAACGTCAGTGCTAACAAAAAGGCTAACCGAATTTCAAATTCTTGGCTTAATGAAAATAACTAATGAAATTCTACACGCTGTTATTCATTGCAATCACAAAGCCTTTCTTAAAAAGGTTCAAGAAAATCAATTACCCCAAACCGAATTTCAAACAGTTTTTGAAAAACTAAAACAAAAGCAACAATCAGCAATCCAAACAAGATTTTCATTAGAATTTCAAAAAAATGATTATTCATCAGATTTAAAGTTTGAAAAGGGGAAAACCTATCTTCAAATTTCATTCAAAAATTTGGAAGTTGATTTGAGTTTGGACGGAATTTATTACGACCATAAAAACAGTTTTGAACCGATTCTCATTTCTCCGTATGAGAAAATCCAAAAATCAGACAAATTATTTATTGCGTTACAATCTTTTTACTTAAAACACAACTTCAACCTCAAAATTGAGGAGGCCAAAATAATGTTTGGCAACCAACAGAAAAGCACAAAATTAATATTAAATAAACTCTCAAAAGATGTAAAGAAAATCATTGCGATAATTGAACAAATTCAACGAATAGAAACACCGCCCGTTTTTTATAAAATAAGCCATTGTCAAATTTGTGAGTTTAAATCTATATGTGCCGAAAAACTACAAGAAAGAGATGATTTGAGCCTTTTAGGTAATTTAAAACCAAAAGAAATTGAACAGAAAAACAACAGTGGCATTTTTTCGGTAAAGCAACTATCATATACTTTTCGACCAAAGAAAAACCCATATCGAAGACGGAAGTTTCTTCCTGAATTAAAAGCATTGGCAATTCGGGAGCAAAAAGTTTTTATCCAAAAGCTACCTGATTTAGAGAAAAAAGAAACAGAAATATTTTTTGATATTGAGGGTATTCCCGACCGAGATTTTTATTACTTGATTGGAGTAATTATCAAAACAGAAAACTCAGTAACGGAACACTCATTTTGGGCTAATAACATTTCTGAACAACAAGATATTTTCATTCAATTCATTGAATTGGTGGATTTTAATAGTGATTTCGTTTTTTATCATTATGGTTCTTATGAAATTCAGGCTTTAAAACGAATTGCAAAGAAACTTCCGCCACTCCATCAAAACAGAATAAAGAAAATCATCGAAAATTCATTCAACATCCTCACACTATTTTCCAACAATATATACATTCCGACATATACCAACGGACTAAAAGACATAGCCAATTATTTGAAATTTAATTGGACAGACGAAAAAGCATCGGGATTGCAAAGCATTATTTGGCGATATAATTGGGAATTGAGTTCGACAAGTAACCTACAAGAAAGATTGATGACCTATAATATTGAAGATTGCAAAGCATTGATGAAAGTTCAGGAATGGATACTTTCGCTTTCCGAAAATAATGACAAAACTGTTTTAGCCAATAGTCTTAAACAACAAAATATTTTCAAATGGGGTGTAACTGTATTTGCTCTTGAACATTTCAACGAAATCAATGCAAAAGCGTATTTTGACTATCAAAGACAACATATTTTCCTACGAACTGAAAGAAAAGTCTATAAAGCCTTTTCTAAAACCAAACAAACTTCAAAGCAATACAACCGCATTGACAAACGAATCAACTTGCTTCCTGATAAATGTGAAAAATGCAATAACAAAGACATTAAAATAATCAGAAGTAGCAAAAAGCTACAAATTGATTTGGTGTTTATGAAGTCAGGAATAAAGAAACAAGTCATAGAATACCAAGGTGGAGCATATTTTTGCAAGAAATGCACAAAGAACTTTATGGTAGAGAATATGCGTGAATTACCTACTTACGGACATAATTTGATGTTGTGGTCGGTCAATCAGAAGATACAATACAAATTAAGTTCGGAGAGTATTGTAAATTTATTGAAAGATTCTTTTTCCATAAAGTCTTCAGCAACACAAATGACACGCTTCAAAGAAATTATTGCCACAAAATATGAAAAAACGTATAATGAAATTATCAAGAATATGAGCCATTCAGAACTCATTCATATTGATGAAACCATTGCAAGAATAAGCGGAATTGACGGTTATGTTTGGGTTTTTGCAAACTATGACAGCGTTTACTATCAATTCAGAGAAACAAGAGAACCTGATTTTCTGAAAGAATTGTTGCAAGAATTTAAAGGTGTTTTAGTTTCTGATTTTTACACAGGTTACGATTCTATGGAATGTGAGCAACAAAAATGCTTAGTTCATCTAATTCGAGATTTGAATGAAGACTTTATGAAACATCAGTTAGATGAAGAACTTAAGCAGATAATATCTGAATTTGGAAACCTACTTCGGATTATTATTGCAACGATTGATAAATATGGACTAAAAAAGTTTCACCTGAACAAGCATATAAAAGAAGTAGATAGATTTTACAGCAAAGTCATTTTACAAGAATTTGAATCCGAATTAGCCATTTCCTATCAAAAAAGATTTGTCAAGTACAAAGAAAAATTATTCTTGTTTTTAAATTACGATGGCATTCCTTGGAACAACAATAATGCAGAACATTCCATAAAACCATTTGCAAAATGGAGAAAGAAAATCAGTAAAAGCCTTACAAAGAAAAATATAGAACATCATTTGATTTTACTTTCGATACTTCAAACCTGTAAATATCAAGGGATAAACTTCTTTGACTTTTTAAAATCGGGCGAAAAAAGCATTTATCAATATTCAGAAAAGTAATCATCTCAACTTTTATTGCAATATTGTTCTCATTTTATTTTATTGTCGCAAATATTTACTAAATTTGCGACAATATTATAGTATATAAATGTCAGAAAGTATTGAATTACAAGTATTAAACAAGATAAAGAGAAGTCCAAGAGGAATGCTTTTCTTTGTGGATAGTTTTGCGAAAATTGCAAATAGCAAATCGGCAAATAAGGCATTGGAACGCTTAGTGAAATCGGGTGAAATAGAACGAGTAACACAAGGTATTTACGTTCGACCAGTAATTGATAATTACATTGGGAAAGTATTGCCGAGCATTGAAGAAATTGCGGTTGCTATAGCAAAAAGGGACAGAGCAACGATTATTCCGACAGGCAGTTATGCAATGTATAAATTGGGCTTGACAACACAAGTTCCATTAAACATTGTTTTTTATACGGATACTTCGGCACGAAAAATTAAAATCGGGAAACAGACCATTACGTTTAAAAAAGCGAGTTCTAGAAACTTGGCTTTCGTTGGCGAAATCAGCACATTGGCAATACAAGCATTGCGGACAATTGGTAAAGAAGAAGTAACAGCAGAAGAAATAAAACAGATAAAGAAGGTTTTGAAGAATGAAAATCCGAAATACTTGCAACACGATTTGCTGTTAGCTCCTGTTTGGATAAGAAAATTGATTGCGGACAATGAATAAGTTTACACATTTACAAGAATGGTTTCGGTTACCTGACGAAACCAAAATCAGATTGTTTGCAGAAACAAGCAGACAGGTTGGTTTGCCGTCTTCATCAGCCGCAGAAAAAGATTGGTGGGTTGTACATACTTTGTCTGTGATTTTTTCAATGGATTGTGCAAATGCCTTGATTTTTAAAGGCGGAACTTCGTTAAGCAAAGGTTGGGACGTGATACACCGATTTTCGGAAGACATTGATTTGGCTTTGGACAGAGAATTTCTTGGTTTTTCGGGCGAACTAACAAAAGGTGACATCAGAAAACTAAGAAGAAAATCGTTTCAATTTATCTCGGAAACATTTACCGAAGAATTGAAAAATAAATTTGCCGAACTAGGATTTAATAATGTAACCGTAAAACCTCGTGAAGTAGAGAATCACGACCAAGACCCTTTGATTATTGAAATCTATTACAACAAACTCACGGAAACAGACTCCTATCTGAAACCCGGTGTCATAGTTGAGTTGGGTAGCCGTTCATTAAAAGAACCGTTTACGCAAAGAACTTTCGGAACATTTGTTTCTGAAATCTACAAAGACAATTCTTTTACGGATAAACCTATTACCATTCCTGTTGTCAATCCCGAACGTACTTTTTTAGAAAAGGTATTTTTGTTGCACGAAGAATTTCAAAAACCGCTTGACAAAATAAGAGTGGAACGTTTAAGCCGACACCTTTATGACATTGAAAAACTAAGCCAAACTGATTATGTTGACATTGCTTTGCAAGACACTGAACTTTACAACACAATCGTAAAACATCGCAGTAAGTTTACAACTATTTCGGGCATTGACTATTCAAAACACAATCCTGCAAACATCAAATTTATTCCGCCCGAAACAATTATAAAAAAGTGGGAAACAGATTACGAAGAAATGAAGGACATTATGATTTACGGACAACCATTAGACTTTGACGAACTCATAAATCGACTGACTGAATTGCAAAAACGAATAAACAAAATACAGACAGAAGAAAAGAAGAACGAGGCATAACAAGCGGTATAAAACATTGGGGTTTAAGTGGTTGTGTGATCGTTCTGCCCCGCATCAAGTTCGGTGTAACTGGACAGGTTAGTAGCACGCAATCCCCAACGATTTCATACCGCCGACCGTTAGCTGCCACTTAAGAAAAAACCAAAAATCAACATATTATGAAAAACGTAAATTTATTTTTAATAGGATTAATCCTTTTAACTTCTTCTTGTAAAAGACATATGGATACTGATAAAGTTGTTATGCAAGAGATGGATATGGAGCGAGTTGATTATAAAGCCGATGCTGTTCACAATAATATGATGCCACCACCGCCTCCACCAAGTTCCGAATTAGAATTGTATAATACTAAACTAATAAAAAAAGGTAGTTTGACTATTTCTTCAACCAATATAGAGACTACAAAATCGACATTATATGATTTTGTCAAAAAATGTAATGGCCAAATTATAAATGAAAATCTGGTTTCAAATGATCCATATTCATATTATCAGATTTCATTAAATGTTCAAGCCTCATTATTTGATAAATTTTTTAAACTAATTGATTCTGCAAAGTTGAATATAATTTCCAAGTCTTTTTCAACTGAGGATGTTACTATGCAATTTATAGATAATACAACTAGATTAGATAATAAGAAAAAACTTGAAAAAAGATATTTAGAACTCCTGACCAAAACAAAGGATATAAAGGATATGCTTGATATAGAAGAAAAGCTTGAAAATATAAGGTCAGATATTGAATCTAGAGAGAGTCAAATGAAAGTAATGGAAAAACAAATTGCATATAGTGAGATTCATTTAAGATTAGAAAAACATGCTATAAGTGTTACATATGAAGATAAGAATAAATATACATTTAGACTAATCCAAGGACTTGAGAAAGGTTGGCAAGGTATAAAATCAACAATTATATTTTTGATTTCTATATGGCCAATTTATTTAATTGTGATTTTGATTTACTATTTGGTTAGATATTATAGAAATAAAAATAATAAATAAGCGGCAGCTAACACGCGCTCATATTTAATGCGGGTTATAAGTGGTTTGCTAAAGTCTGTGCATTCAATTATATTTGATTAAGAAAAGGAAGTGAAGTGCTTTCTAATCCCGCACTAAACATAGCGCAACCGTTAGCGTTTATTTTAAAATACGACCTTGAGTTCAAATATCTAATGCAACTTTATTCTAAAAAGTTGCACTATGAATGGATACACAAGAATTAGTTATGAAGAAAGAGTAAAAATTGAGTTATTACTAAGTCAAGGTAAAAAGCGGTCAGAAATAGCCCTGACACTTAACCGACCGAGGAGTACAATAAATCGTGAAATAGAGCGTAATAGCGGTTTGATATATCGTTCGGAATTAGCTCAGTTGAATGCTACTCAGGGTAATAAAATAAAACACAAAGGGAGCAAGATACAGAAAGACCCTTTGCTTGAATACAAGATAATACTTCATCTCAAGCAACATTGGTCACCTGAACGAATATCAAAACGATTAAGACAAGTTTATAAACATAATAAGCAATATCACGTGTCACACGAAAGCATCTACACATACATCTACCTATGGGCAAAGAAAGAGCTTCGTAAGGAATTGATAAGCTATTTGCGACAGCAAAAGGGCCAAAGGAGGAAGCCTGAGAGTAGAGGTCTACTTCGAAGCAGGATACCCGACAGGATAGATATATCAGAGCGACCACCTGAGGTAGAGGATCGGTTGATTCCAGGTCATTGGGAAAGCGATTTAATCATTGGGAAAGATGGTAAAAGTGCTATTGGGTCCATAGTAGAACGAACCACACGGACTACGTTATTGGTAAAGTTAAAAGACAGGAGCGCACCTACCGTACGCAGGGCATTTGCAGAGAAAATGCTTACCCTGCCGGAACAGATGCGTTTGAGCACAACGCATGATAATGGGTTTGAGATGGCCCAGCATAAATTGTTTACCAAAGAAACACAAATCAAAGTATTCTTTGCAAGTCCGTATAGTCCTTGGCAACGAGGCACCAATGAAAACACCAATATGCTGATTAGGGATTTCTTTCCAAAAGGAACAGACTTCAATGAAATACCATCAGGAAAGATACAGCAAGTGCAGGATTTGCTTAACAATCGCCCACGAAAAGTATTGAATTGGCAAACACCAAAAGAGGTTTTTGAAAACTATATTTTGAAAAACTGTAGATGATGATGGTTATGTGCTGTTGAAATGTTAATAACTCTACCTTTAAAATATTATAATACATAGAGTTATTAATATTTTAATGGCATGTTGCCCGAAGAAAAAAAGTAATTATCTTTAAATTGAAAAATATAAACTGAATAGTTGCATTAGAAACTTGAATGTAAGGACAGACGGAACAATTTTGAACAATAAAATAATTATAAAACTTTACAGCTATGAGAAAAATAACTAAACAATTCATCTTTGCTTATGTTTTTATTGCTTTTACTTTTACAATTTTGAGCTTTGTGACAATAATCAAGGTAATCAAACTTCTTCAAATGTGTCAAGCAATATAAAAATAGGTGAAACTATAAATGTTGGCAATTTTACTTATCAAGTTGACACATTTATATTTAAAAAAAGTCCTTAGAACAGAATTTTCTAGTAAAAAAGCAGATGGCATTTTTCTAATTGTTAGATTATCATTAATAAACAATGACAAGGAAGAACATACAATTGATAATTCAATGTTTAAACTGACAGATGAAAACGGAACAGAATTTGAATCTTCAGATGAGGGGACAACTGAATGAAATGGGAGGATATAAAACATTGTTTTTAAAACAATGCAATCCAAAAATTAAAAAATCTGGCTTATTAATTTTTGAAGTTCCAAAAGACGGAATTTATAATTTGCATTTGAGTGGCGGGCTCTGGAATGATAAAACTGCAATAGTTAAATTGGTTTATAAATAATTTCAATTTGATCAATAACAATTCTAATGTATAGATATTTATATAAAGACTTCCAAAGAAATGCACAACAATAACGTTGGACTTTTACCAAAAGGAATTATATCACTAGTTATGTAGAAATGGGTTCGTCGATTGCAGAAATGGGAAATGGAATTTTATTTGGATGCTCTGAGGAAAATGCTATAATTGGTCATCAAAAAGATTCAAATGAATATAAAACTGGTATATCAACAACTCCGCATATAGATAGAGCAGGTTTATATGCAACATTTGATGGTAAACAAGATGGAATTATATACAAGATTGATACCAATAAGTTATTTAAGTTTCAAGTTAGACAATTCATTGTTGATAAAATAGTGATTTCAACAGAGGTTCCTGAAAATAATGAAGTCTTTCTGGCTCATAAAAACAATGGAGACTTACCTATTGAGATTGTTACTGAGATAATAGAAATATCAGTGAATGATTATAAAAATAAAAACAACCGCTAACAAAGGCTCAACAAAAATAGGGGTTTAAGTGGGGTGCGGGCAGCAACCCGCTGGTAACTTTTCATGTAAATTGAAAGTTTAGTTTCACGAAATCCCCTACATTTGTTAGCCTCGACCGTTGTAGCCAATGCAAGAAAAATCCCGTTTCATTGATTTAATCAATTAAGACTTATCTTTGATTAAAAATTTTGAATGGCTAATCTTTATATAATATCAGGTTGTAATGGAGCAGGTAAGACAACTGCGTCATACACGGTTTTACCTGAGATGTTAAATTGCAAGGAATTTATTAATGCAGACGAGATTGCAAGAAGGGATTATCCCCATTTCAACCAGATTAAAGTTGCAATTGAGTCAGGACGATTAATGTTAAATAGAATTAAAGAGCTGATTAGACAAAATGTAGATTTTGCTTTTGAGACAACCTTGGCAACAAAATCATATGTTCAATTTATTCGTCAAGCTGCAATCTGAAGGATACTTTGTTACACTAGTATATTTTTGGTTAAATTTTACCAGAACTTGCGATAGAGCGAGTAAAAACACGAGTATTGTCCGGTGGACACAATATTCCAAATGAAGTAATTAATCGGAGATATTGGGCAGGAATTAAAAATCTCACAAAATTATATATTCCAATTTGCGATTACTGGATTATTATTGATAATTCAGAACCACCATTTCAAATTATTGCTGAAAGGTTTGAAAAAGAACCCATAGAAATCCATGATCAATTTGTCTATAATCAAATAATAAAGCCATGACCAAAGAAAGTGTTATAGATTTGCGGACTAAAATTATCCAAGGAATTGAATTGGCATATAAAAAGCTGCTTATCTCAAAACAAAAAGAAGATGGTGAATTAGTAATCACTAGAAACGGTAAAATCATAAAGATAAAAGCTAACGAATTAGCAAAATAAAACTGCACTGGCTACAACATCGGCTATATAAAATGCGGGTTATAGTGGGTTTGCAAGTTCAGTGCTTTCTAATTATATTTGCGTAGTTGGATTTATTCTGCAATTAAATCCCGCACTTTACATAGCCGAGGAACGTTATATGCAACCAAAAGAAACTACACGAGATTAACTTTAATAAACAAAATAATAACTAAAAGTGCGGAGTCAGCACTTTAATCACTGACAAAACTAAAATGAAAAAGTTTACAATTATTGTGACAGTTTTAATTGCAGTGACAATTACCACTATTGCACAAACAGCAGCAAATTATTATCTTCCTCTTTGTGTAGGAAATTATTTAAGATTACATTCGACTGGTAATGATGCACGAACTACATTTTATAGAATTATGCGGACAGAAACGATAAACAATGAAACTTATTATGTACAAAAAGGTTTTGATTCAATGGATAATAATTCCTCTAAAAAAATATTTCAATATTCTTGGTTGCGTAAAGATGCAAATGGAAATATTTTAATTGGAGCTTATGATCCTACTTTAAACGGGATATTAGATTCATCTGTAATTAATAATCCCCCTGGCATGTTTTTCCCGAATCAATTTCTAACACTTGGTTATTCCCGATCATTTACTTGGGGAGATGCTGTACAAACCGATTCTGTAATTAGCGTTTCAGCAACAGTAGGCACTTACACAAACTGCATTCAAATTCGGAATACAGAAAAAGTTAAAGGCGTTGTCGATAGGATGTATGATTCTTACTATGCGTCTCATATTGGATTGATAGAAGAAAATAGATTTTTTCCCGATAATGAAATTAGGGTTTCAAACATT
Organism: uncultured Bacteroidota bacterium; assembly: GCA_963808135.1. Taxonomy (GTDB): domain Bacteria; phylum Bacteroidota; class Bacteroidia; order Bacteroidales; family DTGW01; genus CAWEFA01. The sequence goes on from CAWEFA010000098.1 coordinate 11,994, forward strand.
GTTGATTTTCTTGCTACTAATTGCTATTCAACGGGCATTTCAGATGGATTTATCAATGAAAAGAAATTCAGTATATATCCTAATCCTGCTTCTGATATTGTTACTTTGAATATAGACAACGCAAACAATGCTGTTTTGACATTAAATATTTATAATGTTATTGGTAAATTAATCAGCTCGGTAACTCTGAAACAAAACCAGAAACAAATTCATATCGGTGATTTAAGCAACGGAATTTATATTGTTGAAATCAAATCTAAAGAATTGTCGGAAAAACAAAAACTAATAATTAAAAAATAAAATTGGCTGCATATAACAGCGGCTCACAGCCAATGCGGGTTTCAGAAGGTTTTGAAAGTGTCAGCACACGCATGTTGGCGTTTGTGCTGTTGGATAAGGACGCAGGCACGCAATCCCGCACTGGCAGTAGCCGCAAGCGTTAGCGGGCATTAAAAAAACGACGATAACTCAGTAACTTGTGAAAAGATTAGATAAAATAATTAGAGGATTGATAATTGGAGGCATATTTCCAATATTGTTTTGCCTATTTTCAGTAATTGCAAGTTTTTATCTTAATAAGTCAGAGTATAGACATGTTATCTACTTAATCAATGCTTAACAATCAATTAATATGAGAAAATTATTTATTTTTAGAACAAATAAAAATTCGTCAATTTATAAAAATGGAGACTCGGATGGATTTGTTGTTTTAATTGGTATTTTAGTTTTGTATTTAATTTATAATATAATCAAAGAAGGCTGGCCAATTTCTTTGTTCTTCATAATATCATTTGGAATATATTTTTTACTCAGATATTTAGAAAAGAAGTTTATTATTTATAAGCAGGGGTTTAAATATATAGCTTTAAATCATTTTAAAAAGACATTTTTATGTCTAACAATTTCAATTGGAATAGTTACTTTTTTACAACTATTTTTTAAATTAAGCGACTCCTGTAATTGGAATATCGTTGGATCAAGTTTTGAAAATAAATTAGAAGAAATTTATCCCAAATTAATTAAATTTCAATCAATTTTAATTTTATTTATTATTTATGCTATTATTATTTTGCTTGGAATTTTAATTAAATCAAAGAAAATAATAGATACCTCCCTAAAAATTAAATCAATTTTTTATTTTATACTCAACATGATTTTTATTATATCATCATTTACATTCTTCTCTGCTACAGAATTAAAACTAAATTATGAAAAAGAATGGATAGCAAAATTAAAAAATAAAACATCAAATGAATTAACTCGCTATTATAACAACAGAATTGAGAATTTTTGTATTCAAGTTGTAAATGATAATAAACCTTATATATTGCATAATGTTCGTAATAATTTTGTAAAAAATACTTATAAAAACATAAATGAGGTAGATTTTTTTAAAAGAGAAGTTTTTAAATCATTAATTAATAAACCAAAAAAAGAAGATAATAGCTATGAGATTAAAATAAAAGAGAATAAAATTTATAAGGATTATGAATATGATGATGAAGAAATAAAGAACTTAGATTTTAAAAAGTTGTATGAGTATGATATTAAACTTGAAAAATCAAATATAAGATATGATAATTTTAAAGCAATAGCTCTTAGTTTAGGAAGTGAATTGATTGAAAAAGCTATTCCAGGTTCGCCTACTGATTTTGGTAGCGAATTAATTAAAGGTATCGTAAGTTCTTTATACGATTATTTTACAGCAAAAATTGATATAAAGAAATCTAAATCTCCTTTAACGTTTACTGTGCAATTAAAAAAATCAAATGATGATTTAAATTTTAAAGAATATTTATTAAATCAAAAAAGAATTTATAATGTGGTAAAATATAATATAATTTGGTGTTATAATATCGAATCAGAAGAATATAAGGATAATTATGAAAAATTAGATGAATCATTAAAGCAAAATTTATATGAAGACCCAACAACTAAATCATATTTATATTATTTAGAAGCTAAAAATGGATTCTAGGGATTACAATACTGCTATAGAAGTTATTGATGAAGCTTCTATAAGTAATCCAAGTTTAAAAAAACTTTCGTATGCATTAAATAATCAATTTAACATAAATACAAATGAGGGTAACGCGGGATATCAAAGTAATGAAGATAATTATTATTCAAAGTTAAATGAATATAAGCGTCCTTATGAATTTAAGAAACCATATGAATATAAGCATCCTTTTGAATTTAAACGGACGTTTAAACATCCTTATGAATTTAGACGTTCTTATGAATTTAAACGTCCATTTAAAATTAAATAATAAATATATATTTAATGAATAAAAATGAAACAAAATATAATTGGAGATGGAAAAATTATGGGTTTTAATTATATTGATATAATATACATTATATATATTAAATTATAACAACAATGATTATCAATATTAATATTAACAACTGATGCTTTATCAGTACAATATTTAATAGACTTATGCTTAAAGATAAGAATACTCCAACATTTAACAAACTCACCATTATAATAAGTGCACTTGGTTTAATTGTTGCTGTTATAAGTATAATATTTAGTTATAAATCAAATGATTTATCAATTAGAACACAGGAACAAATAAATCAGATACACATTAAAGATTTTCTTGATGAAGCTTGGGATCTTATAGGGGGTTGTAAAGGTAGTGTGTTCATTGATAATTTAAACCATAATAGTAATGATTTGGAAAAAGCAAAGAGGCTTATAATTAAGGCATTGATTATTTCTCCAAATAATTCTGAAGCAAATCGAGTATTAGGTGTTTATTATGTTGCCAAAAAAGAAATTGATAAAGCTGAAAAATGCTTAGAAAAGGCATATTTATTTGATAAAAATAATTATTATATTTTAATTGATTATGGCAATATTTTATACGATTATAGCAATATTTACTGCAATAATGAGAAACATACTCGAGCGATTGAAATTTTAGAATCAGCATCTAAAATATGTCCTAAGGATACTTTAGCATATTCAAATTTAAAAAGTATCTATTTAGATTTATCTTATAAATATTTAAATTTGGAACCAGAAATGTCAAAATATTATAAAAATAAAGCTGATAGTTATTCACATTCTATTGAGCATCTGTCTAAAAATGCAAATAAAAATTCTCATTTTAATAGTACATTTTAAATGTAACCTCGAATTTGGCGTAGCATCCCCCGCTATACTTTATTAAAGTAGGTTTGAATTTTGATTTTATATTTTTACTGCTAAAATATGCCTTAGCACATCAAAAGCATACCTTTGAAAAGGTAAAAACAAACGTCCTAAATTATGAAAACAACGAAAACAGCGATTTTAATTTTACTCTTAACTTGCATTTTTGATAATTTGATAAGAGGTTTTGATGTAAATAAAAATGTATATAATCCAAATCCTATTGTCCGTAAAGGAGCAATAGAAAAACTGACAGAACAGGCCGTCTTGGCTGGTATTGCCAAGAATGATACAAATATTATTATCCGCAAAAAGGCAATTGAAAAATTGACAGATCAGGTCGTCTTGGATGGTATTGCTAAGAATGATACAAATATAGTTATACGTAAAATGGCAGTTGAAAAAATAACAGACCAAACCCTTTTGGCTGAAATCGCCCAAAATGATAATCATTATCTTGTCCGCGAAGCGGCCTTAAAAAAACTGACAGACCAAGACCTGTTAGCCAATGTCGTTAAATATGGTATAGATGTTTATTATTATGATTCAATTGTAAAAAAACTGACACGCCAAGATTTGTTGGCCGATATTGCCAAGAATAATAAATGGTTTGTTTGTCGTACGGCAGCAGTCGAAAATGAAAATCTGAAGGATCAATGCTTATTGGCCGATATTGCCAAGAATGACAAAGATTTTTTTGTTAAGGAAGCAGCTATTCAGAAACTGTCAGACCAGGCTGTCCTGGCTGATATCGCTAAGAATGATACAAATCTTTTTATCCATCTTGATGTAATAGAAAAATTGACAGACCAGGCCTTCTTGGCTGATATCGCTAAGAAAGATACAAATCCTTTTATCCGTAGTGATGTAATAGAAAAACTGACAGATCAGGTCGTCTTGGCCGGTATTGCCAAGAATGATAAAGATTGGTATGTTCGTGAAACGGCCTTAAAAAAACTGTCAAACCAAGACTTATTAGCAAATATCGCCAAATATGGATATTGGGATGTCGCTATGGGAGCAGTTCAGAAACTTACAAACCAGTTCATCTTAGCGGATATCGCAAAGAATGATACTAATATACTTATCCGCACAATGGCAATTGAAAAACTGACAGACAAGTCCACTTTGTTTTATATCGTCAAATTTGATAAAAATTGGTATATCCGTGAAGTGGCAAAAGAAAGAATAAATAAGTTTAGATGATATTTTGCTCAAACTAGGTTAAAATATTTAATGAATTAATAGTCTGCACAAAATGATATAAAAATAATAAACGCCCGCTAACAACGGCTCACAGCCAATGCGGGTTTCAGAAGGTTCTCGAGCGTCAGCGCACGCATGTGGGCGCAGGTGCTGGCGGACAGAGTCGCACCACGCAATCCCGCACTGGCAGTAGCCGCGAACGTTAGCTGGCATAACTCAAATGGATAATCATTTAAAATAAAGATCATTAAACTAATACTTAAATCAATTTACTATGAAAATGAAAATCTTATTTATCTATTTAGTTGCAGGATTAATATCAATGCAAACATTTGGACAAACACAGCAAAACTGCGATATTGTTAAGAAAGAGAATCAAAATTTAAAAGCAACAATTAGCAAATTAAGACAGGATACTGCCTTTTTAAATAAAAAGATAGCTTTATGTGATGTTTTTAATAAACCGAGAGAATTTGACCTCAGATCATTTAGTAATGCTTTTAATGTTGTCGTTCTTTCATGCAAAGGAGATAGAGGTCAGCAAACCGTAAAAATCGAGTTTCTAATTTCACATAGTTTAACTCATCAAGAAGTTTGCATTAATATTGGTACTGACGATGCAAAAGCAGAAAATGAACTTGGTGATACTTTTGTAGCTAAAGAAGGTAACATCGCTAATGAATCTACTACATTTGGTTATACTTGTACAAAAGTTCCTACAGATGTTCCTACTAAAATCAATCGTTTTTAGAAATGTAATGCCAAGTACAGATATTTTAAAATTTGTATCTGTTAAATTCGGTTATAGAAATTTTGATGGAGGATTGGATTGGAATACAGGTCCATTAGAAATTAGAAATTTGAGAATACAATGGTGAAATTTTGATTTTATTTTATTCATATTATTGTTTAACCTTAAAAAAATGTATCATGACAGAAACAAAAACTTCTACCACGCCTTTAATCTTGGGCATTATTGGATTTGTATCATCAATTCCAGGTATCATTTGTACTGGAATGTGTGCAGGTTTAGCTTCAGCAGGTGGAGCAACTGGTGCAGGTTCTACTTTTCTTTATTTTTCTTTGTTACCTTCAATTGTAGGTTTCATTTTTTCATTCATGACTAATTCTAAAGCAAAGCTTTCAGGGATAGTTTTAATTATTTGTTCAGTTCTTTTGTTGATTACAACAATTATAACCTTTAACTGGTTCTGGGGTTTGATAACTACAGCTTGTTATTTAATTGCAGGTGTTCTGAGTCTTAAAAACCAATAAATTGATAAGGAGCCGCCAATTGGCGGCTCTTATAATTATGTACTCGACTATTAAAATTTTGGGAAATATTGTTTTTATTTACAACGTATTTCTTGCGACTGCATTTATTATCTCTGTATTATTAACTGAAAAACAATTTATAATTTTTTCAGTAGACTATAAATTGCGAGAAAGAATAAGGCTTTTAAATGCTATAATAATTCTTTGTGGTTTATTTGGTTCTGCTTTATTTGAGGTTCTTTTTCAGCACAAAAATTTATCAATTAGTAATTTATTTAGAACGGGTTTGACATTTTATGGTGGTTTAATAATATCTGTAATTGTAATAATCATTTATTCTTTAATTTTAAAAATCAGGATTTTCTATTTATTTAATTTATATGCTTTACCATTGACTATTGGTCATGCAATTGGTAGAATTGGTTGTTTCTTTGCAGGTTGTTGTTATGGTTCACCAACAGCCATGTGGATTGGTGTAAAATACCCGATTAATAGCGTACCTTATTTGCATTATCACGCAAATGTAAAGATTCATCCAGTACAGTTATATGAATCCCTCGGTTTACTGATAATCTTTTTGATTTTAAAATACACAGATTTAAGTAAAAGATTTGCGATATATTTAATTTCATACTCGATTCTTAGATTTTTTATTGAGTTATTTCGAGCGGATTCAAGAGGTTCAATTATGGATTTGACAATATTTTCACCAGCTCAGATAATAAGTATAGTTTTGCTTATATTTGGTTTAATAATAATGAAAAGAAATTACGCCAGCTAACAGCCGCTAAAATCCATTGCCGGCAGGCAGTTTGCGAACTTCGCTACTCGCATTTACTTTCTGCAACGGCAGATAGTAACGCAGCTACGAAATCGGCAACGGCTCTTAGCGGCAACCGTTAGCGTTCATTGTGAAACAAGTACCTTGAGTTCAAATATCTAATGCAACTTTATTCTAAAAAGTTGCACTATGAATGGATACACAAGAATTAGTTATGAAGAAAGAGTAAAAATTGAGTTATTACTAAGTCAAGGTAAAAAGCGGTCAGAAATAGCCCTGACACTTAACCGACCGAGGAGTACAATAAATCGTGAAATAGAGCGTAATAGCGGTTCGATATATCGTTCGGAATTAGCTCAGTTGAATGCTACTCAGGGTAATAAAATAAAACACAAAGGGAGCAAGATACAGAAAGACCCTTTGCTTAGAATACAAGATAATACTTCATCTCAAGCAACATTGGTCACCTGAACGAATATCAAAACGATTAAGACAAGTTTATAAACATAATAAGCAATATCACGTGTCACACGAAAGCATCTACACATACATCTACCTATGGGCAAAGAAAGAGCTTCGTAAGGAATTGATAAGCTATTTGCGACAGCAAAAGGGCCAAAGGAGGAAGCCTGAGAGTAGAGGTCTACTTCGAAGCAGGATACCCGACAGGATAGATATATCAGAGCGACCACCTGAGGTAGAGGATCGGTTGATTCCAGGTCATTGGGAAAGCGATTTAATCATTGGGAAAGATGGTAAAAGTGCTATTGGGTCCATAGTAGAACGAACCACACGGACTACGTTATTGGTAAAGTTAAAAGACAGGAGCGCACCTACCGTACGCAGGGCATTTGCAGAGAAAATGCTTACCCTGCCGGAACAGATGCGTTTGAGCACAACGCATGATAATGGGTTTGAGATGGCCCAGCATAAATTGTTTACCAAAGAAACACAAATCAAAGTATTCTTTGCAAGTCCGTATAGTCCTTGGCAACGAGGCACCAATGAAAACACCAATATGCTGATTAGGGATTTCTTTCCAAAAGGAACAGACTTCAATGAAATACCATCAGGAAAGATACAGCAAGTGCAGGATTTGCTTAACAATCGCCCACGAAAAGTATTGAATTGGCAAACACCAAAAGAGGTTTTTGAAAACTATATTTTGAAAAACTGTAGATGATGATGGTTATGTGCTGTTGAAATGTTAATAACTCTACCTTTAAAATATTATAATACATAGAGTTATTAATATTTCAATGGCATGTTGCCCGAAGAAAAAAAGTAATTATCTTTAAATTGAAAAATATAAACTGAATAGTTGCATTAGAAACTTGAATGTAAGCACCCTTGACATGGACGACAATCATTGATAATTCGGTTTAACACTTTTTGACAGTTATTACCGAAAGTCAGAAGGAAAAATAAAAAGTGGAGATCAGAACCCACTCAAAAAAACGGGGCGAACCGAAAAGCCTTATGAGTAGGAATATAAATATTGAGAAAATATGAGAAAAATAAACATTAATTTTTTGCTTGTAGGTTCTTTGTTATTGTTCATCTTAATATCGTGCAGTAATAATACCTCTAATGTACCTATTCTTCAGGTTGAATTTGAAAAAGCCAGAAATGTATTTTATGAATCTTATGATAATGCTCCTAACGAAATTAAAAAATCAGCCATTTTTATTCAATCCGGACAACATACTTGTGAATTTGAAAAAAAACATGGAATAAGTTTTATAGATTGGATTGGTGTAATAGATAAAATAACAACAGATCAGGGTGGTAATGAAATTGAATATTTCAAAATAACATCAAAATCTCAAGGACGTACAATATCTTATATAGCATCTGATATTAAAAAAGGCAGTCCGTTGTATAATCAGATTGCTGAATTTAAAGAAGGAGATAACATTTGTTTTTCTTTTAAATTTAAAGAAGAAACTTCTTCTGCAAATGAAAAAGGGTGCTTTGAAGAGCTTTCAATAACAGAATTGGGATCACTTGACGAACCTGAATTTGGGGTTAGTGTTTCGAATATTAAAAAATCAGAATAAGTTACAATTAAAATAATATGCCCATAACAAGGCAAAAGATTGTAAAACTCACAAACATGAATTCTCAAAAATGTGAAGTTGGAAATATAGAATACCTCTTTGATAAAGAAAAAGGATTTGATATATTGATTGATAATCAAACATTAAAATCTCCTGAGACAATTTGTAAATACTTCTCCATTTCAAAGAATAATATTTGTGCTTTTCTAGAACATTATTTGTATGCATCACATCCTAAAGATTTCAATGACCCTTTTGATTGTAATGAAAAGCTAATTACTCCGCCTAAATCAACAAAAGAATTATGTATTTATAATGAGATAAGTAATCAAATTAAAGTAAATAAGAATCACCACTTGATTTCAATTTTTCATCATTGGTTATTTTATCATTATGGCATTGTTTCAATGACAATGAATGCTTCCAGTATGTATATGTGGACACATTATACAAATAATCATTCTGGCTTTTTATTAAAATTTAAAACTGATAAATTACTGAAGAGTTTTACTGGAATTTACAAAGTGAATTATGTAAAATCAATAAATTCTGTTGAATTTGATATAAATCATTTAGCTGCTCAGACTCTTATGATGATTTGTACAAAGAGCATTAGTTGGATTGATGAAGATGAATGGAGACTATTAGTATATGGTGGCAAAATGTTTGTTCCTGGTATTCATAATGAGAATGAACATAATGATTTAATTAATAATCGTAAAATCAAATATGATTCAGATTCTATAGAAGAAATCATTTTAGGACATCGTTTTTTTGATAGAAAAAATATTGATAAAATAGTCGATAAAAAGTATTACTTAGCTTTTGACAAAAAAGAAGATAATTTAAAAGTTAAACTACTTGATTTCTTAATAAATAAAGGAATAAAAACTAAATGGATTTTTTTAAATTTATTTGATTTTGAGTTAGAGCCGATGAACATAAAGATTAGTAAAAATGGCAGATTGTTTATTTTTGATATAATTGATGATAGATTTAAAATATAAAAAAACCAGCCCCTAACATGCGGTATAGCCAATAAGGGTTTCAGTGGTATGCGAAGGGTTTTAGCCCGCTTCAGCTTTTCTTGTAGCTTGATAGGAAATTGCCCGCAATCCCTTACTGGCCATACCGCCAACGTTAGCGGCAAGTCGTCAAACGATGACAAATATTTACAAAAATTTACATAACGGTGACATTATAAAATTTGTATACTTATAGATTTGTACTAATTGATATTCAACTATAGAGATCATTAATAACCATTAAAAAACATAACCATGAAAAAACTATTGATTTTTTTTGTTTTCATAAACATTATATCTGTTAGTGTCCATTCTCAAACACCAAGACGATTCTCAGTAAAAGAGATAAAAAGCGACTTAGAGTATCTTCGCAATACCCTTGAGGCTTCGCATTATAATCTTTATTCTTATACCAAAAAAGAAGTTTTTGATAGCGTGTATAAAAAAATAGAAACTTCAATTAAAGATTCACTTACGTCTTTGCAGGTTAATAGGCTTTTCCTGCCATATGTTGCATTATCGAAAATGGGGCACTGTCAGATGGATTATCCCTGGGGCGAGTATTTTGGAAGCTATCTAAACCAAGGAGGAACCGTATTTCCTTTAAATCTATACCTCTCACAAGGCCGGATATTTATTAAGGATAACTTATCTAATGATTCTCAAATTGCCGTTGGAGACGAATTAATATCTCTGAACGAAAAGCCAATAAAAGAAGTTTTGGAAGGCATGTATAATTTTGTTTCAGGTGAGAGTGAATACAATAAAAACTCTTCTATGGAAAGTATGACCTTTACACGATTATTTTGGTTTCTTTATGATAAATGCGATGTTTTTAATATAATAATCAAGAAAAAGGATGGAAGAGAAATAAAATTACAGGTCTCTGCCATATCCGGATGGGCATTTGAAGGAAAACTTAGGCAACAAAATATTGTACATGATGTACATAGGGATTTCAAATTCATCAAAGATATTGCCTACGTGTATCCGGGTGCATTTATGAATCCTTCGAATGAGTATTATAGTCAAAAAACATTTGATATAAAAGTTTTCGTACATTTCCTGGATTCGTGCTTTACTGAAATTCACAAAAAAAAATCTAAATACTTAATTGTTGATTTAAGAAATAATCCTGGAGGTATGTCTTCTTTCAGTGCGTGTTTGATTACATATTTTGCTACAAAAACTTTCGGCCCGGCTGTAAAGGTAACATATAAAACCAGTCAGGTAACAAAAGATGGTTTGAAAAACATTAATGATTCTTTATTGTCAGCAGTTGATTTAAAACTAAAGAATGATTTATTATCACATAATAATGGATCCATTTTTGAAGAGGTAACCAACGATCAGTATTTTCCACAGAACGACTCTTTAAGATTCAAAGGGAAAGTTTATGTACTCGTAAATAGATTTACGTATTCAGAAGCAATTGAAACTTCTGCTTTGATACAAGATTATAAATTTGGAATTATTATAGGAGAAATGACACCAAATGCAGCCACAATGTATGCCTCAACCCAGCAATTTAAATTACCAAATACACAATTAAATATTCAGTATCCAAGAGCATTTGTGGAACGAAAAAACACAAAAGCTTCATTAATTGCCGTAATTCCAGATTATCAAATTGAAGATAATCCATTAACTGACAAAGATGAGATATTGGATTATACCGTAGAGCTAATTGATAAGAAAAAATGACCAGCCGCTAACAAC
>CAWEFA010000099.1:0-44587 GCA_963808135.1 uncultured Bacteroidota bacterium
TCAAGAACTTTTACTTTTGCACCTTCTAACGGGTTGTTAAAAAATGCTGTTGCTAATAGTAAAGATAATATTGTAAAGAAAACGGCTGCAAAAGGTAAATTCAATATTAAAAGTATGCCCGAAGGAACTTATACGGTTACTATAACCAAACCCGGATATAAAGACTTGGTTGTTACTGTGAGTGTAGTGAGCGGTGAACTGGCAAAATTAGATGTAATACTTGAAAAGGCTTAGGCCTCACCCCAACCCTCTCCAAAGGAGAGGGAGAAAGAAAAAAAACGAAGCCCGGTGAAAACCGGGTTTTGTTTTTATGTCATTTTGCATTTGTTATTAAATGCTCAATTAACTTTGTTTGATTGGGTTTTGTAGCTTATTATCTTCGAAAAAGCCAATATTACTAAGTAACTTTATTTTATCGGCTGTTAAATTTTCAATACTATTGCGCTGAACTGATACCCAATTGCCTAATGAATGGTGTGTTGTACTTGTTGTTAATACCCGGCATGTTCCATATTGTGCCTTAAAGGTTTTTAATTCTTCGAAACGTTTCATCCATGCTTCATCGCCCCTTTTACGGTTCAACATTACTGTTAATTCTTTGCCGGGGTTCCAGATAAAACCAAGTTCGTCAAGCGCTTTTCGATGTTCGACTGGCATATTATCTTTTTGGCGGCGCAACACTTTAACAAATGTTACCAGTTGCTTATCGGAAGTAAAGTAGGTGCTTACATATAAATGCCGATGTTTCTTTTTAAATTTTATCAATTTGGCAAACTTTGTTTCCCATCGGTCAATGGTTTTATTTTGCATGTCAACGCCCAACTGCTTTAACTTTTTTAGTTTCTGGGCTTCTAATTTGCCAATCCAATATAATGAACGCTGGTATTTGAGCCAATAATATAATTGAGTATCGCTATAATTTTCGGTTATATGGGCATGGCCAAATTGCTTCTTAAACTCAGCAAGTTTCTGGAACATTTCGTCCCATTCGTGAGTTGCCATTAAACGAAAATTAAAGCCCAAAAGCTTTAGTAAATGTTGACGTAACGGGTCTAACTTGCCTTCTTGGAAAACGCCTCTTTGCCTGTGTATCCAATTACCTAACGGTTTGTATTTTTTATATTTTGCAGGTACGTTGGTATGCCCGTTTTCTTCTTTAAATTCGACTAGGTTCATAAACATGGAAAGCCAGCGGCTTTCAAGAACCATTTTCATGTTGCGGTGTTCTTTGTAGTTTTCTATTTCTTCTATTAAACGCTCTGTCATTGAAATTTTGACTTCTATTTTATTTTTAGTTTTGGCATTATCGAATAATATTCAACCAATCAACCCGATTTTCAAGATTCATTATACGTGCATTTGACTCTTTTAGCATATTATTGAGTAGGTTAAAATGGTCGGTGGCACTTTTAATAAAGGCTGCCTGTGTTTCGGCATCGAATCCTTGTGGTTCTAAATATGATAAAATAGAATCGGCTTTATCACCAACAATCATTTGCAAAGCACAATCGAGACATTGAAAAAATATAATTGTATCGACCCCGTTTAAATTAACATCATCACGTTCTATTGCCTTACAGTTACTTTTTATTGTTGCATAACGTGGCAAAGGGATTATATCGCTAAAAACTTCGCGGTTATGCACCTTGTTAAAATTAGGATGATAAAACAATACTTCATCTAAAATATCAAAGGTGTATTTGAATATATAATAAACTTCAAATGAAAATGTACATTCTAAAATTGTATTATTAATTAAATAAGCGTTTTCTTCATCGGAAATGCTCCGGTATAAAGTATATTGTTCAATCGTTGTGTTGGCAAACCGTTCTAATAAAGCATCGGGAAGTTTAAAACTTTCAGGAACCCTAATTTTATTTACTTCACAAAAAACTTTATAACCATTTTGGGTTTCAATGAACGCTGCTTTTAGCATTGAATTTACTGTATCGGGAACAAATATATCTTTCCAGTTTAATTCTTTTTCATCGAACCCGAAACATGAACGATAAACAATAGAAGCATAGTTTAATTTTAAACCTATATCAATATATACACTCTTTGTGCCATCGGGACGGATTTCATAATCGTAATTGCTGGTTATATCGGCCTCAAAACCTTGTTCATAAGGTTTATCGAAAATTTCGAACCAAAGATGATAGGATTGGATTAATTTGAATGATGGGTTTGGCATGATTGAAAAAATATTTATATCCAATCGATGGTTAATGTATCTATTTGCTCCATTTGCCTGATGGTAAACGCTAAAACCTTTACTATATTTTCTACGTTTTCAATTTCATCAATGGTAAGGGTGTGGGTTTTGCGGTCTTTTAGGTATTTATCCAACACCTGATAACCACCTATATGGAAATTATAAACTGCTTCGGGAACGTTATTGAAATATTGGGTTTTGTTTATATAGAGAGCCTCACCCCGACCCTCTCCATTAGGAGAGGGAGAAAAAATGGGCTTTTCAACTGTATTGTTGCCATCGCCTTTATAAATGCCTAATGTTTTATATTCTTTATCTGTGGGTACTTGATTTAATAAATGTTTTTGAATTAACTCGGAACCTAAAACCGAAAGGCTTTCGAATGTTTCAGAACTATCGGTAAATGGGATTCGAGGAAAATCTATTTTTAAGAATTCATCATATTTACTTCGATAGATAGGACTGTGAAGCACTGCATAGATGTAACCTAATATTTCTTCAGGAGTATAAATTTTAGAATACTTATTATTAATGAAGTTGCGAAACTCCTTAGTTATGTTTTCAATTTTTTCTATATTATCGGATTGAGAGTTTGCAAATAAACCTACTTTTTGACTGTAAGAATATAATGGAAATGAAGTTCCTCCACCTCTGGAATATAAATTCAAATCAACCATCTCTTTTGTTGCAAATATTAAATTCCAATTATCTCCTGCAACATTTTGCCCTGCACGACCGCAGATTAGTCCGAGATTTTCAAATAAAAAATTTTGCATTGTCTTTTTAACTAATCTAGCGACTAAGACATCATCAAAATAAATAAAACGAATATCAAAAGGACGATAATGAATTTTTACACATAAATCATCTTTTATGGAAGTTTCCTGAATATGTTTTCGTGCATCATTTAATATCCATTTATCATTATCTTTTAATGGCAATTGAAAATGCTCCGCTATTTCTGTATCTGATTTATTTATATCTGAAAATATTTTAAGCTTTTGAATCAAACTATGCTTTTCAAAATCTATAACTAAAGAATCCCGTTTGGAGATAATACCATTAGTAGATAAAATAAAAATCTCTTTAACTGAACTATATAAATTGTATGATTTACTCAATAATTCATTTTGAGGCTTAAATAAATTGAATTTCTTATTTATTCCAACAGATGCCCATTCAATAGAATGAATACTTTCTTTAAGACATTTAATATATTTCTCTTCCCTATCTCCCCAAAAATCAGCATGAAATACTTTCTTTTCAAGCCCTTTCTTTTTTATCAGTATTGAAATGGCAACGCCTTGTTCAATGTCAAATACATTTTCGTCTTTGCCACCATCAGGTTTGGTTTCTTTGGGTTTATTGCTTCCATGTAAATCAATAAAATACATTTGGTCGAATGTATTCATCAAGCTTTGGCGCATACCTCTGAATGTAGGATTAGTCAAAAAACGATGATTTGTGATTACACCAATTATGCCTTGCTCAACACTTTCCATTTTATCCTGTGCAAAACGGATAAACTTTACATAATCATCCTGTAACCATTTGGGGTTTTTCTCGCCAAGAGGTGCACCATCTATAAAATAGTAATCTTTTATTTTATGACTAATCCATTCACCATTATTCTTTGAATGACCAGAATATGGTGGGTTGCCTGTTATAACCAAAATAGGTTTTTCTTTTACTTTTTGCGCCTGTTCGCCTTCTTTACTTAACTGAGGTAGCAAAAAGTTAAGCTGTGCGCTCACAGGTTCAAGCGTATTGGTTAGGAATATTTGCAGGCGTTCGTTATCGGAAAAATCATAACCCTGCTCGTGTAGGTATTGCGATATTTTAAGATGTGCTATAGTATAAGGGGCTATAAGATATTCGAAGCCGTAAAAGTTTTTTAGTATATGTTCTTTAATAATTAAATCACGTTTTGCCTTGCTGCCTTCTGGAACGGTTTCGAGGGTTTGTTTTATTACATCGAGAAGGAAAGTGCCTGTACCTGTGGCAAAATCCAATACCGTAACATTATTACGGCCGGCGAAGCCGGACGGTATATTGAATACGTTTTTAAGTATATCGTTTATAGCACGGGTTATAAAGTTTACAACCTGTGGCGGTGTATAATAAACCCCTTTGGCTTTTCGTAATTTGCTATCGTAAGCAGTTAGGAAGGTTTCGTAAAAGTAAATATATGGGTCGGTTTCAAAATCGTCGCTGTCTTTAATGCGTTTGGTAAACGATAATTGACGTTTTAATTCAGCTAATTCGATATTGTTCATAATCGAAATAGTTTCGTCAATAATCCATTTCGTTTCCTTGTATTGTTCGTTATCAAGTTCGTCTAAGAAACTAACCAACTCACGGATTAATTGAAACGACTTGGGTATGTATTCCTTTGCATTGGCAAGGCTAATAATTTTGGTATCGGCGTTAAGCTTTGCAAGAAATAATCCATACGTAAGCATTTGAGCAAAAGCATCGGCAAACTCGGTTAGTTCAAGCTCATGGAATATATTATGCTTAAAAGTTTCATAAAGCCCAAATAAACGCCCTTCGGTATGTTCGGCTTGTTGGTGCAATAATTCATCGAGCAAAAAGTCTTTTAGGTTCTTGCTGCGTGTTGCAAGTGCAAGGGCTAATTCTTTGGGATTGGCAATTTGTTGTGGAGCTTGAGAAAAGAAAAATGAAATGAGCTTGTCAACCTTAGCAACCTTTTCATTGTCGAGTTTGAATTTCTTGTTTTCTAAATCGCTCTGGTAGCAAAGTGTCTCACGTTGTATGGTATCGCCTTTAATCCAAACAAACTCAATATAGTTTGTAAGCAATATGTTTTGTGATAACTCACGATATTTCTTAATCTGTTCGGTTTTGAGAATCTTGTCGAGGTTCTCGGTTATCTTTTTATTCTCAACGTATCCGATTATGGAACTGTCAGTATAAACTTTAAAATCGGGCGAGCCATAATTGTCCTTACGTTTTGGTTCATGAAGAATCTTAATCTTATGATTAGCGTTTTGGCACTGTTCGGCAAATTGCTTAAACAGTATCTCCAAAGCAGAACGCTTTGAATGTTCAGTTATATTGTCAATCTGCTCGGATTGTAAGTCTTTTATGTAGTCTTTAAAATCAATCATTCATTTGAAATTATTCTGCTAATGTAAGAAAATCAGTATTTAAATCTGTATCAAGTTGGACAAAACTATCCACGAAGCGGGCGGGGAGCAAAAAAAGCAGTGTATGGCAGCGTAGGGACGGTTGCAGGGATGGGCTGCCATTCTCTGCTTTTGTGCGATGGCGTATTTGTCTTTTTGTTTTGTTTTTAATTACGTTGTATAATGGCTTCGGAGCGTTTTTTTAGGCTTATGACTAACGTTTTCACAAGTTGCACATTTACAATTGAAAGTTCAAGTCATTAATTGTGATTTCAAATTTATTGATTAGTTTTTTCATTTGCGTAATTTTTTTTCTTTTTTGATCCAGGAATTGATATTCTGTTTCTGGTTTGTAAGGAACTCTTTTCACTATCATATTCCAAATTATAACTGCCAATTTTCTTGCTGTAGCTGAAATTGCCGATACACGGCCTTTTCTAAAGGCAATTTTTTTAAAGAAATTAGACAATGCTGTGTCTTTTAAATTTCCTATAGCATTGGCTGCATTTCGTAGGGCAATTTTCAGCCTGTTGCTCCCTTTGGGTATTCTGTTGCTTAACACTTTTCCCCCGCTGATTTTATTGTTTGGCGAAAGCCTGAGCCAACTGGTAAATTGCTTTGCCGAAGGAAATTTATGGATTCCTGTCCCAACTTCGCTTATCAAGGTAAGTACTGTTGAATGGCTGACACCTTCTATTGCCAACAAATCAACACCTTCAAAATATTGATACGACATCAAATTTATATCTATGTTTTTAGGGGTATTTTTATTTACCCTTTTGTGTACCTTTTTATCAATGTAATGCTCTCTTTTACTATCATCGCTATTGATTTGTTCATTCAGCATTTTTTCAATTTCAACATCACACTCTTTGATTTTACCTTGAATGTTTAAGTACATTTGATATTCATGTTTAAGTGTAAATAAATAATCTTTTCTGCCATTGCTTTGAAGCGCTTTGGCAATTTCAGCTTCCGACTTCTTGCAGTTCCCATTTCTTAACGAAGCGAGTATTTCCGGGTTTATTTCCCCTTTGCAGATGGCATTTATAATTGACAGCCCGGTTAACCCGGTTATATCTTTTACCACCACATCTAAACGTAAATTGAGCAAACGTAAATATTTTTGCATCTTACGGGTTGTGTCGGCTGCTTGCTCTATCAAATTAGCCCTGTGCCGGCAATAAGTTCTTAATTGTTCTGTTGCTTCGTCGGGTAAAAAACTTCCACTTAATAAACCTAATGTGTGCAGTTTTTGAATCCATTGACAATCTTGAACATCGCTTTTTCTCCCCTTAATGTTTTTTGTGAATTTACCATTGCAAAGAATTACTCCTAATCCACATGATTGCAAAACAGCATAAAGATTTTGCCAATATGTCCCTGTACTTTCCATGGCCACTGTTTTGATTTGATTATCCAATAGCCATTGAGAAAGCGCCTGTAAGTCCTCATTGTAAACCCCAAATTCTTTTACATCTTCATCTCCTTGTCCTATTGCTACAAAGTGTGAACGGCTTCCAATATCAATCCCTGCTGCATTGGGGTTGACTAATTCCATTGATACATTTTTCTTTTTCATAAAACATTTTTTAATTGGTTAATAAAAATGCCCTAAGAGAATGTATCTTTATCGTGATAATATTATGAACGGGGTTCATGCATAAAGCATGACCACCACTGAAATCATCCCAAAGCCTTTCTGCTGTTACAGAAGGGCTTTTTACATTCTAACCAGGATTGCGCCCGGGCTGTAACGCTCCAGTTCTAAAATCGGCCTTTCATAGGGCCTTCAAATATAATATGAAATTCTGATCGAAGCCCCACCGTTAGCTGTGGAAATGAATCCTGTTTCCGGGATAGGAGGGGTTGCAGGTAACGTTTTGCGCTATGAGCATGTGGCGGGTTTCGGGGCGATTCACTATCAAAATACACCAAAAATTGATGCGGGATTGAAAGCTAAATAACCGTATAAACCCCGCCATTGCTTATGAGCGCGTGTTGGCACCAGTATATTATTGCATTTGATTTCCAACTATCATTGACCAAATAATAAATCCAAAAATTATTACGGCAATTATCAATGGAATCCAAAATGGTTTTGTCCGATATTTAAACTCTTTGCCAATATATTTGCTCCAAAAAAAGTTATATAAAACAATCGCTCCAAGTAAATTCAAAGCTAGAGTCAATGGCGTCGATCTACCTGGAATCATGTTTAAAATAAAAATCATTAATCCAGTATATAAAATTGAATATATCAACACTGGCAAAATTCCCTTTTTATTATTGACAATTTTTAAGTTTATAGCTAATAAAATCCCGCCAAATAAAACAGAAAATAATACCGAAAATATATTTATTACTAATCTAGAATAAAGTCTTGGTGCATCAACATCATCAACAATATTAAGTTTCCATTTAGTGTTAAATGAATTCCACGTTTTGATAGAATCCTTGTTTTTGATTGCGTCCTGTTTCCTTTTATTTTTTAAATCATCTATCTTCTGTTTCTCCTCATCAGAAAGCTCTATACCACGATTTAATAATTCTTGCTTTGCCGCAGATACTAATGCGCCACGATACATATTAAAATTTATAACTAAATCTTTAAGCTCTTCAGTCGATTTTGATTTTACTTCATCTTCAAAATTATTATCCATAATTGTTCTGTTTTTTGGTTTATATATTGGTGCCAACGTTCGCGGCTACTTACAGTGCGGGATTGCGTGAGCGTCTTTGTCCGCTAGCACAAAAATAAGAGCGGAGTATGATGCTTGCAAACCTTCTGAAACCCGCATTGTAAGTGAGCCGGTGTTACCTGCATTTTTTTCTTTCCATTTATTTTACTATAGCAAATTTTCCTTCGAATTTACAGCCATTGGATTTATCTTTCAATAATAAAAAGTAAATTCCTGTTTCCATATCCTTTGTTTTAATGACTGCATGATCTCCTGACACAATATCTTGTTTAATTGTTTTGCCAGTTAAATCATTAATAAATAAAGAATATTTTCCAGGATAAGGAAACAATATTGTTGTTTGGATTAGGGAAGGATTAGGAAAAATTAATAAGCTATTGTCTGTTTGATTTTTAATTGCCGGATTAAATATTGAGGAAGTACCATCCTCAAATTTCGATACTCCGTTTGTTGTTCCGAACCATTTATTTCCTTGTGCATCTATAGCAATAGCTTGAACTCGGTTACTTGATAAACCATTCGATTTAGTATAAGTTGTCCAATTCTTATCATCAAATTTCGACACTCCACCTTGATAAGTTCCAAACCATTTATTTCCGTGTGCATCTATTGCTATTGCCAAGATAATATCATCAGCTAAGCCATCGCCTTTTGTGTATGTTGTCCAATTTTTATCATCAAATTTTGATACCCCGCCACCATTAGTTCCAAACCATTTAATTCCATTAGCATCTATTGCTATGGCATTGACTCCATTATTTAAACCATTGTTAGTTTTATAGATTGTCCAGTTTGTGCCATCATATTTTGATACACCGCTTTCAGTTCCAAACCAAACATTATTTTTTGTATCTGCCGCAATACTATAAACATCTCCACCCCAAATATTGTTCCGATAAGAAGTCCAATTGCTACCATCAAATTTAGATGCTCCTCCATCATAAAATCCAAACCATTTATTACCTTTTGAATCTATAGTAATAGAATTGACATAATTATTATTTAAGCCATTATTATGTGTATAAGACTTCCAATTCTTGCCATCAAATTCTGAAACGCCACCACCTAAATCTGAGCCAGTACAAAACCATTTAGTACCTTGAGCATCTATAGCTATGGCATTGACATCATTAAAAACTAAACTACTATTAGATGTTGAGTAGTTTGTCCAATTCTTATCATCAAATTCTGACACTCCTCCCAAATTATTACTCCCGAACCATTTATTGCCTTGAGCATCTATGGCTATGGTATTAATCCAGTCATTAGCAATACCACTATTTGTTGTGGTATAGTTTGTCCATTTTTGTGCAGCATTTTTTAAGGGAAATGCTATTGCAAGAAATAAGAATAATATTGTTTTCATATTTTTCAAATGTTAAATAATTATTAGTATCAAACTCCTAATTGCAGGTAACGTTCCTCGGCTATGTAAAGTGCGGGATTTACTTGCAGAATAAATCCCACTACACAAATGTAATTAGAAAGCACTGAACTTGCAAATCCTCTTCACCCCGCATTTTATATGAGCCGATGTTAGCTGCTGGGCTTTATTTTTGTTGTTATTTGTGTCAAATATAAATCTTTTTCTTAATCTATAAATATAAATCGTTGCTTTATCATTGTGTCAAGGTGGATGGTGCGGTGGCGGTTTTAATTTTTTTTGAGGGGGGCTTTCTTACTGTTTCAAGTTGCACTAATGTTCCCATGCGGGCGGGGAAAAAAGGCAAACTCTTTTGTAGTTTTGGCCTTGAGGGTGGTTCCAGCGTGAACTACAAATGTGTTTGCCTTTGTGTGGTCGCTTGATATAAGCCTTTCAACCCTATTTTCATTTTTTACCGAGGCTGTTGCAATTTTACCAGAGGTTGTTGCAACTTTTTTATTGACAGTTGCAACTTTACCAGAGAGAGAAAATCATTTACCAAAGGTTCATACAACTTTACCAAAGCAAGAAAATCATTTTACCGAGCTTTATGCAACTTTACCAGAGGAAGAAAATCTTTTACCAGAGCTTCATACACTTTTACCAAAGGTTGTTGCATAAAACAGGGAGGTTCTTTCACAATTTTAGTTGTGACTTGTAAACTTTAGAGCGCTTACTTGCTTATACTGGGGGCTTGTTGCACCAAAAATGGACTTAATATATGTTTTCACGTCCACTGATATATCTACAAGGCCTGTATTTGCAGCATACATGACAACGTTTCTTGCTATGCGGGCGTTGGTTAAGGCTGTATCGGCATTAACAACCGCTGTATTCTTTGTTTTTAAATCGGTGTAAGTAGCGGTTAAAGCTGTAACTTTTAAATCAGCTTCATTAGGGGCATATAATGTAACGGATGTCAATAGTTTTATCAATTTATCGAAATTATCCAAGCGGTTATCATAACTCATTTGGGACGATGAAATTTCTGTAACAGTTTTTCCGGCTGCTTCTGCGGCCTTCTTTTCATCTGGTGTAAGTTTAGCGGTTGCCCTGCGGCCTTGCAACTTGCGTACTAAAGTTTGTGCGCTTTCATCAACCTGTACGGTTGTACCTGATGCTTTTAAAGCATTTATTACCCTTGTTGTTAGCTTGCTCAATGGGTCAAAACCAACTTCCCTTGCGGCTACCGCATTGGAATATGCAGCATGTGCCGCATTTACTGCTGCTACACTGTTTTTAGCATTTGTTAGCACAGTTGCCAAAGCTGGCGATTTGATAGCTGCATTTGAAGGATTGTAGCTTGTTCCTAAGGCTGTGCAATCAATTGTTAATTGCTCGAAGTTTGCCACGTTTTTTGCATGGCCTGTTTCTGAATTACTTGCCATAATTTTTCATTTAGAGTGTTATTTTAATAACTTAATTAATGTTAAACAAATCTTAAAATTATTTTTGAATACAAACTAAAAATAATTAAACAAATATTAACAATTTATTAACCGCCCTAAGTAGTATATGTCAAAATGAATAAATTCTTTAAGAATTAAAGAATTTATAATACTTAATAATAACCTTATTAAAGCAAAAATAGGAAAAAATGAAGAAAAGTTATTTTAATATATTTACAAAACTTTTAAATAATGGTTTTTCAGATAAAATAATATTTGCATTTCCCTTTAAATATGGAGTAAATTCTATTAATTTGTTTGATGTGGTTAACATTTTTTTTGGTAAATTAATATTGATGTTAAAATATGTTTTATCATCAATATTTATCGAAATAGGTGATATATAATCAATATAACCTTCTAAAAAACCATAATCTGAATATGAATATCCATCTAATTCAACTTTTACTAATTGACCCATATGAATACTCGAAAAATATTCATATGGAATTAATGTCTGAATATAATATGACTCTATTGCAATAGGAATAATAGCAGCAATTATAGAGTTTTTTGATAACCAATTACTATATTTATAATTTAATAATAATTTTCCATCAATAGGAGAATTAATAATTTTATTTTTTACTTTTAAATCTGAAGTATCTGAACTAAGCATCGCAATACTATCGCCTTTTTTTATTTTCTGACCATCATTTTTGTGAATATAAAATATTGTGCCATTATCTTTGACTTTGATTAAAACCGCTTCTGGGGTTGAACTTATATTAACAGGGATATTAAGAATAATAGGATATTTAAATAAATAACCTCCAATAAAAAGCAATAATATTATTATTGAAATAACTCCAGTACCAAATCTAACAATTCTAGAAGGTATTTGTCCAATAATACTACGAACCTTTTCACTTCTTAATTCTATTTTGTCATCTTTTACCATATTCAATTTCAGAAATTAATTGCCTAATTCTAATTGATTTTTTACTAATTGATAGTATGCCCCTTTTTTTGCAGTTAATGTAGCATGATTCCCAATTTCAATAACTTCTCCTTTATCTAAAACAACTATTTGATCGGCATCTTTAACTGTACTTAGTCGATGAGCAACAATAATAGCTGTTTTACCTAAATAAAAATTTGAAAGATTTTGAATAATTTTCTTCTCATTATTTGCATCTAAAGCATTTGTGGCTTCATCAAAAAAAAGAAATTCGGGATTTTTATATACAGCTCTGGCTATTAATATGCGCTGTTTTTGACCTTGACTAAGCCCTTGACCTTCTTGTCCAATTATTGTATTGTAAGACAAAGGCAGACTTGTAATAAAATCTTTAATATTAGCAATATTTACAGCATTTAAAAGTCTTATTTTATCAACCTCATAGGAAGATACGGCAATATTACGTGCAATGGATTCTGAAAAAATAAAACCATCTTGCATAACTGCTCCACATTGATCTCTCCACCATTTAATCTCCATGCTATCTAATGGAATATCTCCAATTTTTATCTCTCCGCTAACAGGTTTATAATATCCTAATAAAAGCTTAATTAGAGTAGTTTTTCCACTGCCACTAGTTCCAACTATTGCAGTTACTTTACCTTCAGGAATGGAAAAATTAATATTTTTAAGAACCTTTTCAGAATGGGGTCCTTCGTACTGAAAGGTTACATCTTTTATAACTATACTTTTATCTTCTGATAATTGATTTGTCTTGTAACTAATATTAATCTCTTCTTCCTTTTTTGTATGAATTTCATTAATCCTTTCGATACTTAATGAAACATCTTGAGTATTATGTATAAATTCCTTTAATTGATCAATAGGATTATTTAGCTGACCAATTATATATTGTATGGCAAGCATCATACCCAAAGTGAGTTGACCATGAATTACAGCAGTTGCTGCAACTACTGTAATTATTATATTCTTTAATTCATTAATAAAAATACCGCCAGCTTCTTGATATTGCCACAATGAAAGGCTTTGTATATTTGTACTATACAAATCGGCTTAAACATCTTCCCATTCCCACCGCATCCTTTTTTCGCAATTTTGCAATTTAATTTCTTGCATTCCATTAATTAGCTGATAAATTTTACTTTGATTCTTTGCTCTTTGTTCAAAAAGTTTATAATCTAAACGACGTCGTTTTTTTAAAAATAATAGAATCCATATGGTATAAAGTATGCTGCCAATTAAAAATATTAAGAATATTTTTAGACTATAGAATAGTAGAACAATACCTAAAATAAAGAAGGAAAAAAACGAGAAAATAACATTTAATGTTTGAGCAGTAAGGAAACGCTCAACACGGTTGTGATCCTCTATTCTCTGAAGTAAATCGCCCATCAGTTTTGTATCAAAAAACTGCATTGGTAATTTCATTAATTTAATTAAGAAATCTGATATTAATGATATGTTGACACGAGCACTTATATGCAATAGCAACCATCCTCTTATGAAATTAATAGATTCCCTGCTAATAAATAACACTAACTGAGCTAATAATACTAAATAGATGAAACCGATATTTTGATTTTTAATACCAATATCTACAATAGACTGAGTAAGAAATGGGAAAATTAGCTGTAGAATACTGGCGATAAATAGCCCTAGAAAGAGTTGAATAAAATACTTCTTATAACTAAATAAATATGACGCTAAAAAAGAAAAATTTGATTTCTTTTCCTTCTCTCCTTCTAAATTATAAAAATCATTTGAAGGTTTTAATAATAATGCAATGCCTTTTTCCTCGTCATTTGATTTAGAACTAATCCAGCCTTTCAAAAATTCATCTTTGGTATATTTTAAAAGACCTGAACTAGGGTTAGCAATATAAAAAAAACACTCCGTTGGTTTGCCAAATCTTCTAATCAATTTAATTTTATAGACAACAACGAAATGATTCTGTTCCCAGTGGACAATAAATGGATTTGTAACATTTTTTACAAGATTTTCAAAAGTAAACTTACCAGCCATTGAATGAAAACCAATGCTCTCAGCAGCTTCACTAATACTTAATAAAGAAACCCCTTCACGAGAAACAAAACAACGTTCTCTTAATTTTTCTAGGGAATATGTTTTGCCATAAAATTGAGCAATCATTTTCAGACAAGATGGACCACAATCCATCGTATCATGTTGTTTATAGAATGGGAATTTATTAATCATTTACTTTGCTTTAAAATACCTGAATCATTATCTTGGTTTGAAATCTTTTTTTCTTCAGTATTAAATCTTCTGCCAAATGAGAAATTATAAACAAGATTAGCAAAAATCATATGACCGTTATCATAAATATCTGTTCTATATTTTGTTTGAATAATTGGCGAATTATATGATTCTGAAGTCGTATTCCAAGACTTTTCAAAGGGATAATAAATACCACAAGCTAGCGTAAGATTTTTCTTTTTAAACTGTAACTGCGCAAAAGAAGTTGATGCGTTTCTTTGTAAAATTTCACCCATAAGTGTATTATATCCGTTTTGAAAGAACCCCATTAATGAAAAGTTACTATAATTAAAAGTAATAGTTGATTGGTACTGGTAATCTATTCTATCATTAGCAAAATCGGTGCCTTTGTTTTTGGTTTCATAAATTTCACCATATAAATCTAATTCGACCCATTTCTTTTCAAATGGAGAAAATTGAATATCTACATTTAAATTATACTGCTTTTGCCATTTCTGGTTTGCTTCAGTTTGAATAAAGTAATTATTCCCCTTGATATACTCTGGCAGAATAATAGAGTTTGCATATAAACCGCTTAATGAGGCTGAAATATTAATTTTAGCTAAATTATATGAATATGTTAAGGCTGATTTATATATGGAATATGGTTTTAGCCCAGGATTTCCAGTATAGGCCATAAGTGAATCCTCAAAAATTAAATTATTACTTAGCTCAGATAGCGAAGGCGTATATGGTTCAATTGTTCCATTAAGTTTAAATTGAGAGTTTTGTGATAAACTATAACTTAAATCAACAGATGGCCGAAAAGACAAAAAATTGTAATTTTTATCAAGCTGCTTACTAATGAAAGTGTTATAAATTAAACCAGAACTTACTTGATATGAAAATTCGTTTAATTTCCCAACAAGTTCAATATATTCATAAGAATTATTTGTATTGGCAGAAATATTTTCAGTACTTACAGAACCTAAAAATTTATTGGCTGAATTCGCATAAGTATATTTTACGCCTAAATTTAACTGGGCTTTTTCAAATTTAATTGAATATATTCCTTCAATAATTGATGAGTATTTTTTACCATTTATTTTAGTATAGTTTTGGAAAGTTGTGTCTTTTTTAAAGAATTCAGAATATCTGTCTTTATAATCGATATTAAAATATGTAGATACAAGATTAAAAGCAAGTTCCTGATTAGTATTTATCTTTTTTGAAAAGTATAAATCAAGTGAGGGCTTTATTGAATAATCATCATTTTTACTCAGGCAATTGTTGCCATTATATATGTTATTAAATAGTATATCTTGTCCAATTGTTGTGTGGCCTGAATACAAACTTGATGTGAGTTTTGCACTAAATAAATAATCATTTTGATATTGATTTATAAAGCCTAACCCGAAATTATGGTCAACATATTCAAATGGACTTTTCAATCCAATTTTGTTTTTATTTACTAAATTATTATTTTCCAAATAACTATAGGAGCTATTTACTTCTCTTTGTTTATAATCTCGATAACTTGCAGAATATCCCAATGTAAATTGATTATTATCTTTATTATACTTTATTCGAACCTGATCATCTCCAAATCCAGTTGAAAAGGCATTTTGGAAATTTGTAAAAACTTCTCCACCCTGAATGCCTTGTTTTGTAATGATATTTATAACAGAGCCAACATTATTTGTAGCATATCGAGCAGGCGGCATTTCATAATGTTCAATTTTTACTATATCAGAGGGGTTTATTGTTAATAACTCGGCTTCATCAGAATTAATTCCATTAATTAGTATAGTAATATTTTCACCATGAACCGTCGAAATTTTTCTATTTACTATATCTACTGTTACTTTTGGAAGAATTTTAATTACATCAAATGCACTTGATGAGTTCCTTTTTGCGGAAGCTGGTACTATATAAATATTTTTATCAGCATATCTTTGAGTTAATTTGGCCGAAACAACAACTTCTGCCTAGGTTCTCGGTTGATTGTAAAAGAGTATATGTCTTTGGGATTGAATCAATCAAAGGACAGATAATTGTATCTTTTTGGGGGTTATATCCAATTGATGAAAGAATTAAAATATATTTTCCGGGATTTACTTTATCTAATATGAATTCACCTTGTAAATCGCTAATTGAAGCTTTCTCAACTTTTAGTGTATCTGAAAAATTTACGACATAAGCTGATATAAATGAAAGAGGTTGTTGATTTTCATCAACAATTTGACCTTCAATTTTTGATTGTTGTGAAAAACTATTGCATTTAAAAGCTATTGATAAAAAATATACTAAGATTATCTTTTTCATTAGAATAATTTAAAAAGTTGATTACGCATTGATTAATTGTTTATTTGAAGTTAATTTTTCTTCTAAAATAGCTCTTTTAAAATTATATGCAATAAACTCTTCGAAAGTTAAATCTAAATTTTTAACCCTGCATGAACTATCTTTTTCCAAAATACTTTGAGAACAAATACCTTGGCAAGAAGGTAACAGTTTACATATTTTACAATTATCGGGAAAATCTAATGTAAGCCTTTCACTACGTTTTAACCATATCTAAATCAATAATGCCATTTTGATTTAAAACACCAACAGCATTCTTTTCGGAGAAATCGCGTGCTGTGCATTTAAATATTTTGCCATCAAAATTTAACAGGAGAAAATTAGAATTATCTGCATAACATATATACTCTCTTTGAGAAAATGAATTAAAGTCAACCAAATAGCCCTTATCAAAAATTTGTTCAATAGCCAATAACACGGAATTGTGTTTAATTTCGGACTGATTAATTTGCCAAACTTTATGTAAACAAAACACAACATGGTGTTTATCAAGAAAAGTAAGGTCAGATAAGATGTTATTTAGATTTTTTAGTGTTTCATTGTCATAATTTAACCTTAAATCAATATTGTAGTTAGTTAAGCAGTTTTGTATCTTACTAAGATTTCTTAATATCAAATTATATGTTCCACGTTTACTCACTTTCATACTTCTAATACTATCGTGCTTTTCCTTATCTCCATCTAATGTAATTTGAAAGGAAACCCTATGATTTTTTAGAATATTAAGCAAATTTGAATTTAATATTGTTGCATTTGTGGTTATTGAGAATGATAAATTTATGCTTTTCTCATAAGTGAATTGTTTAATAAATTCTATTAATTCAATCATTTTTTTAGTTTGCAGCATAGGTTCTCCTCCAAAAAAACTTATAATAAGTTCGGAGAATGGCTCACTAGAATACTTTGTTCCTATATGCTTTTTAAACAAAGCAATGAATTCATCAGATAATTTAGATTTTGAAATATGGTTTTCATAGCAATACCAGCAAGATAGGTTACAGTCCAAGGTTGGATTGATTACGATATGATATGTTTTATTTGAAAATCGTCTTTGCATCCTACTAAAAAGGAATTGCTTATACTCGTCAACATTTTCTTCAACAATGAAACCATTTGATTTTAAAGTTTCAAAGAATACTGGATTTGCAATACTTAAAGCATTAATATCTTCAGCATAATTATTATAAATTCTATTTAATTCGTTCGTAAGAATTAAATATGAATCGCAAAAAGAGTTATATAAAAGATTATAACCTTCATAATTGCAATATATATTATATTCACTATATTTCATATTATACGATTAAAATTTAAAATAAAAAGAGATGCTTTTGCATCTCTTTTTATTACTCTTGAATTACTACCAACAAACACCATTATTGGTACATTTGCAGTTATTAACTTGCACTGGAACTTTATTTCCACCTTTAATAACTAACATTTCATTTTCTTCAAGTTTTTCCACTACTTCTGGAAAGAAGCTAATTTTTGAATCATTTTTCATTACTTTAAAATTTAATTGTTAAACATTTAGATTTTCTTTTTTATGAAAAAAGGAAAACAGCATTTATTTCACATCATTATGCTTGATGCTTAAAATTTTCCGTTGGCCTTCCGAATAAGTTTTAAGATTGAAAGATGAGTCAAAAATATATGATATGATCCTATATATTTAAAATGATAATGGAAATTTATTGAATGGTATTGTTTTTACCATAAAAGGTATGTATTTTATGACAAATGGTAAGTCAAATTGTTATTAATAGTGTCTAAAAATATCTTCCTTTGATTACGGGCTAAAGGAATAGCTTTATCATCATTTCATTAAAATAATGTTTTTTGAGCTAACGAATTCTTTAACATTCTCAATATTTATAAGCCACGATCTATGTGTTCTTATAAAGAATCTTTTAGGAAGTAATTTTTCAACGTCCTTTAAAGATTTACATACGATTAACTTGTCATTAGAGTTTTTGAAATAAATAATCGTATAATTCGTGTCAGCCTCACAAATTAAAATATCATTTAGTCTTTTAAACAAGATTCCATTTTTTGTTTTAAATCCGACTTTTTCTTGCATAATTAGAACTGTACTATCCATAGTTTTAGGTTTAAATTATTGTGTAATTAGTTTTGGTCATTATTTTTTACAAAATTGCTATTGATCTGTGAAATATAATTTTTTGATTTAGAGTATTTGACTTAAAATACGCCACATCTTCTTAAACTTTCTTATTTACAAGTACCTTACATTAATAATTATTTGTATCAATTAGTAACCCTCAATATAAAAATATTAACATACATTAACATATGGTTTGTTGGACAGATTGCAACTCTTTTGCAAGCCATTGGTTTGAGAATTGGCTCGTGCGGGCTTGCAAATGTGTTGCAATGTGTGGTAGCTGTTGTTCGAAGCGCTCCTTAATGCGCCCTTAAAGGCGCAAAGCGGGTGGGCAAAAAAAATTAAATCCATTGCGATAGGGTTTTCTGTTACAACAATCTTATTTATATTTTTTAGAATCATTTATCAAATTAGTAGAAAACTGTCTCGCTGCATTTTTTAAGCCTTGCAGCTAACGTTCGAGGCTATAAAACGTAGGGGATTTCGGGTATGCGAATTTATCAACCGACACAAACCTTGCCAGCGGGCTAAAATGTAGCCTAACCACTTAAACCCCTATGTTTTATGAGCCTTTGTTAGCGGGTCGTTAATTTTATTTTTATATTTTCATTATCTATAAAATCAATTTCTATTTCATATCAATTATCCTTCCATCCTTCTCAATCTGGAACTTAGATATTGAAATCGTCTTTTTTAAAGTATCCATCCTATCATGAGTTACCGAGTCCACCTTAAAATATATCTTTGTGTCTGTCTCAATTATCTGCATATTATTATCAATATCCAAAATATAATCGCCGTAGAAATCCAGAATTGATCCACAATAATCCCCCATAAATCCTTTTTCGGTTATTTTATTCCCTTTTATATCATAAATCACAATAAATGGAACATAATAATCTCCACCACCAGCATATAAAATCCCTACATATTTGTCTGAAATATTTAATTTACCTACTGCATCAATCCCTCCCAAATTATATTGATGAATAAAAGAAGAATCTAAATTTAATTTCAGTCTATCACAACAAGCGCCACATGAAGTCCGATATGGTAAGTCTAAAGTTGGAATATTATTAATAAAGCTATCAAAATTATCAATCTTATTATTGGGGGATTGTGATTTACATCCAATAATCAATATAAAAATCACGCTATAAGTCAATAAATATCTCATTTGTTTTATTTTTTTTAATGCCCGCTAACTACCGGATATACGTACCTGGTACTGATAACAGCCTTTTAATTTATGCCTTTCCTTAAACGTAACTTATTGCTTATTGAAAAAGCTATATTATTATTGGCGATTAAGCTTGCTTAAAATATGTATATTTCTGTTTTAAAATTACATTAATTTTTTTATAAACTCAAATAAGCAGAAACAGAGAATGATAATTGGTTAAGTAAAAGAAATTTTTGTTAGCTTTAACACAAATATTTTCTAAATTATTGTTCATGTACCTGCCAGAAAATCAAATCCTTATTATTTTTGGCGCTTCAGGCGATCTTACCCGGCGTAAATTAATCCCTGCCATTTTCAATTTAATGAACAAAAATTTTCTTCCGGAAAAATTTGCTGTTGTTGGTGTTGGCCGCACCAATTTTACCGATATCGAATTTAGAAATAAAATTTATGAAACGCTTAAAAATAATCAAAACCAAAAAGAAAACAATTTAGAAAAATTTATCCGGTTATTGCATTACGTTTCAATAAATACACAGGAACCTTCAAATTATCCTTTGCTTTTAAATAAGTTGCAGGAAATAACAAATAACCTTTCTGCGCCTGCAAATTATGTTTTTTACCTTTCCACACCACCGGCGCTGTTTGAAACAATAGCCGGTTCGCTTTATAAAAATGGGATAATTATTCCGAACGATGGATGGAAACGAATTGTTGTGGAAAAGCCATTCGGTTATGACCTCAAATCATCGAGGGAACTTAATATTCAACTGCACAACTATTTTGATGAAGGGCAAATTTACCGAATCGATCATTACCTGGGAAAAGAAACCGTTCAAAATATAATGGTTACAAGGTTCGTTAACGGATTTTATGAACCGCTGTGGAACAGGAATTTTATTGAACGTATTGAAATAACTGCTGCTGAAAATATTGGAGTTGAAAATCGTGGCAATTATTATGATAATACAGGCGCATTATGTGATATGGTTCAAAATCATTTATTGCATTTAATGTCGTTTATAGCAATGGAACCTCCGGCATCGTCAGATTCTGATGCTATCCGCAACGAAGTGCTCAAGGTGCTGCAAAGTTTAAGGATTTATAGCGCCGATGAAGTTGATAAATATGTAGTCCGCGGACAGTACACCGAATCGGTTATTGCCGGCAAAACAATAAAAGGCTACCGGCAGGAGCCGGATATTCGGCCTGATTCGAAAACTGAAACTTACGTGGCTATTAAATGCTTTATTGATAACTGGCGTTGGGCTGGTGTCCCATTTTACATTCGCACCGGGAAGCATTTGCCAACAAGGGTTTCGGAGATAGTTATTTATTTCAGGCCTGCGCCTTATCAAATATTTTGCACCAATCGTGAAATTGAAAATCAAATAAACCAACTTATAATCCGCATCCAACCTGATGAAGGATTGTTGTTAAAATTCGGCATGAAAGTTCCCGGAGCGGGTTTCCTTGTCCAACCGGTAAATATGGATTTTCATTACTCAAACCTGAAGGACATTGAAATACTTTCGGATTATGAACGGCTTTTGCTCGATTGCATGAATGGCGATTCAACATTATATTCCAGGTCCGATGCCATAGATACTGCATGGCGTTTTCTCGAACCAATCCAATATGCCTGGAAATTACCTGAAAGCAAAATATTTGGTTATCCGGCAGGCTCATGGGGGCCATCCGCTGCAGAAACGTTGTTTGACAAAACAGGCCAAACCTGGCGATATCCTTGTAAAAATCTTGTCGGTGATAATGAATATTGCGAACTTTAATACATATTTGTTTTTTTTAATACTTAATAACATAATAATCCGTTTTTCATTTAATATTGCAAACTTTCTTTTAATACTAAATTATAAAAAATGAAACCCACATGTTAATCAAGAGTAACACAAAGATCGGATGAATAAAATCTTAGCAAACAATACAAATATCTTGAATGCTGAGATATGTGGGTTCCATCCGACCTTTGAAAATTAAATTTTATTCGGATGAAATTTACTGAAGATAGCTTATTTGTTGCCCCAA
Source organism: uncultured Bacteroidota bacterium (assembly GCA_963808135.1). Taxonomy (GTDB): domain Bacteria; phylum Bacteroidota; class Bacteroidia; order Bacteroidales; family DTGW01; genus CAWEFA01. Next base: position 21,792 of record CAWEFA010000099.1, read on the forward strand.
CGCCTGTTCGGGTAGCTGAAGAACTTGCCGGCTGGTTTTTTGCACGGGTATCGGAATTGAATGAACGTGAAGATTCATTTTGCGTGGCAATTTCAGGAGGCAATACCCCCATCCTTTTCTTTAACCATCTGGCATCGAAATATGGCAAAAATATTGACTGGAAAAAGCTGCATTTTTTTTGGGCCGATGAAAGATGCGTCCATCCAACGCATCATGAGAGCAATTATTTATCGGCTTATAATAATTTGCTCAGTAAAATATCTATCCCACAAACGAATATTCACCGGATGAAAGGAGAAGGAAACCCTGCTGAAGAAACTGAAAATTATATTGCTGAAATTAATTCAGTTGTAAAAATTGAAAACGGGCTTCCTTTATTTGACCTAATCCTGCTTGGTATGGGCGATGACGGGCATGTTGCATCATTGTTCCCAAAACAAGATGTACTTTTTTCAAAAAAAATATGCTCTGATTCTGTAAATCCTGTTACCGGTCAACAAAGAATAACCTTAACGCCCCTTTGCATTAACAATGCCGATAAAGTTGTTTTCCAGATTACCGGAATGACAAAATCAAACATAGTTAACGAAATACTTTTTAAAAATTCCAATTATAACGATTATCCGGCTGCCCACATAAAGCCAAAAAACGGAAATTTATATTGGTTTCTTGATGCAGGCGCAGCCAAAGGTTTATTTGCCTGAGCTTTTATAAATTTTTATTTTCCTGCTTCTGAATAATTGACAGTATTGGATTAGCCCGCATTATTATTTGACAAAAAAATCGAGCAGCAAATTTTCCTCGATATAAGCCTGCAGCCTATCTCCGGGCTTAATTAAACCCGCGCCAGACGAAGTGCCTGTAAATATTAAATCGCCGGTTCGAAAAGTAATATTTTGAGAAATTTTGTGAATTATCTCTTCTATTTTAAAAATCATATTTTTTGCACAAGCTTTTTGTACAGTAATTCCATTTATAACTAAGCTAAAACAGAGGTTGTTTAAATTGTTGAAACCCGATTTCTGCAAATAATTCCCAACTGCTAACGAATAATCAAATGTAGTTGCAGCTTCCCAGGGTTGCCCATTTTCAATGCAAAGTTTTTGAATATCGCGTGCAATAAAATTAATCCCTAATCCTATTTCTTCAAAATACCTGTTTGCAAAACGGGTTTGAATGCTTTTTCCCAAACGATTTATTTTCACTATCAACCCGGCCTCACATTGAATTTCATTTGAAAAATCAGGAATAAAAAAAGGATTGTTGTTTCGAAGCAAAGCGGTATCGGGCTTTAAGTAAAATATCGGTTTACCGGTTGTGTTTTTTTCGGGAGTTTTATTGTTGTCGGAATAATTGTTAACGATACAAATAATTTTCATACGTAAATAATTTTATTTTTTATGGTCGTATAGCTTGTCCCGCAATTGCGGGAGAACACCCACATTATCTTCATTCGTGTTTGCGAATAGCAGAATCATGGGTGTTTCATGCAAATAAAAATCTATGCTGAGAAAGTTTAAAAGATTAATTTTTTTCTATCAAACCAGGTAATTGTTCAGTTTATCCAATAAATATTCTTTTAAAATAGGTTTGGAAATGTAATCGTCGCAACCCGCATCAAGGGCTTGTTGTAAATCGTTTGAAAACGCAAATGCGGTTTGGACAATGATAGGTAATCCAGGCCTGGTAGCTTTTATGGTGCGTGTTGCATCGAACCCATTATGTTCCGGCATTTTTATATCCATTAACACCAATTCTATAAATTTGTCTTTTTTGCAAATTTCAACAGCTTCATTGCCATTATTGGCACGCAAAATTTTCACGCCGGTAGGAGTTAGTATTTCCGAAAGGAAATAAAAATCGGTGTTATCATCTTCAGCAATTAATATTGATTTCCCCTTCCAGTTCATGTTCAAACTAACCGGAGTTTGAAATAACTGTTTGTCGTCATCAGTCTTATTTGCCGACATATAGGGAATGATAAAATAGAATTTTGCCCCTTTTCCAATATCTGAATCGACCCAGATTTTTCCACCCATAAGCTCAATAAATGCTTTAGATATGGGTAAACCTAAACCCGTTCCCCCATAATTCCTTTCAAAATTAAAATCAACCTGCCTGAACCGGTCAAATATAAGGGAATGGTTTGCTTTTGCTATACCAATACCTGTATCGGCTACTATAAATAAAAGGTAAGGTTTTTTATCTTGTTCTACCAAACGGCAACCAAACTCAACCGATCCCTTATCAGTAAATTTTAATGCATTGTTAATAATATTTGTCAGTACCTGTTTTAATTTTATTTCATCAGTATAAATCATTGCATTATTTTGATTTAGCTTTGATGAAATTCGGATGTTTACATCCTGCTTGCACAAACTTGATGAAGAAAACAGCGTAAGCAGATCGTCAAACATACTGTTAATATCAACCTGGATTTCATTTAATGTTACCTGGCCGGATTCGATTTTCGAAATGTCGATAATATCATTAATTATAGAAAGCAAATGTTTGCTATTGACATTAATTATTTCGGCATACTTTAACCTTTTGTCCAAATCGAGTTCGGAATTACTCAGCAGGTCGGCAAACCCAACTATTCCGTTCATAGGTGTGCGTATTTCATGCGACATATTTGCAAGAAAAGCCGATTTAAGCCTGTCGCTTTCTTCAGCACGTTCAAGGGCTTTTTTTAAGTCGTTTTCAATTTGCTTTCGTTTAGTAAAATCGCGCGAAACCCCCAGTATCTCTATAACTTTTCCATTTTCATCGGTTATGAGTTTTGATACAATTTCAACCGGTTTAACAATACCAATTCTGCAAATTTGTTCAATCTGGTCTGTTTTTACCAGCGCTGACTCGTCGCCGCTTTCAAAAGCTGCTATCCTTTTTTTAATTACACCGCTAAAATATTCTGCATATTCAGGCAGCACTGAATTTGACGGCGTCTCGGAAAGGGCTTCTTCCACAGTAATGCCACGTAGTTTATAAACCGATGGGCTGATATATGAAAATTTCATTTTATGAATGTCGAAAGTCCAAATCACATCTTCCGAATTCTCGGCCAGCAGCCTGTATCTCTTTTCACTCTCCTGAAGTTCGTATTGTATTTTATATCGGTCTGTAATATTTCGGGCAATTATTACAAGTTTGTTCACATTTTTATTTTTATCAAAACATGGTGAAACAATTGTTTCGTAATAGCCGTCTTCGCCTGTATCCCTCACAAATTCTTTTTCGCCTGTTTTAAGAACCTTTTCAACAGCTTCTTTTCTTAGCATGGAAATTTCAGGCGGAAAAAAATCAAATACTATTTTGCCAATTAATTTATCTTTAGGTAACCTCAGTCCTTTTATAAGGCTTTCATTACAATCAATAATAGTTCCTTTAGTGTCTATTAATGCGATTATGTCTGCCGCAGCGTCGACAATACCTCGAGCAGTTTCTTCACTTTCGAGTAATTTATTGTGTATTTTCTCGGTTTTTAAAATGTTCTGCCGAAGCTCTTTATTTATTTCTAAATATTCATTGTTAAGCAATGCAAGTTTTTCATTTCTGTTAGCGAGTTCCTGGTTTTGCTGCCTGAACTCCTTATAAAGCTGTTCTGTCTCATCATTTTTTAGCTTAAACTGCATTTCCGATTTTTTCATTGAAGTAATATCTTCAGCATTTGCAACAAAATAGCCATTTTCGAGACTAAAAGCTGTAATTGAGAACCATTTCTGAAGATGATCGGAATAATAATTAAATTTTGCCCTTGTTTGATTAAGGGCTATTGACCCCATAATTTCAACCCAATCAATTGGCAACTTATTTTTTGAAAATAAACTTTTAAAACTTTGCCCTATTAATTTCTCTTTTTTAAAACCGGTAGTTGTTTCAAATGTTTTGCTTACAAAAACAAACTCGAAATCAACCGGCTGTCCGGAAGTATCTGTAATAATCCTGTTCAGGGAAAAACTTCTGAGAAAATTCTCGGAATAGAATTTCATTTTCTCAATTAAATCGTCAATTTGTTTTTTATCTGCTTCTGGTTTTCTTTTCATAGAATAATTAAACTTGAACCCGTTTCCCACATTTTTAATGAGTTTAGAGAAGAAAGATAATACTTTTTTTTAATAATTTCACATATTTGTACGAATAACAATCAATATGTTTAAAGCACAATTTAATACGATGCTTTAAAAAGTTGCGATGAATTCAGCCTGATTATTCGGGTTTTTATACAACTTTTAGTTTGAATAGTTAAAAAAACAATTTTTATAAAAAATCAACCAAGAATTTCAAGCTATAAAAATTAATTGATACTAAAAATATTTAATACACAAAATAAAATCATCTCATTTTTTTCTGCATATACCAAATAATCACTTAATTTGCAGCAAAAATAAATTAGCTTTTTAACTTACAGTAAAATGCCGGGAATTCGCTATTATTCAACAAATCTGAAATCGGAAAAAGTTCCGTTCTGGGAAGCATTGATTAAAGGCCAGGCCCCGGATAAGGGTTTGTATATGCCGGAGGTTATACCCCAATTTACAAAATCGGAAATTGAAAATCTTGCAGGTAAAAAATATCACGAAATAGCTTACACTGTAATTTACAAATTTCTTAACGGCGAAATTCCCTCAGATGATTTATATAAAATTACAAAAGATGCATATAATTTCGATGTGCCGCTTGAGCTTGTTTATGACCGGAATTATATTATGCGCCTCGACCGTGGGCCAACATGTTCGTTTAAAGATTTTGCGGCGCGGATTATGGGCAGGCTTATGCAATATAAATTAAAAAAGGAAAACCGAAGCCTGTTAATATTAACTGCAACTTCAGGAGACACAGGCAGTGCAATAGCCAATGCATTCTATGACCTCGATAACATTAAAGTTGTAATATTGTTTCCTGAAAACGAAGTTACCGACCGTCAGCGAAAACAAATGACCACTTTGCATAAAAATATCAGCATTATTGCCTTAAATGGTAAATTTGATGATTGTCAGGCAATAGTGAAAAGGGCTTTTGCTGACCACGACCTAAATTATTTAAACCTGTCTTCAGCAAATTCTATAAATATTGGACGGTTGTTACCACAGTCTGTTTATTATTTCTGGGCATTCTCAAAACTCGCGAGAAATACAGAAGATAAAATTATTTTTTCCGTACCCTCCGGAAATTTTGGTGACCTGATGGGAGGTATTATTGCACGCGAAATGGGGCTTCCTGTTAAGAAATTTGTGATTGCAACAAATGAAAATGACGAAGTTCCTTTATATTTCAAGGAAAATTTTTATAAAGCAATTGTACCTTCACGTAATTGCATTTCAAGCGCGATGAATGTCGGCCACCCGAGCAATTTGGCAAGGATTATCGCATTATACGGCGGTGTAATGGATGAAAAAGGTATTATCCACAAATCGCCGGATATTGAACGTTTAAAAAAAGAAATGTACGCGGTAAGTATTACCGATGTTGAAACCCGCAGCACTATTGAGAAAGTTTACAAGCAGCATAAAATAATAATTGAGCCTCACGGGGCCGTCGGTTGGATTGGATTGCAGCATTATTTTGCCGATAATCCGCCTGAAAACAATCCGCAGCAATTAACAGTTACTTTGGAAACAGCCCATCCGGCTAAATTTCCTGTTGAAATAAAGGAAATACTTGCCATTGATCCTGAATTGCCTGAATGTATTGCAACCTGGATAACAAAGAAGAAAAAATGATTACAATGGGCAATGATTATAAAACATTTAAAAAATTCTTAAAAAGAAATTACTAATAAAATTTACTGAAACGATATGGTGATATTTTGTTCCGATTTAGAAGGCGTTTGGGTACCGGAAGTTTGGATTAATGTTGCAAAAAAAACAGGAATTGACGATTTGAAGCTTACCACAAGGGATATTAACGATTACAATGTCCTAATGAAACGGCGAATTTCAATTTTAAAACAACATAATCTTAAACTAAGGGATATTCAAAACGTTATTTCCCAAATTAAACCTTTAGACGGCGCTAAAGAAATGCTCGATTGGCTGCGATCGGTTAGCCAGATAGTTATCGTTTCCGATACATTTATTGAATTTGCAAATCCATTGATGGCCCAATTGGGTTACCCGACTTTATTTTGCAATAACTTAACTGTTGACGCCAACGGCATGGTTGCAGATTATAATTTGCGGCAAAAAGATCAAAAGCGGGAAGTTGTAAAAGCTTTAAAAAGTTTGCAATATACTGTAGTTGCTTTTGGCGATTCATATAACGATATCGAGCATGCTGAAAGAAGCCAAGCATGGAATTCTTTTCAGGCCACCGCAAAATGTTGTAGACGATCACCCGGAGTTTCCTGTCGTTTCTGAATATTCTGAATTACGTAAACTTATAGAAAAATATATATAATTCATTTTAGCGAATTCATAATAAATCTTGAAAATGCTTTGCGTTTTCCACTGCCCGGCAAAAAGGCCCAAGATAAAATGTTGCCGCCGGGAGTAAGGAATTTTTCCCCGCCAAAAACAGCTACACCTGCATCTGTGCTGTTTACATTGTACCCGGTTATGGATGAGCCCTGGATTGTATTTATAAAACGCACTGAATACTCAGGGGCTCATAGCGGTCAAATAAGCTTGCCGGGCGGCAAAATTGAAAAAACCGATAAGGATTTTGAATTTGCTGCTTTGAGGGAAACATCTGAAGAATTAGGTGTCCCGATGGAAGATATAAAAATCGTTGGCAAGCTATCATTGTTGCATATTCCCGTAAGCGGTTTTGAAGTGCACCCATATATTGGAATTTTAAACACTAAACCTGAGTGGAAAACCGATGCAAATGAAGTAAGTTATTTGATTGAAACGCCAATCTCAAATATTATAAAACCTGATGCAGTTAAAATTGAATTATGGAATTTACGCGGCGCAGCAACTGAAATACCTTTTTATTACATCAACGGTGAGAAAATCTGGGGCGCAACGGCTATGATGGTTTCAGAGTTCCTGGAAATCCTTCATACATTTTGTTAATTGCCTGGATAAATGCAAGCAATATTAAGGATTTGAAGCAATATTTTTATAATGGCCATAACGGTTCAACACTTCTGCCACATAAAAAGTAGGTTGTAAACCATTACAATAGCCAAATTTAACAACAGGATCTTTATAAAATTTAGGATTTGATTTATTAATAAGAAATTCTTTTACGTCATCCCATTTATACATATTTTTATTATACTTCTGTGTTAAAAGCTGGGCGTCTATAACATGCCCGATGCCAACATTATAAGCTGCCAAAACAAATTTTAACCGCTCGTTTTTATCAGAAATCATATTGGTAAACCGTTTATCAAGCCATTTTAAAAGCTTAACGCCTACTGCAATATTTGACTCCGGCGATTTGGCCGTATCAATTCCAAAGCGCTGCGCAGTTGACGGCAATATTTGCATAAGCCCGTAAGCGCCAGCCCATGATTTTACTCCGGGATTAAAATTAGATTCCTGGTAAATAAGCGAAGCCAGCAAACGCCAATCCCAATTCAGATCCATGCTGTAACGTTTAATCTCTTCATCATACGGAGAAATGCGGCCGGAATTAATTACAAAATAATCGCTGTTTACCATTTGTGCCAGCCATTGATTCTGGTAATATTTGTTATACAAAATTGCATATTGCTGGCTGTGTTTAAATTGTTGCAACCACGTATTTATTTCCAATAAAAGCCTTGGTGAATTTTTTCTAAGCGCCCATGAAAGGTTTTGCGGAAAGCTGATGGCCGTCCTAACGTCTATTTGTGGAAAATATTTTTGATTTACCTGTGCAATTTTTTCATCACAAACTGTATAATCTATTTGTTCGCCGGCCACAAATTGAATCAGTTGTTCTTCATCTTCAGGCACTTCAACAATATCAATGCTTTTACCAATTTCCTCTGCAATATTTTTTAATCGTTGAACATAAGCAGTGCCTCTTTGCACAACAATTGTTTTCCCTCCCAAATCAAGAGGGCTTTTAATTAATCCGTTATTAATATCGGTATCATTTAAACTTTTCCAATTTGTCGGTTTTCTTTGTACCAAAACCTGCCTGCTTTGCATTAAGGGTTCTGTAAAGGCAAGATATTTCCTGTCTTCAGAAGTTATCGGTAAACATACGGCTATCAGGTCGCACTTTCCCTCCAATAACTTTGCCGTTAAATCGGTTACATCGTTGCTTGCAATTATTTCTGTTTGCAAACCACTGTATTCGGCGAACCGTTGAAGTAATTCAAACTGAAAGCCCATCGGCCGGCCATTGTAGATAAAATAATCGATAGTATTGAAATTCGTAATTACAACTATCTTTCCCCTTGCTTTTATTTCATTTAAATCGACTTTTACATTGGTATTGTAACCTGAATCGTAACTGCAAGTAGTTAATATTATCCACAATCCAATTCCAAGTGTAGTAATAATTTTTCTCAAATCAGTTTTATTTAAAAATAAAGTTCGATTAGTAAACAATTGTTTTATACAAAAAGTTAATTTGGGACTCTCCATAAATCACTTTTTTAAGGTCTTTTATGTTAATTAACTATTAATTAATCGTAGAATAACCAGTTGATCCCATATGAAAATACTGCCGGAAGCATAGGATAATGTTGGGAAACGAATACTTGTGTATCGCCATAATAGCCGGCATTGGCATGAGAATATTTAAGAAAGAAACTAACTGTTTTTATTTTCATGGTAAGGTGGAAATCTATTTGTGGATAATTTAATGCTTTCTCATTATTTTGTAAATAAAAAGCCCCTGTAGCAGGATTATAAGCATCAGGATAATAATCTTTAAATGTAGTTTGATAATATAAGTCGAAACCTAACCTGAAAAATATTTTGCCACCGGTAAAAAAATGAATAATATGGTGGAAAGTTGTTGAGTTATAAAATATAAGTTTGGGTGTATGAATATAACTTGAACTGTTTTCCTGATATATGACACTGTTTTCAGTACTGAATTTCCAAAAATCAAATTTGCTCTCGAATCTGAATGCAAGAATATACATCGTATTCGGAGCTTGTACAGGAACTGCTGAGTCATTGCCAAAATAAATATAATTTTTACACTCAATATAATCTGCTGAAACATTAATAAAAGGTTTTAGCATCGAAACCTTTGCAGAGATAGTTTTTCTGTTTTCAGGCACAAAACTATTTAACCATTTAAAATGAAGCCATTTAAAATGATTAGAAAAGTAATACTCGTAAAAAAGCGACGGGGTTCTCGATTCTTCAGAAGCTTTTGCCAGAAAATAAATTGTTTTATTCCTGTCTAAAAACATGTTTGCAGAAGCAGACATGGATTGGTCTCCCCTTGAATATCCCAACAAATAAATATTTCCAATAAAATTCCACCAAATTTGTCTAAATTTCTGTGATATATCCACGCCTGCCCAGGTGTTTTCTACCTGAAAATTTGTTATTTTCGCAATTACCGAGGTATCATTTTGCCCTTTTATAGAGCCGCGTGTAACAGCAATGTGAGGGACGTTAAAGGTTGAATAATACAAATCATTTGTAAGGGAAAGCCTGAGATTTGGAAGATATTTTGATAAATCGGGAGAATTCAATAACAGCCTGTTTGTTATTCTTTCCAAAACAAGCGAATCGTTTGTGGAGTTTGACCTGAAATAATAGTTTTTGTAAAAGCTCCCGGCATCCTGATCGGTATAATTGCGATCGCTTTTTTCAATATTGAAATTATAAATTATCGAACCATAATCTCTTTCCGGTTTTAACAGGGAATCAATTTTATTTCGTGTAAGGTGTTTTGATATAGAATCAGTTTTGTTATCGGAAAGGCGCTTTAGTAAGGTATCTGTTTTATTAACTGAAAGATGTTTTGACAATGAATCTGTTTTATTGCCTGAAAGATGTTTTGAAAGCGAATCTGCTTTATTTCCGGAAAAAGGTTTAGAAAGTGTATCCGTTTTATTGCCAAAAAGAAATTTCAATTTCAGTTCGTGCACTGAATTAAAGCCCGATCTTTTAAATTTTGAGGCAGCTGTTTGAAGGTTGACATTCAATCCATCATAATTGCCTTTTGAGTAATCTACAAGATCATCATTTACAATACCCCCATTTTCCTGAAGTGTAAAAGAATTGTAATAAAACTGGTTGTATGTAAAATAATTTTTTCCGGAATATCTGTGAAATATATTCAAGGCATGGTCGGAAGCTTGTTGAAAATTATAATTCGAATATGAAGAATACAAATTATAAAATAATCCAATGTTTGTTCTTTTGCTTATATTCTGGGTATGTAAAACCTGTAAATGTTCTTCATTATTTGATTCTGCCCCGGCATCACTATATGATAAGCTTGTAAATGGTTTCTTGGTATCGTAAAAGAAAATATTTTTCGCATCTTGTATGTAAGGCATAAACACGTTTGCAGGAAAGAAAAAATTATTATTCTGAAGCCTTGAAACTAAACTGTTTGATAATATGGGATAACCGAGCCTGATAAGATAAATGTATGAATGTTCATTTATAAATGCAGGATTAAGAATATGTAATTTAGTAGGTGAAGTATCAACTGCAAAAGTATCTGTCCTGAATGATTGATCAAATTTTATCAGCCTGATCTGATATTTTAAAGTATCATTCTTAGCATGGAATTTTAAAGTATCCCGCTTGGTTAGATTTTTTATAGTATCATGCTTGGCCTGATATTTTAAAGTGTCAGGCTTGGTCGCCGGATCAGCAAAAGCCACTAATGATATCAATAAAAATAAAAGTATTAATTGAATAATTTTCAATCTAATAATTTTAGAAATTCGAATGCAAATTTATTCAATAAATATAAAAAAATCCCGTCTGCTGTTTAGCGGACGGGATTGAAGATTGGCGACGACCTACTCTCCCGCTATTAGCAGTACCATCGGCGCTAATGGGCTTAACTTCTCTGTTCGGGATGGGAAGAGGTGGTACCCCATTGCTATAGTCACCTAAATTTTCCCCCGATTAAACGGGACAATATTATTAACATACCGAAAGAAACCAAGTAATAAATATTATGTTGCAACAAGAAAGTTTCGGGTAATTAGTACTGCTTAGCTTTGACATTACTGTCTTTACACTTGCAGCCTATCAACGTCGTAGTCTCCAACGACCCTTAAAGGAAATCTCATCTTGAGGCGAGCTTCGTGCTTAGATGCTTTCAGCGCTTATCTCATCCGTACATAGCTACCCTGCGGTGCAGCTGGCGCCACAACAGGTACACTAGAGGTACGTCCGCCACGGTCCTCTCGTACTAGAGGCAGGTCCTCTCAAATTTCCGACGCCCACAACAGATAGGGACCGAACTGTCTCACGACGTTCTGAACCCAGCTCGCGTGCCACTTTAATCGGCGAACAGCCGAACCCTTGGGACCTTCTCCAGCCCCAGGATGTGACGAGCCGACATCGAGGTGCCAAACCGCCGCGTCGATATGAGCTCTTGGCGGCGATCAGCCTGTTATCCCCGGAGTACCTTTTATCCTTTGAGCGATGGCCCTTCCATACGGAACCACCGGATCACTTTGCCCTACTTTCGTACCTGCTCGACTTGTCAGTCTCACAGTCAAGCACCCTTGTGCCAATACACTCTACGCACGGTTACCATTCGTGCTGAGGGTACCTTTGGGAGCCTCCGTTACTCTTTTGGAGGCGACCACCCCAGTCAAACTACCCACCATACATTGTCTCCCGCTTACGCGGGATTAGACACCAAGTAAATAAAGGGTGGTATTTCAACGTTGACTCCATGACCCCTAGCGAGGCCACTTCAAAGTCTCCCACCTATCCTACACATTATTTACCCAGAATCAATGTAAAGTTGCAGTAAAGGTTCACGGGGTCTTTCCGTCCCGTTGCGGGTAAGCGGCATCTTCACCGCTACTACAATTTCACCGAGCTCATGGCTGAGACAGTACCCAGATCGTTACACCATTCGTGCAGGTCGGAACTTACCCGACAAGGAATTTCGCTACCTTAGGACCGTTATAGTTACGGCCGCCGTTTACTGGGGCTTCGATTCAATGCTGCCTCCTTGCGGAATGACATCTCCTCTTAACCTTCCAGCACCGGGCAGGTGTCAGGCCTTATACGTCATCTTTCGATTTAGCAAAGCCCTGTGTTTTTGCTAAACAGTCGCCTGGGCCATTTCTCTGCGCCCCACTTACGTGGGGACCCTTTCTCCCGAAGTTACAGGGTTAATTTGCCTAGTTCCTTAGCCATGGATCACTCGAGCGCCTTAGGATTCTCTCCTTGAGTACCTGTGTCGGTTTACGGTACGGGTTGCATATACCTGAAGCTTAGAGGGTTTTCTTGGAAATATGTTTAGGGTCACTATCCATTCGTCCGAAGACTCCTGGTACTGTCAGATTTCAGCATCCTCAAGCTATTAACCTAAAGATTTACCTACATCCTTTAACGTACTATTCCGTAAGTACGCGGACCTTTCACTCTTCCGTCGCCCCATCGCAGTATATGCAAGTATTGGAATATTGACCAATTATCCATCATCTTCGCCATTCGGCTTCGACTTAGGACCCGACTAACCCTGATCCGATTAGCGTTGATCAGGAAACCTTACTCTATCGGCGTGCCGGTTTTTCACCGGCATTATCGTTACTTATGCCTACATTTGCTTTTCCAGACGCTCCAGCATGGCTCACGCCACACCTTCAGCGCAGACTGGAATGCTCCTCTACCAATTCGTATTGCTACGAAGTCCACAGTTTCGGCAGTATGCTTGATGCCCGATTATTATCCACGCACAATCGCTCGACTAGTGAGCTGTTACGCACTCTTTAAATGAATGGCTGCTTCCAAGCCAACATCCTAGCTGTCAAAGCAATCACACTTCGTTTGATCAACTTAGCATACATTTTAGGGCCTTAACCGATGGTCTGGGTTGTTCCCCTTTTGTCACCGGACCTTAGCACCCGGTGGCTCACTCCTGAGTATATATTGCAGCATTCGGAGTTTGTCTAGGTTTGATAGGCGGTGAAGCCCTCTAGCCTAACCAGTAGCTCTACCTCTGCAATACTTAACCTCAAGGCTGCCCCTAAAGGCATTTCGAGGAGTACGAGCTATTTCTCAGTTTGATTAGCCTTTCACCCCTACCCACAGCTCATCCAAAAACTTTTCAACGTTTACTAGTTCGGTCCTCCATTCCGTTTTAACAGAACTTCAACCTGGCCATGGGTAGATCACAAAGTTTCGCGTCTACCCCCACTAACTATGCGCCCTATTCAGACTTGCTTTCGCTTCGGCTCCTCCCGTTAACGGGATTAACCTTGCTAGTGAGGAGTAACTCGTAGGCTCATTATGCAAAAGGCACGCCGTCATCCCAATAAATTGGGACTCCGACCGCTTGTAAGCGTATGGTTTCAGGTACTATTTCACTCTTCTGTTCGAAGTACTTTTCACCTTTCCCTCACGGTACTAGTTCACTATCGGTCTCTCAGGAGTATTTAGCCTTGCGGGATGGTCCCCGCAGATTCAGACAGGATTACACGTGTCCCGCCTTACTCAGGATACTATCTAATATTTAATTTTTACGTGTACGGGCCTATCACCCTCTATGGAGTAGCTTTCCAGAAACTTCCACTTGAAGTTAAATATCGTATGATAGTCCTACAACCTTCTGATAGCCGAAACTATCAGAATTTGGGCTGTTTCCCTTTCGCTCGCCACTACTCAGGAAATCACATTTGTTTTCTTTTCCTCCGGTTACTAAGATGTTTCAGTTCGCCGGGTTGGCATTCCGATTACTCGGAATATCCCGCCTTCAACGGGATAAGTTGCCTCATTCGGAAATCTTCGGATCACGGGATATTTGCTCCTCCCCGAAGCTTATCGCAGCTTGTCACGTCCTTCATCGCCTCTGAGAGCCAAGGCATCCTCCATACGCTCTTAATTACTTTCTTTGTTGTTACACAATATTTATTTCTACAATTTCTTCCAGTATGTCAAAGAACCCAACTCAATTGATAATTGTCTATTGACTATTGTCAATTGAATAAGAAGTAATGAAACAACCGAATGTTTTCGCTTCTTCAGCAACATTACTTTATGTAAATGAACTTGTTTTATTTAATAATCAATTATCAATATTCAATAATCAATTATTTTGTGGAGAATAAGGGAGTCGAACCCTTGACCCCTAGAATGCAAATCTAGTGCTCTGGCCAACTGAGCTAATTCCCCAAATAACTTTCACTTTGTCAAGAACTAGCATATCATTTATTTGGCCTCAGGTTTGCAACCTTTTTAAAAAGGAATCGGCCAACTGAGCTAATTCCCCAGAATTTTGATATTAAGTTTTGTTTCATAATTTCAATGTTTCAATTAAATATAAATATTTGAAACCTGAAATTTAGAACTGAATGATAGTAGTCCCGCGCAGATTTGAACTGCGGACCCCTACATTATCAGTGTAGTGCTCTAACCAACTGAGCTACGGGACTGTGCAGTTGTTGGTGTCGCAGGATTACCGCACTCATTCTGGGTAATCATTATATAATAATTGAAGAAGTGGTAAGGCCGAAGAACTCCCGAATAATTCGGGAAAGATAAATCACAGCTCCAGAAAGGAGGTGTTCCAGCCGCACCTTCCGGTACGGCTACCTTGTTACGACTTAGCCCCAGTCACTAGTTTTACCCTAGGCCGCTCCTTTCGGTTACGGACTTTAGGTACCCCCAGCTCCCATGGCTTGACGGGCGGTGTGTACAAGGCCCGGGAACGTATTCACCGCGCCGTGGCTGATGCGCGATTACTAGCGAATCCAGCTTCATGAAGTCGGGTTTCAGACTTCAATCCGAACTGAGACCAGTTTTAGAGATTAGCATCTTCTCGCGAAGTAGCTGCCCTTTGTACTGGCCATTGTAACACGTGTGTAGCCCTGGATGTAAGGGCCGTGCTGATTTGACGTCATCCCCACCTTCCTCACGGTTTACACCGGCAGTTTCGTTAGAGTCCCCGGCATTACCCGATGGCAACTAACGATAAGGGTTGCGCTCGTTATGGAACTTAATCCGACACCTCACAGCACGAGCTGACGACAACCATGCAGCACCTCGTAGGCCGCCCCGAAGGGAATCCCGCTTTCACGGGAAGTCGTCCTACGTTCAAATCCAGGTAAGGTTCCTCGCGTATCATCGAATTAAACCACATGTTCCTCCGCTTGTGCGGGCCCCCGTCAATTCCTTTGAGTTTCAACGTTGCCGTCGTACTCCCCAGGTGGATCACTTAATGCTTTTACTTAGACGCGTACTGTATATCGCACACATCGAGTGATCATCGTTTACGGCGTGGACTACCAGGGTATCTAATCCTGTTTGCTCCCCACGCTTTCGTGCCTCAGCGTCAGTTACAGTTTAGTAAGCTGCCTACGCAATTGGAGTTCTGTGTAATATCTAAGCATTTCACCGCTACATTACACATTCCGCCTACCTCAACTGCACTCAAGAACAACAGTATCAATGGCAATTCTATAGTTAAGCTACAGGCTTTCACCACTGACTTATTATCCCGCCTACGCACCCTTTAAACCCAATAAATCCGGATAACGCTTGCAACCTCCGTATTACCGCGGCTGCTGGCACGGAGTTAGCCGTTGCTTATTCGTACGGTACCGTCAGTCCCGCTCACGAGCGGGAGGTTCGTTCCATACAAAAGAAGTTTACAACCCATAGGGCCGTCATCCTTCACGCGGCATGGCTGGTTCAGGCTTGCGCCCATTGACCAATATTCCTCACTGCTGCCTCCCGTAGGAGTCTGGTCCGTGTCTCAGTACCAGTGTGGGGGATCATCCTCTCAGACCCCCTAGCCATCGTTGCCTTGGTGAGCCGTTACCTCACCAACTAGCTAATGGCACGCATGTCCATCTTTAACCGCCGGAGCTTTAATCATAAAACGATGCCATTTCATGATGTAATGGGGTATTAATCCGACTTTCGCCGGGCTATGCCCCAGTTAAAGGAAGGTTACATACGCGTTACTCACCCGTGCGCCGGTCGCCGGCATGTATTGCTACACCCGCTGCCCCACGACTTGCATGTGTTAGGCCTGCCGCTAGCGTTCATCCTGAGCCAGGATCAAACTCTTCATTGTAATTAATTTGTTTAATGTCTTTTGCTCAAGATTTATCTGTCTTTTCAAAGAATTGACTTATTCTTCGAACCTTTTTACCTCTTCAATATTTTCAAAGAACTTTTTGTTATCTTTTTACGAAAAGTTGCAAAGGTAATTTGTTAATTTCTTTTATGCAAATTTTCATGCTTTATTTCTTTTCTCAAATTTGAAATTGTTTCGAGTTTCTATTTCTTTTATCTTCCAATTTCAAATATTATTTAATGAACTCTAAATTGTGGTTTTTTTATTTCCACAACCCTTTTCATGCCTGATTGAACTTGTTTGTTCAATTTGGGAGCGCAAAGATATACGTTTTATTCTTTATTGCGCAAATCTTTATTGATTTTTTTTTAAATATCTTTTAATCCATTGAAACATAAGGCATACATGAATATTATTTTTCAGTAAATAACGTAAATTTTTATAATTTTATAAAATACAATAAAAGTGCAGGTTGTTTTTATTCGTTTTTACTAATTTTACGTTATTTGAACGTATATAAAATATTCGAAATCCTTGTAATGATTGTGATTAAGATATATTTATTTTAATTTAAAAAATTAAGCTATGAAAAGTTTAATTGGCAATATTACTGCAATTGTTTTAGTTTGTTTTACTTTAAATTGCAAACGAGAGAATGATAACCAAAACCAAAGCGGCACTGTTAAATCGAAATTAAAATCAGCAGGCATTGTTGAAGCATCAAATATATTTGGAATTAACCTTTTAAAGGAAATTGAAAAGAACGATTCTGGAAAGAATATTTTTATTTCTCCTTTCAGCGCCTTAGAAGCCTTCTCCATGGCTTATAACGGTGCGTCGGGAACAACAAAAGAAGAAATGGCCAACGTTCTGGGCTTTTCAAGTTATTCTGACAGCGAAGTTAATAATTACAATAAATCCCTAACAAGCGCTTTAATAAATGCTGACAATAAAGTAATTTTTCAAGTTGCAAATTCAATTTGGTACAGGCAGGGTTTTGTAGTCCTGCAACCTTTTATAGACATTAACCAAAACTATTATGATGCTGAAGTTACATCGCTCGATTTTACAAATCCTGATGCTGTTAATACAATTAATAATTGGGTAAACTCTAAAACCAATGGTAAAATTCCAACAATTATTTCGGATATTCCGCAAGCAGCAATGATGTACATTATCAATGCAATTTATTTTAAAGGAACCTGGAAATATGCTTTTGATAAATCGAAAACTATTCAAACCGACTTTTTCAAAGAAGACGGAACAACAGTGCAGCAACAACAAATGGAAATGGAAGCTGGAATTAATTACTATAATTCATCCGAATTACAAGCAGTTGAACTGCCTTATGGAAGCGGGGTTTTTAATTTACTAATTATATTGCCACAACAAAGGGGAAAAATTAATGATTTTATATCAGCGTTGACTGATATAAAATTACAAAATATTTCAGATTCATTAAATAATACAAAGGTTATTGTAAAAATGCCCAAGTTTAAAATAGAACTTACCGGTATTTTAAACAGCCCTCTTATAAATATGGGAATGGTAAGCGCCTTTGATCCTTACGGATCGGCTGATTTTTCAAGAATTGATGGTAAAAGGGATTTGTTTATCTCGAATGTTATTCACAAAACATATATCGAACTTGATGAAGAAGGCACTGAAGCTGCTGCTGTTACGTCAATCGGAATTGTAACCTCATGTTATCCATGCTCATCTGACACAACACCTTATTTCATTGCCAACAGGCCATTTATTTTTGCAATTACTGAGCAGTCGACCGGCGCAGTTCTTTTTATCGGAACAATTATGGACCCTACGGTTAGTGAGGTGGATATATAATTTAAATATGAATAACCTCGCCATAAGCAGCGGCAGCGGCTTCCATAATGGCTTCGCTCATGGTTGGATGAGGATGCACGGACTTTATAAGCTCATGTCCGGTTGTTTCTAAATTTCGGGCAACTACAAGTTCGGCAATCATTTCGGTTACATTAAGCCCAATCATGTGAGCTCCCAGAAGCTCTCCATATTTCGCGTCGAAAATAAGTTTAATGAACCCGTCTTTGTTCCCGGCAGCGCTTGCTTTTCCGGAAGCAGTGTAGGGAAATTTGCCAATTTTTATTTCAAAACCTTTCTCACGCGCAGCTTTTTCAGTAAATCCTACAGAAGCTATCTCTGGAGTTGTGTAGGTACAGCCGGGAACATTATCATAATTGAGCGGTTCGGGTTCCAGGCCGGCTATTTTTTCAACACAAATTATGCCTTCGGCAGAAGCTACATGTGCCAGGGCAGGCCCATGAACAATATCGCCGATAGCATAAATGCCTTTAATGTTTGTATTGTAAAATTCATCAACTTTAATTTTACCTTTTTCAAGGTTTATGCCCAATTCTTCAATTCCAATATTTTCAATATTTGGCGCAATTCCAACTGCTGAGAATACTATTTCGGCTTCTCTCGTAATTTCTTCATCAGGGGTTTTCAAAATTGCCCTGCAAATGCCATTTTCCAAATTGACGGATTTTACAACAGTATTTTTCAGAATTTCTATCCCTGCCTTTTTAAAAGAACGTTCGAGTTGTCTCGATACTTCTTCATCTTCAATAGGCACAATATTTGGCAAGAGTTCCACCAATGTAACTTTTGTACCGATTGAATTATAAAAGTTGGCAAATTCACTTCCAATAGCCCCAGAACCAACAATAAGAATAGATTTAGGCTGATCCGGCAGGCTCATAGCTTCGCGGTAACCGATAATTTTTTTACCGTCCTGTTTTAATTCCGGGAGCACGCGTGAGCGCGCGCCTGTTGCAAGTATAATATTATCCGCTTTTAATTCTTTCCTGTTGCCGCCTGTTTCAGTTACTTCAACCGTGTTGGCTGAAACAAGTTTCCCAAAACCGGTGATAACTTCAATTTTATTTTTCTTAAACAGAAATTGTATTCCCTTGCTCATGCCTTCGGCAATATCGCGGCTTCGTTTGACCATTTGTTTAAAATCGGGTTTTATATCGCCGTTTATTAAAACGCCATATTCTTTGGCATGATTTACATAATCAAAAACCTGTGCGCTTTTTAAAAGGGCTTTTGTTGGGATGCATCCCCAATTAAGGCAAATACCGCCCAGTTCGCTTTTTTCAACCACAGCAACTTTTTTACCCAATTGAGAAGCCCTTATGGCAGCAACATATCCTCCCGGGCCGCTGCCAATAATAATAATGTCGTAGTTCATAAAGGTCTGTTTCTAATTAAAAAATAATATTTATATGATAGTCAATTGCCAATAATCAATAGTCAATAGTCATTTGAAAAAGTACAATCCTGTTAATCCAACAATCAGGCCGATTAAAATGTTTATTGATTTTGCAAGCACAAAGCTTTTTTTCGATTCGGCCAGCAATGGCAACGAGCCATGCCCATCCTGTACAATAGCGCTTGCAAGCAGCGTACTGAAAGGTATTGCGCCATTCAGGAAAAGCGTTACAAAAATCAAATGCGGCCCCGATTCAGGAATTACCCCAATTAGCACGGCAGAAATAAGTATAATAACCTGGTTGCTTTTTTATCCATGCATCCCAATGCAAATAGGTATTGAAAATTTTCAGAAACAATAAAGTGAAAAAAGTCCATAAAAATATTTTTATAAAATGTTTCTTCACCACATGATCCCATAAATGACTTTCTAAAAAATGTTCGGAAACCGTTATAATAATTACCAAACCCAGCAACATAACTGCCAGAAATGAGAACTGCTCCCAATCCCAGTCTTTATGTCCCGGCCCTTCGCTGAATTCGTTTGTTATAATACCGAGTATTATTAACAGAACGCCGCCAAGTAAAGCGCCTCTTGGAAAACTGATGTTTTTTAAATGAATAAGTATGTTCTTTCTTTCAAAAGTTTTTCCCTCCGATTCAATAGTATGCAATTCAAAATGAGCTTTCTTAATCGGGATGATAACCCTGCCTTTCAAAAAACAATCAACTATTATGCCTGAAGCTATGCCTAAGATTAAAATAATTGCCGACAGTTTAAGCGTTGTTACCGGCATTAATGCAAACATAACGAAAGCTTCATCCCCAAATGCAGCTATAAGGGCAGTTATTAAAGCGCCAAAACTTACCAGGTTATGGATATACAGCGATACTACGGCAAATGTGCCTACACAACCGGGAATTATTGCCATAAGCCCTGTTATTATATACTGCATCCACCTATGGTTCCGAATGGGTTTTAACCAGTTTCCTTTCGATTGAATATTAATAAACTCTATCATAAGCATAATTACCAAAACAAAACTGGTAATCATTATTGTATTTTTTATGACGGTTATTAACATAACAGAAATTTTAACATTTAAACAAAATTATGATTTTTAAATTTGAATAAACTTTTCAAATTCTTATTTTTTTGGAAAGATGAAAATAATTTCGGAAATTCGAGAAATAATAAATTAATTTAAAAATTACCGTTATGGCATTCGAACTTCCAAAATTAAACTATGACATAGACAAGCTTGCACCTGTAATTAGCAAGCAAACTATGGAATTTCATTATGGAAAACACCACCAGGCATACGTGAATAACTTAAATGCTTTTGTACAGGGCACAAAGTTTGAAAATGCGTCCCTTGAAACTATTATCCGCGAAGCCGACGGCGGAATTTATAATAATGGCGCGCAGATATGGAACCGCACATTCTATTTTCAGTCGTTTACTCCAAATGGCGGTGGCGAAGCAACAGGCGCTTTAGCTGATGCAATTAAAAAAGATTTTGGTTCTTTTTCCGAGTTCAAAGAAAAATTCACAAAAGCATCTGTTACTTTGTTTGGTTCGGGCTGGGCATGGCTGGTTAAAAAGAACGATGGCAAACTTGAGATAATCCAGGAATCAAATGCTGGCAATCCATTACGAAACGGATACATCCCTATTCTCACCTGCGATGTTTGGGACATGCTTATATCTCGATTATCAAAACCGGCGAGCCGATTATATTGCCGCTTTTTGGAATATACTTGATTGGAATGTTATAGGAAGCAGGTTCTAAATTATTGGTTAAAGATAAAATTTGCAATATTTCTTATAATTGCTAACGACGTCCTCCGGAGCCGGTACGTGCACATCGTGTCGGGAGAAGGGCGGGCGGAAGACATCTCCGAGTCATGGAACCTGGCCAACGCGCTCGGCAACAAGGGCGTCCCGAACCGGGTCGACTCGTGGGGCGCCGATTGGCACCACGACTGGATCACGTGGCGCGAATGTTGCCGCAGATTCCTCGACGCGTGGACCGGGGACGGCATGAGCGGGACGCACGAACACGGGAGCACAAGGAGGTCGACGGCGAGCTCGAGGGCGAGCGCCAGCGCGATTCATGGCCGCGATCCTCGCGGACATCCGCGCGCTCGAGCGCAAGTCGCCGAGAACAAGTTCGAGACCGGCGTGCGCCGGATCGGCGCCGAGCAGGAGATGTTCCTGCTCGACGGCGCTGGGGCGTGGCGCGCGGCGTGCTCGAAGATGCTCGAGCAGGCTCGGCGACAGCCACTACACGACCGAGCTCGGCCAGTTCCAGATCGAGGCGAACTGCGATCCGCAGATGCTCGAGGGCGATGGCATCTCGCGGATGCACGCGCAGCTCGACGCGCTCGTCGAGCGCGCGCAAGGCGCTCGCGAACGGCATGGACGTGGTGCTGATGGGCATCCTGCCGACGATCGCAAGGCCGACCTCGGCCTCGACAACATGGTGCCGAGCGCGCGCTACCTGCGGCTCAACAAGATCATCGCCGCGATCCGCGGCGGCAAGTTCGAGTTCTCGATCAAGGGCCTCGACGAGCTGATCATCGATCACGACTCCGTGATGCTCGAGGCGTGCAACTCGAGCTTCCAGGTCCACCTCCAGGTCACGCCCGCGGAGTTCGCGCGCTTCTACAACCTCGCGCAGGTGCTCGCTCGGGCCGATCATGGCGGTTTCGACGAACTCGCCGATCGTGTTCGGCCGCCGGCTGTGGGCGGAGACGCGCATCGCGCTGTTCCGGCAGGCCGTCGACAACCGCACGCGCACCACCACCTGCGCGAGACCGAGGCGCGCGTCAGCTTCGGCACGCGGCTGGGTGAAAGAGCGGTGCGTCGAGATCTTCAAGGAGGACGTCGCGCGGTTCCGCACGCTCGTCGGCACCGACCTCGACGAGGATCCGATGGCGGTGCTCGACGCGGCGAGGTCCCGCAGCTCAAGGCGCTGCGCCTGCACAACGGCACGATCTACCGCTGGAACCGCGCCTGCTACGGCATCACGACGGCAAGCCGCACCTCCGCATCGAGAACCGCGTGATCCCCGCGGGCCCGAGCACGATCGACGAGGTCGCGAACGCGGCGTTCTGGGTCGGCCTGATGGTCGAGCTCGGTGCGCGCGAGGAGGACATCACGCGCCGCATCGACTTCGATCAGGCCGGCGCGAACTTCTACACCGCCGCGCGCGAGGGCCTCGGGCTCACTTCGCGTGGCTCGACGGCAGGACATCGCCGCCGCGCGCGCTCGTGCTCGAGCGGCTGCTGCCGATCGCCGAGGCCGGCCTGCGCCGCCAGGGCATCGACGACGCGGACATCAAGAAGTACCTGGGCGTGGTCGAGGAGCGCGTGCGCACGGCCGCACCGGCGCGCGCTGG
>CAWEFA010000100.1:0-18483 GCA_963808135.1 uncultured Bacteroidota bacterium
ATTATTAAATATTTAATTTCATCAAGTTTTAGCATTATAAAGTCATGACAATATTTCGCTAATTGTTGTGATTTTTATCATGCTTTTTCATATCAGTTGTTAGCTATAGAAGGAACGTAAGCACTCTTTCTTCGTAAATAACTTAATAGGGACCTAAGTATTAACTAAAATATAATATTATGAGAAAGATTTTTTCTTTAAGCGCATGTGTTGCAGGTATTGCAATATTTGCTATTGTTTTTACAATCAGTTGTAGCAAAGAAAAAGCTTCAAATACTTCAAATTTGAAAGCTTGTGGCACATGTAACTGGTATGGGACAAATTATCCGGTATGTTGTAGTACTACCAGTGGTTGGGGCTATGAAGGCAACGTAAGTTGTATTTCTAAAGCTACTTGTACAGGTTCAGGCCAATCATGCTCAGGTTGTAGCAGTTTAAGCTCAAGTTCAAGTAGCAGTTTAAGCTCAAGCAGTTCATCAAGCGGTAGCTGCCCGGGTTCTGTTAGCTGCCCAAGCGGCGTAGCTTGCGGTTGCTATACAGTTAGCGGCCTTGCAGCTAACAAACAAGCTGTTGGCAGCAACCAGAGTTTTGAATCAGCAGCAATGATGGAAACTGAACTTATGAACACCAATTACACTACGGGTGATGGTAAATCAGGCGATGCTTTCAATGCAGGCCGTACAAAACTGAATTACTATGAAGCAAGAATGGCCGGTGTTGGCCAGGGTTCTACCTCAGCTTTATGGAATAAATGTCTTTCAGGAAGCAGCGATGTATCGGTTTGGAATTCTTGCAAGAGCTACTGGGGAAGTTGCTACTGGGATGTTCATCGCAACGGTAATAACAGCAGTTGCAGCGGAAGCAGTGCAATGGGTTGGAAAGATGCTATGGATTGGACTTATAATAATCTTAGCGGCCATACATCAGATAATGTTCGTTTCTGGTGTAACATTCCTTCCTGTTAAAGTGGAGTATTATCGTAAAGAATTATAAAAGAAACCCTGCACCACGCAGGGTTTCTTTATAAAATTTATTTCACCAGATATTTTATACTAAACTGCTAACAAGATGCTAAATTAATTCAATTAATTACTCCCAAAATACAATATTTTTTTTGTTTCTTTTCACCGGTTTATTGCATACACAATCCCAAATTGAATAGATGTATTGTTAGTGTATGATTGATCATATCCAAAACCTATAAAATTCGGACAAAATTCATAACGGTAATTTAACTGTAAATAAAATGCTTTGTAAATTTTCATCTCGGCCCCGCACTGGAAATCAAATCCAATTTGTGATTTACTTATATTCATATAATCTCTTACTGTATAAGAATAATAATTATCTTCATAATTATAATTTATACCACTCTTTACATCTGTAGCATAAGGGCTAAAGCGTTGATAATATGTACCCCCTAAAGCTATTCCAAATTTAATTTTACTAACAGGGAATGAATATTTAATTAACAAAACGTTTCTTAATTGTTTCATTACATAAGCGTCTACATAACCATTTATTAAGTAGTCATAATATTTATATTTTGAATTAACATATGAAAATTCAATTTGTACAGAAAACCTCGGACTAATAGATGAAAAATTAGAAACATTTAAAAAAATACCCGGGTTCATTGTTTCATCTTCAATTATTCCATAATATGTATGAAGAGTTGAGGAATATAATTCGGAAAACAGCCCGATTGAATATGTTAATTTGGTGTCGGGTTTTTCAAACACAGTGCAGCTTTCAGAGTTGCAGACTTTTTCGTGATATTTTTTTGCCAGTTTAATCAGCGATCCGTTATCAAAACCGGTATTTTTTATTGCAGGGGCAAGTTCCGGGCAGTCCCGCAGAATATATGATAACTCGCCAATATATTCTTTACGGTTAAATAAATACGGTCCTGAAATTGATGTTTCTCTGTATTTATAATTCGAATTATCAGTACGTTTATCTAAATCTTCCTGGTTCAAAACGCGCTGGGTATTGTGCAATTCAATAAGCGTATCGCCTTCTTTTTGGGTAAAATAATGTGCATGTCCAACAGAATCGCCATAAAGGAAAATATTTAATTTTCCTTTTATAAGCCATTCAAGAAACACTTTTTGCAGCTTATCGTCAATTTTTATTTCATCAGAGACATAGTACCTGCCGTTTAATCAAAAGAATTCCTCGTAGCTCTGCTACGGGGTAAAATCAAATAATAGGTTTGCTATGCAAACTCCATTGTTGTATTTTTTTGATACCTCGCAGCTCTGCTGCGGGGTAGTTCATAAACCTGTACGATTTAATATCAAATGGGGAAAAGTATTGCTCCCCCGAATTAACATCGGGTTTAAATTTACATTCCTTTGAATTTTCTTTCGAACTGCCGAGAAAGATAAACCCATTGACAGTATCGTTGTTGTTTTTTATCAAATACCCGGCTTTATAATCGCTTTGTGCAAAAGCGGATAAAACAACGAGGTTGCAAATTAAAATGAGTGAAATAAACTTTTTCATAATTAAATTTTTAAGGTTAGTAATTAATAGTTCTTTAAGTTTTAAATATAGTTTTATAAAAGTATTGAGTTTGGTGTATTTTGGTGTTTTTGTGGCTATATTATTTTAGGAATGCCACCAAATCACCAATTCACCAAATTTAACAAAAAATTAATAAAGCATTGATAATAAAACTACACATTAACAATCCTTAAAATATCGGCAAATACGCCTGCGGCAGTTACGCCTGCGCCGGCCCCGTAACCTTTGATAACCATTGGCAATTCTTTATAGCGCTCGGTTGTAAGAATAATAATATTATTGCTTCCTTCGAGCACATAGGCAGGATGGTTTATATCAACCTCTATGAGCTGGACGCTTGCTTTGCCATGATCGAGCGTTGCTACAAAACGCCAGCGTTTATGATGGTTTTCGAGATTTTTGCGACGTTTTTCAAATTCCTCATCAAATTTCTTTAACGATTTCCAGAAATCTTCAATGCTTCCTTTAAAACATTCTTCAGGAAGAAAATTATTGATCTGCACATCAGCCCTTTCAAGCGGATAGCCGGATTCCCTTCCCAAAATAAGCAACTTGCGGATAACATCGGTCCCGCTGAGATCGATTCTCGGATCGGGCTCAGAATAGCCTTTTTCTTTTGCAAGCTCTACGGTTCGGCTTAAAGGAATTTCAGCGCTTATGGTATTAAATATAAAATTTAAAGTGCCGGACAGCACGGCTTCAATTTTTAATATCGAATCGCCGCTGTTTATCAAATCGTTAATTGTATTGATAACCGGAAGGCCGGCCCCGACATTTGTTTCGTACATAAATTTCACATTGCGGCTGCTGGCCAAATGTTTCAGCATAATATAATGGCTGTATTCCGAAGAACAGGCAATTTTATTTGCCGTTACAACCGATATAAATGAGTCGAGTATTTCGGGATATTTTTCTTCAACCTGGGGGCTCGCAGTACAATCGATAAATACGCTGTTGCGAAGGTTCATCAATTTCATATTATTAACAAATTCAGTAATGTCCGATTTAGAACCTTCTTTTTCCAACAATGATTTGTAATTGCCCACATCGAGCCCGTCAATATTAAAAACCATATTAAATTCATTTATTATACCGGCAACATTTATTTTTAAGTTATGGTTTTTCAACAGCTTCTTTTGTTGCTTGCTTATTTGTTCCAACAAAGCGCCGCCAATGGTTCCCGTGCCGGTTAAAAATAAATTCAATTCCTTATATTGCGAAAGGAAAAACTCTTCGTGAATTGCGTTTAATGCCTTTATCAGGCTAAGCTTCCTGATTGCAACGGATATATTTAATTCTGATGAACCCTGGGCAATGGAAACAACGTTAATACCATTTTTTGCCAAAGCGCGGAAAAGTGTTGCTGAGATACCGGGAGTATTGCGCATTTTTTCGCCTACAATTGCTATTAATGAAAGGGCATCCTCAATATTTAGCCTTACTTCATTTTTTACAGAAATTTCATTATAGAATTCTTTATTGATAGATTTTATTGCTTTTTCAGTGTCGTTGGGCATGATTGCGAAAGTTATGCTATATTCCGAAGATGCCTGGGTTATGAAAAGAATGTTTACCATCACTTCGGCCAACGCCCTGAAAAGGCGCATAGAAATACCAGGCGTCCCGACCATGCCCGGCCCCTGAAGGGTAATTATTGTAACATCATCAATTGATGAAATACCTTTGATAATTGAATTAATAGAAGTATCGGCGCTATTGTTAATAAGAGTCCCTTTGCCTTCCGGTTTGAAAGTGTTTTTAATAACTATCGGTATATTTTTTTGATATACCGGCTGGATTGTTGGTGTGTAAATAATTTTAGCGCCAAAATGAGATAGTTCTATTGCTTCGGAATAGCTCATATGGTCTATTGCCACAGCTTTTGGAACTTTTTTCGGATCGGCTGTCATAAAACCATCAACATCCGACCATATTTCCAAAGATTCGGCTCCCAAGGCGGCAGCTACAATTGCCGCAGTATAATCCGAACCCCCGCGGCCAAGCGTGGTAATATCGCCCGAAACGCTTGAAGCTATAAAACCCGGTAATATAACAACGTTTTGAACATCTTTAAAGGCATTAATTATCAGTTTATCGGTAAGGTTAGAATCAATTTTTGCATAACCGAAGTTCGAATCGGTTTTAATAATTTCGCTGCTATCGATATAAACAGAATTTTCTATCGAATTTGCAATTATAATCGATGAAAGCTTTTCGCCATAGCTCAATATATTATCCATAATTTTAGGAGTAAGCTCCTGTAATATAAAAACGCCCCGCAGAATTACAGAAAGCTCGGTAACAAGAAGGTCTATTTTTTCCAAAACATCATTTTGTTGTTTTCCGGAAATTACCTGGCGTAACATATCCCTGTGTTTATTGCTGACAGCCTTTAGCTCGGATTCATAATTTTGGTCGCGCGACTTAGCCATAAGGCTTGTTTTTAAAAGCTGGTCGGTTATACCTTCAAAAGCTGAAATGACAACAATAACAGGCTTTTGCTGACCTGCAATAATTTCCTTTACCTTTTTAATGTGTTCCGGGTTGCCAATCGATGAACCTCCAAATTTTAAGACTTTCATAATTTTTTATTTTAAATTATTCTGAACATTCAGAAAATGCGATGTTTTTCTTAAATAATATTTTCCAGAAAATATTTTCCATGTCTTTATCGCCGAATTTAAAGAATTTTAAATCAAAAACCTAAATCCTTTAATATAAAATTATTAGCTGGCAAATATTTTAAGTCAAAATCCTTTACATTAATCCGGTTTAATAATTTCACGGCAAAAAAAGGAGGCTTACAAGCCCCCTTCATTCTTCAATTTTATGCGCTGACCGCTGTAATATCTTTATCGATTTTTTTAATTAAACCTTGAAGAACTTTGCCGGGGCCTACTTCAATAAATTCTGTAGCTCCGTCTTTTATCATATTTCGGACAGTTTGTGTCCATCGCACAGGCGAAGTGAGCTGTAATATCAGGTTTTGTTTAATTTCCGAAGGATCAGAAACAGCAACGGCATTTACATTTTGATATATGGGGCAGACAGGTTTTGAAAATTTAGCTGAGTTAATAGCATTGGCCAATTCCTTTCGTGCAGGTTCCATGAGGGGCGAATGAAAAGCTCCGCTCACAGGCAGTTTCAAAGCCCTTTTAGCGCCTTTGGCGGTTAATGCTGCAATTGCTTTATCAACTCCTGCAATAGAACCCGAAATTACAAGCTGTCCCGGGCTATTATAATTTGCCGCTACAACAACATCGGGAACCGATTTGCATACTTCATCTACAATGTTATCATCTAAACCCAGGATAGCAGCCATTGTAGAAGGCTCGGCTTCGCAAGCTTTCTGCATGGCAATAGCCCTTTTTGAAACCAATATCAAACCGTCTTCAAAACTTAAAGCATTATTTGCAACCAATGCGGAAAACTCTCCCAGCGAATGTCCGGCTACCATATCGGGTTTGAAGCTTTCGCCCAATGTTTTGGTAAGAATAACGGAGTGAAGGAAAATTGATGGCTGTGTAACTTTAGTTTGTTTCAAACCTTCATCGGTACCTGAAAACATTAAATCGGTAATGCTAAAACCTAAAATGCTGTTGGCTTTTTCAAAAAGCTCTTTGGCAACGGGAAATTTATCGTATAAATCCTTTCCCATACCTACAAATTGCGATCCCTGACCGGGAAAAACGTATGCTTTCTTCATAGTATTTAAAATTTTTACAAAAATAACGAGAATTCCGTAAATACCAAGAAATGCCGTATTACCTATTTTTATAATAAAAGTTTTTGTTATAAAGTTATTGGCAAAATAGTTTATTTATATATTTGTTGCCGCATTATGATAATATCTTAAAAATTCAAATATTAGCAAATGGAAATATTTAAATTAGAATGGATCGACTATGCTGTAATGCTGGTTTATTTTGTATTTGTAATTGGTATTGGTTGGGTTCTTAAACGCTATATGAAAGATGCCAACGCATTCCTTGAGGCAGGCAGGTCGATGCCTGCATGGGTGGCAGGATTGGCATTTATATCAACCAACCTCGGCGCGCTGGAAGTTATGGGCATGACTGGTTCAGGTGCAAAATATGGTATGTTAACAACGCACTTTTACTGGATCGGCGCAATACCGGCCATGGTGTTTCTTGCTTTGTACATGATGCCTTTTTATTATGGCTCAAAAGCAAGATCGGTACCGGAATATTTAAAATTAAGATATGATGAAAAAACGAGGGCGCTGAACGCTGTTCTTTTTGCCGTAATGACTGTTTTGGCTTCAGGAATATCGATGTATGCTTTGGCCATATTAATGGAAAAAGTGCTTGGCTGGAATTTTCATCTGAGTTTAATCCTGTCGGCTGCAATAGTTCTCGGGTATACTTATTTGGGAGGGCTGTCTTCGGCTATTTATAATGAAGTGCTGCAATTTTTTATTATAATTTTCGGATTATTGCCATTAGTATTCTTAGGCCTTAAGGATGTTGGCGGCTGGACAGGTTTGCAACAACATTTGGCCCCGATTGTTTCCGGCAAAGGATATGCTGCCGACACATGGACAACAACATGGAAATATACTGCTCATGCGGCCTCTAACCCAATGGGCGTGGAATGGTACGGCATTTTATTCGGATTGGGTTTTGTTCTTTCGTTCGGTTACTGGTGTACTAATTTTTTAATCGTACAGAGGGCTATGGCTGCCGAATCGAAAGTTGCTGCCCGAAATACCCCTCTTATTGGCGCTTTGCCTAAAATGTTCATTCCGTTTTTAATTATCATTCCGGGAGTAATTGCCCTTGTGCTGATGAACACGCCGGGCAAAAGCTTTGCACTCCCAACGAATTCAGTAGGCCAGCCTATTTATGATTATACCATTATTATGTTGTTAAAACATTATCTGCCGGCAGGCGTGCTTGGTTTGGGAATTACTGCATTGTTGGCATCGTTTATGTCGGGTATGGCAGGAAATGTTTCGGCTTTTAATACAGTTTGGACTTACGATATTTATCAGAGCTATATCCGCCCTTTAACCGGAAATAAAGAACTGGACGATAAACATTATTTGAATGTTGGCCGCATTGCAACTATTTTCGGGGTGGCAATTAGTATTGCTGCGGCATATATTGCCAGCATGTTTGGAAATATAATGGATTTTCTGCAAACAATTTTTTCAATGATAAATGCACCCTTGTTCGCGGTAATTTTTCTTGGCATGTTTTGGAAAAGGACAACCGGCCATGCAGCATTTACAGGCTTATTGGCAGGGTTTATTATTGCATTGATACATCATGGAATAACAGTTCCTGCCGGAGCGCTTGATGCGGCAGGCAACTTAACTACAGTTGTTAAAGGAGGCTGGTTGTGCAAATGCCATATTTACCCTGTTGAAATGGCGCAAAATTTCTGGACTGCAATTTTTGCATTTAGCTCGAGCGCTTTTCTTACCATTACATTATCTCTTACAACTAAGCAAAAATTATCTGATGAAAACCTTGCCGGCCTGGTATACCAGCTTACGCCTAAAACTGTTGAAAAAGATATTGTTTGGTATAAAAGATCAACTACGCTTGCTATTTTAGTTTTAATACTTGCAACTATTTTGACAATTTTATTCTGGTAATAAAAAATAAACTATATGGGAATTGATGTAAAACTGCCAATCGGTTTAATGTTTTCAATTTTGGGATTATTGCTTACTATTTACGGACTTTTCACATTGAATAACCCGGGATTGTACCAAAAATCCTTTGGAATAAATGTAAACTTATGGTCGGGGATAATTATGCTTGTTTTTGGTTTGATAATGCTTTTTCTTGTAAAGAAGAAAAGTTAAAAAACCAATTAAGCATTTTTTAGCTATAATTATTACTAAATATTAGGACAGGCTTATATAATCGTGTAAATAAACGGTTATGCTTTCTTGCTGATAGTTGTAATTTCCTTTAAAGTTTCAACAAGGTATTTCCAGAATTTTTCAACGGAAGGAATATTCACTTTTTCGTCAGGCGAGTGAGGGTGTAAAATGGTTGGGCCAAAAGATACCATTTCAATACCCGGATAAATATCGCTTATTATTCCACATTCCAAGCCGGCATGAATAACTTTCACTTCAGGCTTTTTACCATATAAACCTTTATATGTTTTTTTCATTACATTCAGCAGCGATGAATTAAAGTCGGACTTCCAACCCGGATAGTCGCTATCGTGAACAGTTTTTGCATGCGCCATATCGAAAATGCTTTCTATCATATTGCCCAAGTCTTTCTTTGCAGAATCGATTGAGCTTCGGAGCAGGCACATTACCTCTATTTGCGTATCAGTTGTTTTTATTGCGGCCAGGTTAGTTGATGTTTCCACAACTTCGGGCATTTCAGAGATCATTCGGATTACACCATTTGGCAAAGCATATATTGAATCAAGCAAATTTTCCTGAACATTTTTTTCAATCCAAAATTCAGGAACGGCAATTGGTTCAGCTTTAAAATTCAAATCTGGTTCTACATCTGCAAATTCATCCTTATACATTTTGAGAAAAGAAGCCACACTTTCAGTGAAGTCATTTTTATAAATTTTTGGAATGGTAACAATTGCGAACGCTTCTCTGGGAATAGCATTACGCAGGTCGCCGCCATTAAAAGTACATAGCTTAGTATCGAAGAAATAACTGGCATTCCAGACAAACCTGTTAAGGAGTTTGTTTGCATTTCCCCTGCCAAGATTGATATCAGCGCCGGAATGCCCTCCCTTTAAGCCGGTGACACTTAATTTAAAAGCAATTACATCGCCTTTAATTTGGATTTTTTTATAATCATAAGTTGCAGTGGTGTTCATACCTCCGGCACAACCTATTACTAATTCGCCTTCTTCTTCTGAATCGAGATTTAGAAGTATTTTTCCTGTGATAAAATCCGGCGAAAGGTTAAAAACACCGGTTAAGCCAGTTTCTTCCTCAACCGTGAACAAGGCTTCAATTGGCCCGCTGACAATCTTATCCGATTCAAGCACGGCAAGTATTGCAGCTATACCTATACCATTATCAGCGCCAAGCGTTGTGCCTTTTGCTTTTACCCAATCGTCGTCAATATAAGGCCTGATCGGGTCTTTTTCAAAGTCATGGACAATATCGCTATTTTTCTGCGGAACCATGTCGAGATGGGCTTGCAGCACAACCGTCGGACATTTTTCCATTCCCTTGGAAGCAGGTTTTGAAATTAATGTATTGCCGATGTTGTCTTTTTTATAAGACAGCTTATGTGCTTTTGCAAATTTTATAACATATTCGATTGCCTTGGCTTCTTTTTGTGAAGGCCTGGGAATAGTGCATATTTCCTGGAAATATTTCCATAAAGAAGCAGGTTGTAATTTCAGCAATTCCGACATGGCTGATAAAATTGAAGGTTTAGCTTTGTTAATGTTCAAAGTTAATTAAAATTGATAAATATGTGAATATTAACTTTGAATTAAAAGTTATTAACCAAGCATCAAAATTAAAAACGATTTGTTTAAGTTGTATGTTCTTCAGTAATTATTTTTGAAGATATTTATAAATGAATATCCTGGCAATGTAATAAAATATTTACCTTTTCATTCCTGCAATTCTCTCTTCAATTGCATTAATTTTTGCTTCAGTGTCGGCTTGTTTTTTACGTTCAAAATTTACTATTTTTTCAGGGGCGCTATTTATAAACTTTTCATTGTTAAGTTTTTTCATTACAGCAGCTAGAAAACCTTTATTATATTCAAGTTCTTCCGTTAATTTTTTAATCTCCGACTCAATATCAATTTTAGCGCCTGTAGGAACATAAAACTCAGCAGACATTATCATAAAAGCTTCTGTATCGGCAATTTTATTATCAACGTAGGTTATATTACTCAAATTTGCCAACTTGGAAAGGACAGGTTCAAACATAATTTTGATATTACCATTAGCATATTTGATGAACAATTCTACCTGCTTTTTATTTTCAATGTTCTTTTCTTTTCTAATGGTGCGGATTTGAGCAATGGCTTCCTTTACAATATTAAAAGATATTATAATATTTTCATTATATTCAATTGGCTTAGGCATTAAACACATCATAATACTTTCACCGTCTTTTCTTTGTTCAAGCAATTGCCAAATTTCTTCGGTAATGAACGGCATGAATGGATGAAGGATTTTCAGGAGTTTATCAAAAAAACCTATCGTTGCTTCATAAGTTTTTTTATCAATTGGCTTTTGATACTCAGGTTTTATTATTTCCAGATACCATGATGAAAATTCATCCCAAAACAATTTATAAATAGTCATTAATGCTTCGCTGATCCTATAGCCGTTAAATTGTCCGTCAATTTCACCAATTGTTTTGTTTAACTGATTTCCGAACCACAAAATTGCAGCTTTGGCATATTCGGGTTGAGAAATAGATGCATCAACATTCCATTGTTTTATTAAACGGAATGCATTCCAAATTTTATTACCGAAGTTTCGGCCTTGTTCCGTAAGGCTTTCGTCGAAAAGTAAATCGTTTCCTGCGGGAGAACAAAGGAGCATGCCAATCCGGACACCATCGGCGCTGTATTTGGCTATTAAATCAAGAGGTTCAGGGGAATTGCCAAGCGATTTTGACATTTTCCTTCTTGATTTATCCCTTACAATACCTGTCAGATAAACGTTCCGGAATGGTTCCATGCCTTTATATTCGTAACCGGCTATAATCATCCTTGCAACCCAGAAGAAAAGAATTTCCGGCGCAGTTATAAGGTCGTTGGTAGGATAGTAATAAGCAATGTCTTTATTTTCGGGGTTATTGATGCCATCGAAAACTGAAATCGGCCACAGCCATGAAGAAAACCAGGTATCCAAAACATCTTCATCCTGGTGCAAATCATTTAATGTTAATGTATCATTGCCTGTTTTTATCCTGGCGAATTTTAAGGCTTCTGAATCTGTTTCGGCAACCACATAATCGCCATTTGGGAGATAATAAGCGGGTATGCGATGTCCCCACCATAGCTGCCGGGAAATGCACCAATCCTTAACATTTTCCATCCAATGGCGGTAAGTATTAATATATTTCGACGGATACAACTTAATGTTTCCATTTAAAATATTTTCAAGGGCAGGCTCTGAAAGCTTTTTCATTTTTAAGAACCATTGCACCGATAAGCGGGGTTCAATAACAGCATTGGTGCGTTCCGAAAGGCCGACTTTATTATTATAATCCTCAATTTTGATAAGAAGCCCATCTTCCTGTAATTTTTTAACTGCCATTTCACGTGCCGAAAACCGGTCAACTCCCACAAAAAGCCCGGCTTTTTCGTTCAGTGAACCATCTTCATTAAAAATATCAATAACTTCCAATCCATGCCTGAGGCCAATTTCATAATCGGCAAGATCATGCGCGGGCGTTATCTTTAACGCGCCTGTGCCGAATTCAGGGTCGACATAATCATCGTTTATTATCGGGACAATCCTGTTTACCAACGGTACAATTACTTTCTTATCTTTTAAATGTTTATATCGCCCATCATTCGGGTTGACGCAAATAGCAGTATCGCCTAATATAGTTTCAGGCCTTGTGGTTGCAATTGCAATAAATTGTTCATTATTTCCGGCATTATTTTTCTGGTTGTCTTCAACAATTATATACTTTACATAATAAAGTTTAGATTTAACTTCAGAATAATTTACTTCTTCATCTGAAATTGCTGTTTTAGCTTGCGGGTCCCAATTGACCATACGAACACCGCGATATATAAAGCCTTTATTATAGAGATCGGTAAAAACTTTTATGACGCTTTTGTAGCGGGCATCGTCCATTGTAAAACATGTACGGTCCCAGTCACATGAAGCGCCGAGTTTTTTTAACTGTTCAAGAATAATGCCGCCATGCTTATTTGTCCAATCCCAAGACATGCTCAAGAAATTGTTCGCGTGTAAGATCTGTTTTCTTTATCCCTTCTGTTGCCAGTTTATTTACAACCCTTGCTTCTGTAGCTATTGACGCATGATCGGTACCCGGTACCCAACAGGCATTTTTTCCCAACATACGCGAACGCCGCACCAAAACGTCCTGGATTGTATTATTCAGCATGTGGCCCATATGCAAAACCCCCGTAACATTTGGCGGAGGAATTACAATGCAATATGGCTCGCGTTCATCAGGCACCGATTTAAATAATTTATGTTCCATCCAGTATTTATACCATTTGTCTTCTGTTAAAGCAGGATCATATTTTTTTGGAATTTCCATTATTTTTTATTTAACATGAAATAGTGTTAATATGCGTATTTAAAATTGGCGGTAAAAATATAAATTTATTCAATAACCTGATGGCTTTTTCTGATGAACGCTTCACTTCGATACTGTCGACAATTTTAAATAATGATAGGATTTCGAAAAATAATATCAAAATTATAATCTAAAGAAAACAAAATAATTGCTGAAGTAAATCGGGAAAGATTCAATATTAAATATCATTTTAAAGATATAGTTCGTCTCACAAATCTTAAAAAAATCAGTTATATTGCAAAAAAATATAAAAATTTATTTTTAAAAATTTAATTTTGCTGATCTTAACAACTAATATTTAATTACTATGAAAAAAATTGCTGTAATTCTCTCACTGGCTTTAGCAATAACAACAATAAGTTGTTCACAGGCCCCTGCCGATAAAGGTAAAAAAGGTTCTGGTATAATAACCTTTGCTGATACAATACATGATTTCCAAAATATTGAACAATTTTCTGAAGCGACATATACTTTTATTTTTAAAAATACCGGAAAAGCCAATATTGTTATCAGTAATGTTAGAACCTCATGTGGTTGCACTACACCTGACTGGACAAGAGAACCTATTAAAAAGAATAAGCCAGGCGCAGTTAAAGTGAGCTATAATACAGGAATACTCGGAAGTTTTCATAAAACTATTGATGTTTTTTCAAATACATCGAATTCACCGATTACTTTAACAATAAAAGGAATTGTTGTCCCAAAGACAGGTAATTCGCCGAAAAAATAGAACAAGAAAAATGTAAAAATTAAAATGCCAAAAATATCTCACAGGGGCAGTCAAATGCCCCTTTCGCCTATTCGAAAACTTGTATTATATGCCGAAGAAGCTAAAAAGAAAGGAATAAAAGTTTATCATTTAAATATCGGGCAGCCCGATATTCCTACTGCTCCTTTAATGTTGGAAGCAGTGAAAAAGTACGACAGCAAAGTGGTCGAATACTCACATTCCGCCGGTAATGAATCGTATAGGCGTAAATTAGCAGATTATTATAATAAATTTAATTTCAATATCGATTATACTGAAATCCTTGTAACTACAGGGGGTTCGGAAGCTATTTATTTTGCATTTCTGGGCACAATGGATAACGGCGATGAACTCATAGTGCCTGAACCGTTTTATGCAAATTACAATAGCTTTGCTTCGGCTGTCGGAGTTAACGTAACTCCTGTTACATCAACAATACATAATGGATTTTCATTGCCGCCGATAGAAGAGTTCGAGAAAGTGATTACTTCAAAAACACGGGGTATCATGATCAGCAACCCCAATAATCCAACCGGTTGTTTATACGGACGGGAAGACCTTGAAGAATTAAAGAAGATAATAAAAAAATATGACTTGTTTCTGTATGCCGATGAAGTATACAAAGAATTTTGCTATACTGACGAACCGTTTTTCTCAGTAATGGAACTTAAGGGTATTGAGAGAAATACAATATTGATAGATTCTGTATCCAAGCGTTACAGCGCTTGCGGCGTGAGGATCGGCGCATTGGTAACAAAAAATAAAGAGGTTATAAATACGGCTTTGAAATATGCTATGGCACGTTTAAGCCCTCCGTCATTTGGCCAGGTTGCTGGTGAAGCTGCCCTTGATACGCCTGTCGAATACTTTCATGAAGCTTATAATGAATACTATAAACGCCGTAACTTTTTGGTTGAACGGTTAAATAAAATGAAAGGCGTTTTTTGTCCGTTGCCTAAAGGGGCTTTTTATACAATTGCCCATTTGCCGGTCGACGATGCGGAAAAATTTGCTATATGGATGCTTACCGACTTTGCATACAAAAATCAAACTGTTATGGTAGCGCCGGCATCCGGGTTCTATGCAACTCCGGGTTTAGGCAAAACCGAAGTTCGGATTGCTTATGTTCTGAAAATTGATGATTTGGAAAATGCAGTAACATGTATAGAAGAAGCTATCAAATCATATCCGGGAAGAACAATATAAAATTTGAAATATTTACAAAACGCTAAAAACCTATTAGGAAAATAATACTAATAGGCTTTTAACATATTCTGCAAGGTTGAGCAGAAATTAAAACTAAACCGCTAACAAGATATTGATAATGCATATTGTTAGCTGGTTTAGTTAATGCCGACCTGCTAACTGTTTCAAAACAAAAGCGAAGCGAATTGTTTTGATTATAATGTTAGCGGTTCGGTATAAATTTTATTCTATAATCAGTTTTCCGGTAAATAATTTATTATTGCGCCCTGAAATGTTCAGGAAATAAATCCCGGGTTTCCAGTTTTTTAGTTTCAATCGAATAACTAAACCTGGAAAAACTTCCTTTAAATATGTGCTTATAAATAGTTATCATATCTATTGAAAAAACTTCTAACACCGGGTCATCGATAACATTATTAGCTACTTCAACATTGATAACAGATTTGGCCGGGTTCGGATAAACTTTAAAATCATTATTTAATTCAAAATCATTTATACCGGACAATACCAGATTGATAGAATCTTTTGCCGCGCATCCCTGTGAATTGGTAACAGTTACTTTATACCAACCATTTGATTTAGCTAAAATAATTTGAGTGGTAGCATTGGTGGGATACCATAAATAGCTGTTAAAACCTGCGCCGGCATCTAAAGTGAAAGGAGGGGTGTAATGGATGCTCGGATTTGGGTTTTCATAAATTTGAATTATTTTGGTTTTTGAATCATTGCTATAATTTTTATCGCTGCTTATTTTACTAATAATTTCTATAGTGTCCTGCCCAACATGAAGGAATGTATTAAAATTTGAGAAAATATGCGAGGCTGTATCGGAATGTAGAAGGGTTTTTTCAATTTTAACATTATCGGTAAATTTCATACTACCATTAATCATTAAGCTATAAGATATAGTGTCTCCATTATTTATCGGTAAGATTCCATAACTTTTTAAAATGGCTTTTAATTGGCCATATTTATTTTGACAAGCCCCTGCAGTTCCTATAATAGAATCAATTCCCCCGTCAACATACGATGTTATAACATAAACAGTGTCATTTGAAATACATCCGGTTAATGAATTTGTAACCTTAACATAATATTTTCCATTGTTATTGACCGTATATGTTTGCGCGGTAGAGCCATCCTGCCACAGGTAAGTAAATCCTGCTTCATATCCTGCATCCAATGTATAAGGCGGATCGGTAAATATGGTATCCTTGCCATGCCCGAGGTCAATAACTGGTGAAGAATATATCTTAATCGTATCAAAAAGCGTATCATTGCTATGATTATAATCAAAACCAAGAACCGGGAAAAACGCTATTCTGTTCAAGCCTGTGTCTGTATGAGCAGATAAAGTGGTTATTGTATGCATCAGTGTGCCGCCTTTATTAATATCGCTTGTAAGCAGTTGTTTAAGAATAGGTTGGCCCTCCATTAACAGTGTATCCAAACTTTATTGTATCGCCGGTTTTGAATGTTGAGTTGCCAAAGTTTGTGAATTCAACTGCGAAAGGAATATAAAACCCTTTACAGGAAAATGGCGTAACTCCTTATTATTATTCATGTCGCCAAAAAACACTTTTCGTTTTACTGGGTATACTTTTGAAGGTAAAGAGCAATGGCCTCAGAGGTGCAGAAAAATTTCGTTTCCTGGCTCATTTTTACCCGCAGCTCATCGCAGATTCTGAAAAAATGGTCAATAGAATTCCTGCTTGTAAAAATTATTCCGCTGTAATCATTCAATACTATTCTTTGTTTTCTGAAATCTTCCGGGAACGCCTTCTACCTTTACAAACAGCATAAAGGTGATATGTAATTTATATTTGGCCTGAAGTTCAAAATAAGGCGACTTGGGGCCTTCGGGCTGAGGTTGCGCTATTAAAATATTTTTGATTTTTGTTTTAGGCTCTTTTGAAAGAAGCTCGGGATAGTTTCTTTCGGGGCGCTGAGGAATAATTATTTGAGGCTTGGATGGCTTGGGCAAAAAAGAAGCAGCACTCTTGTCAGGTGATATCACATCAGCCTTTTTTCTGAGAGTGCTGCTACTGTTGGATGTTTTGCTACCTGCCTGTGGTTTCTTTACAGAAACCTGTTTCCGGGCAGGCTTTTTTGAAGTTGCAGTTGCACCTTTTTTGCGGCTTTCTTCTTAGCAGGCTTCTTGGCCTTTTTTGCGGCTTTCTTTTTTGTTCCATGGTTTAAATAATTGTTTTGGTTAACAATTTAAAAAGTAGAAGCATCGGAGATACTTCTACAACACAAACGTAAATAAAAAAATGATACACACCTGTGTACATAATTTGTAGGCTGTGGATAACCCTCGCCAAATAAAAATTCCTATCAACGCCGCTGCTATAAAAATAGTAATGATTAATACAAAATTAAAAAACCTTACCGGTGCAGTATAAAAAATAAAAAGTGCTGGAAGCAGCGCCAGTCCTAGTGTTTTGCACGCTATGGTTAAGTTGAAAATATATTCATCGCATTCATTCTGTGTTTCGAATAACACACCAATGAACCGGACTACAATAATTTTGGACAGATAAAAAAATGTGAATATAAAAAAAAATAAAATAAGTATTGCGTAGAAATTTTCGAGCGATAAAACATTAAAATATTTTATCAGAATGAATTGCACGTATAAGGTTATAACAATAATAAAATTGATATGTAAAACTACTGATGAGAAAGAAGTTTCTTTAGATTGAGTTCTGAAAATTTGTTGCGAGATATTCCGGTTTACTATGGCCTGGAGCAGGTCTTCGAGGTCTTTGCTAAATGCAATTTTGAGATAAGTTATTACACCCAGCAACATTACCAGTAAAAAAATTACAGCGGCATTGTGCCCCGGCACATGGTATTGCTGTATATCATTCTCTGTTTTTTTGTTTTCTTCCAATAGCAACGACTTACCTGACACAGTGCTGGAGTATTTCAATAATAAAGCCGAATCGGCAGCTAAAAGTGAATCATCGTTTGATTGCTGCATTATAGAATCAACAGGTTGTGCGGCAATTGAACACGCAAACGGAAGAATAAAAAAGAGGAATAGCAAAAAGATACGCACCGGCTAAAAATAAGCTAAATATCCAAATTGAATTTTGGGCGTTGCGAAATCTATTTTGTTGCCCAGCTGCCTTCCTCGGGCGTACGTAATGTCGAAAATGCCGCCCTTGGTTTCTACGGCGGCACTAATTCCAAAACCAAAAGGATAATCAAATGTTCCTTTGCGGTGGGGCGGGTAACTCTGAACTATAGCGCCATTAAAAAATGCGCTGACAAAGGAGTTTTTAGAAAGCAGGAAACGGTATTCAATATTTGCCATGGCATAATATGGCGTAAAAATAGACTGGTCATCAAAACCGCGAAGAAGAATGAATACCGCCAAGACGGTAATCTTCGCTTTGAAAAATATTGGCGCTATAAAAATATTTTCCGTCAAAAGAGGTTTTGATGGTGTGCCTTGAGGCTAGCTTCCAGTATTTATCAATGGACAGGCCCAATTTCAATTCAAATGAAACAAGCCGGATAGTATCATATAGATAGCTGAAATATTGTCCGCCCACTTCATCATATAATCCAAGTATGGTGCTGTTCTTTTTTATAGTGCGCACCCCTGAAGCCCCGTTAACAGTAAATGAATAGCCTGAGGTGGGATTAAATTTGTAATCTAATTTTTCAACGTGGTAATCCAATGCAAAATCATTACTGCTTATATCAATATTA
>CAWEFA010000101.1:0-46014 GCA_963808135.1 uncultured Bacteroidota bacterium
GACATTATATAGATTAATTGATTTATGCGACACATTTCATAGTTATTCTAAAATTATGTAACCCACAAGCGAGTTCCATTATCAGATCATCGAATTCAAACTTGTAACAACGTAAACGTTCTTTGATAATTCGGCAACGCTTAGCTCCGCATATAGCGTGTTCGACAAGTACCCTAAACCTGGATATTTCCCGGTTCTTCTGTTTTTGTTCTTTAGACAACTCCTTGCCTTTGGGCTTTTTGCTTGGCATTCGGATATTGACTCCTTCAGGATAGTGACCTACAAAGCCAGTATCTTGCCACAAGTTTATTCCTTTTGGAAAGGTTAGCGGCTGGTCGTCACAAATTTTCTTATCGTGTACGCTACCATTGTAGGTTCGGCTCAGGAACAAAATTCGGCGATCGGGCAGTGAAAGAATGTTGTTCTTGACACTATGAGTTTTTTTTACCACTGTAGCAGTCTTGTTGCTGCTCAGCATTTAGTGGCCGTTGAATACTCCTTTCTACTCCATCAAGCAATATGTCAGGGCAATCTTTCAATAGCTGTTCCAGCTTTTGATTGTTTCGTTCAGGTATTTCTTTAAGCCTTTTAAGAGTTTTGCCAAGAATTGGGCTTAAAAGATGTACCCAAAAATTGGCTTGAGGTTGGTTCATCGAAAAAGTAGCAGCCTGAAGTTCTTGTAAAGGAAACGTTTTTAG
Organism: uncultured Bacteroidota bacterium; assembly: GCA_963808135.1. Lineage (GTDB taxonomy): Bacteria > Bacteroidota > Bacteroidia > Bacteroidales > DTGW01 > CAWEFA01. Next base: position 699 of record CAWEFA010000101.1, read on the forward strand.
GTACACTAATATAAACAATAATTTGTCCTGAACGCCCGGTAAAACACTTGTTAATTAGGTAATGCTATTCGTTGTCGAGGTTTTCCTTCTAAAGTGAAATGATTGGAATATTGTTCCCATTCATTTCGGAATTCTAATGCCAATTCATCAAACTCATCTGGATTAAACCCTGTGAGGCTAAGAAATTGAACGGGATTCCTTCTTACTTTGTCAACTTTTAATCCCATAGTTATTGTGTCTATGGGTTACAAATATATGTAAAAGAACTTATTAATTTTTTAATCTATATAATATCTAATATAGATACAAAAATTTCAAAACGTTCCCTGAATTTTTAATTTTTTTTTAAGCACAAGCTTATTTATTAAACCGATTTATATAAAACCATAAACATATATTATTTGATTTACAGAAGAATATGCGGTCAAAAATAATTAAAAAACAATAATTACAAAAAAAATTATAGATTATAAAAATTCTATAATTTTTTTAAAGTTTACTTTATAGCAAACAAATCAATTTTCAAAAACGCTCGGCAGGGTAAAGCTATCCCCCGTTCGTCTGAGTTGTCGAATAGCAGTATTCGTTCGGCGGAAGACTTAACCTCCAAATGAACTACCCCGCAGCAGAGCTGCGAGGTATCAAAGAAAATACAACAATGGAGTTTGCATAGCAAACCTATTATTTGATTTTACCCCGTAGCAGAGCTACGAGGAATTCTTTTGATTAAATAATTCATTATAGGCTACAGCCTATTCTCATATAATTAACTTTGGAGTTTGGTTTTTAGATTATTGTATGCACGCGAATTGAAAATACATTTACAGGCCCCCTGTCCTTATTATATCCCGGGTTTATTACAAACTGATATGCGCCTGAAACGAATAAATATTTTAACAGTGCCATTGAATAATATGCTTCGACAAGATGCTCCCGTGAATAATTTAAGTTGCCGTCGCCTAACATAAACCCTTTGCCGCCTGCCTTTAAATAATTACGATGTGGAGCTGACAGGCCGGAGGTAACAAACGCCAACCCGACAATATCATTTTGCCTTCTCCATTTGTTGCCATTAGACGAAATACCAAAGCTTACCGAATGGTCTATTTCGGTGAAAAACCAGGTTTCATTATTGCCATCGTTCCAACTTGCCCTGAAAAACACGCCCATATCTTTGTTTATTGATTGGTCGGCGTTAATGCCAAAGCCATATTTTGTATTTCCATATTTTCTAACGGCAATAATATCGGGCGCAGAGGGATTAAGCGCTATGCTTTGGTTATAATTCCCCATGTTGGCCGTTGTGAAAAATGTAAGCACGCGCAATGTGCCGCTTTTTCCATCGAGTGTATAATGATGCGTATATTCCAGCGTTTGGGAACTTGCTTCCTTAATATTCCAATTCATCACCATTCCGTTGGCTGTTTTTGGCGCCAATGAAAATCCATAACGCAATTCATGTTTAGGGGTTACAAATTCTAAAACAACACTCGGCGTATAACCTTTGGTATTGGCAGGATAGTCCCATGCCCCATTACTCATTAATGCCCAACTCATAAATTGGGTTCGTGGGTCGTGGCTGTATTTGTTAAGGTCGAAATAATCTGAAACGCTAACTTTACCGATTGTAAAAGAAAGGTATCTTGTTGGGATATTTCTTCCAAGCGTATTTATGTCATCTTCCTCGTATTCTTTTTCATTATTCAGTGAAAAGACCTGGCTGAAGTAAAGCCTCGCCAGTTCGAACTGCGGAGCCGGTTCGCCAATCCTGTACGTTTCGCCGTTTGTTGATGCAGCAACTCCTAACGAACCACTAAGCCCTGAGCCGCCGGCAATTTCAGGATTTATAAATATACTTGCTCCCTGCCATAACCGGGAGCCACAAAATAGCGTGGAAGTTACGGAAAGTTTATTTTCTTCCTGCGGAATTAAACTATTCTGCCCTGTATATTTTGCACTAAAGGCCGGTTTGTATTGGTTAATTACAGTTGTCTGCGCATGAATTGAAAATCTGTTGTTTTTTGCTGTATCAACAAGCTGCCCATTGACTTTCAATACTGTAAGAATAAATACGCAAACAGCGAAGCGCCTTATTATTTGATTGCCTTTTTGCAGGAACATAGCTTTTTCTTTATTTACCGCTTTACAGATAAAACAAAAATTGTCCAATGTAATGGAAGTTAAATAATTTGAAGTTACCCGAACCGGAATCCATTCTTATTGACTTTTTAAAGTGTAACAAAAATAAAATTTATTTTGTTATAAAAGCTTTATTCTTAATGTAAGGAATTTCTCCAATAGTTTAATTTGATAAATTTTTAAATTTCAGTCCTAAAAAATCATCCATTTCTATTTTCAAATTTCAAATTATAATTCTATTTTTACTCTATATAACAATTATGGATTATTTTAATTCTTTTTGCTTTATAACATTAATCAAATACTCAAACTTAAAATTAAACTATGAATAAACACAGACTCATTATTATCCTTTTGTGTTTTATTTTTACTCTCGGGAACCAGCAAATTTATTCCCAGGGGTTTTTACAAAAGCTCAAGGATAAAGCAGTGGATAAAGCAACAGATAAAACTGTTAACACTGTAACCAAAGGGGATGATAAAAGTACTAATTCATCTTCAACGAACAATTCAAACAACTCTAATTCCGGCAGCAACTCAAAATCAGTCCAGAATACGCAGGGAAGTAATTTGACAAGTGCGCCGCCGGATGTAAAGGAGAACATTAAAGCGGCTAAGGTTGCATACCAGGCTAAAAATTATGCCGAAGCACGGCGTTCAGCCCGTCAGGCAATGCTCGGCGTGGAGATGGAAATTGGGCAAAACATTCTGAAATCGTTGCCCGATAAAGCAGATGGAATGCCAAATCTGCCTGAAGAAGATAAAGTAAACAGCAGTGGCATCGGTTTTGCCGGATTGATGATCCAAAGAATCTACCAGGCCAACGACAAGCAGTTAAAAGTTTTAATTGAAAACAGTTCGATGCAGGTATCATCAGTAAACATGTATCTGAACAACAGTTCCTATTCTGCATCTAATACCAATCAGAATTCCAAAGAGGTTAAATTTAAAGGAAACCGCGCTTTGCTGCAATTCGAACAAAACACAGGTTATACCCTGAGTGTTCCAATTGGTCAGTCATCTGTCGTTATTATCAATGGCGTCAATTATGCCAACGAGAATGTTTTTATGACAGCTGCAAATCAGTTTGATATAGATAAAATTAAAAACGAATTGGGAGAAAAATGAAGAATATAATTTATATTATTATAATTATTGCAGTACAAAGTTTATTAACTTTTGTAAAAGCACAGGATGCTGCTGCAAAACTGGATGAAGCTGAAAAGTCCTATTCTTCAAAGGATTTGGATAATACCCGGTACGCTCTCCAGGATGCGCTGAATGAAATTAACAAAGCAATTGGTAAAGATATACTCAATATTTTACCAACAAAATTAAGCGATATAACCTATAACCAAAAAGACGATAACGTAAACGGGGCTGCCGGTTTTGCAGGTTTGTTCGTAAACAGGACGTATGGCGCTTCGGACGGGAAGAATGCAAAAATTGAAATTATGGGTGATTCCCCTTTACTAACGAGTCTAAATGCATTACTTGCTATGCCGACTTTTTTTGGCGCTTCGGACCCAAACAATAAGAGAATTAAAATAAGCGGGTATAAAGCTATGCTTAAGAAGGAAACAAATAGTGAAACACAGGTAGTAACTTATACCGTTCAAATTCCTTTAAACCAAACACTCCTTACTTTTACCGTTAAAGGCATTCCTGCTGAAAACGATGTTATAGCCCTTGCCAATTCCTTACCGATTGATAAAATTGTAAAAATTGCCGAATAACAAATTAAGTTCGGAAGCCTTGTGATATTTAATTTACAAGGCTTCTTTTTTATTCGTTGGAATTGAGCGGCTCGTTCGAACCAACAAGACGCTCTTTGGTTCCAATGAGCCGCTTGAACTAACCAAATTGCCGCTGTTTCATTTGAAGGAGCCGCTCAATTAAACCGACGGGACGCTCTACCGAACCAAAGAGCGGCAATTTCGAACCAACGAGCCGCTCCTTCGTTTGAATGAGCGGCTTGAACGAACCAAATTGCCGCACTTTCATCTCAACGAGCCGCTCTACCGAACCAAACTGCGGCAATATTGAACCAAACTGCGGCAATAACGAACGAAATGTTCAACCGTACGAAAGAATGGTTGAACCGAACGAAGGACTGTTCAATGAATTGTACAATTTCAAAACATTATACCTGGGACAAATGAAGCATGGATTACGCTATCGCTAAACCTGCGCCAGCTTAGGACATCATTAGAATAACCTAAAATACACATTATCTTATTTCTCTATTAATTCTAAATGGTCAAAATATAAATCAGCATTTCCATAATAATATATTCTAAATTCCATACCAATGTATCTTTTTGTTGTTTTAAAATCCAAATCGAAATATTTATAAATATTACCAGTGAGTTCTGTTTTATTTATTTTTTTACTTGATAGTTGAGTTCTACCCCCATCGACAGAAACATCAAGTAAAGCAATAGAATTATCGTTTTTTGAATGAGATGCTTTCATATAAAACCTAATTGTAAAATCGCCTATACCAATTGGGATATATGGGCCATAAACAAAATACTTTTCCCTACAAGTATCACAACCAGAAGAAACGACCAACACGTTTCTTTGAATTGAATGATCGAATAATATTTGTGATTCTTTATACTTGAGTTTACTAATTGGAATATATTTTTGCAGCTTTATTTTTTTATATTTACATACATCACAATTGCCCAATATGAAATGATTTCCTTCCTTCAACAAAACATATCCGAATTGTTCTAATGTATCAGGAAAAGAATTCATCCACATATCTTTAATTACATAAAGATTCTTACGCTCAAATACTTCGTCAACCAGTTGTTGATTTCTTATATCACTTTGGTCATGTGGTGTAGCTTTAATCATTTCGGGATCCGGGCATGAAGTAATATATGAATTCCAAAATTCGGCCAATACTCCTATTTTCCCTAATTGTTTAAATTCGCCAACAACGTCAACCATTGGGCGCAAAGTTTTGGGATAAATGTATTTCATATTATATATAGGACTTATAGCGCCAATGATTATAATTACTAATAGAAAAAAATTATAAATCATTATAGGATAATTATTAATTTGTAAATGTTCAATAGCAATAAGTACTGCCATTGAAAGAGAAATATAACTTGCAACAAAATACCACCGGCCCATTCCATTTGCCAATACCCAGGAAGATAAAATGAATGTTATAAAAATGACGATGAAATCGGCAATAAAAAAAGAGAACCATTTATTAGAAAACAAAATTAATAGTACTTTTTTCTTTAAAATATAAGTCGAAAAAGCAATTAGAAAGAGGATTACACAATAAGAATATATGCTAACAAAAATTTCTTTTGTTTTAAAAGTGAGGACTTCAATAAATGATTTTTTAATTAAAAGAATTGCTGCTTTAATTGAACCTATATTATTTACAGACAAATAATGCTCTGTTTTAACAACGGCAAAAGATTTTGCAAGCTTTATAAATAGAAAACATATGATTATGCCAAAAACAAAATAATATAAAACACTTTTATTAATTTCTATATTCTTCTTTTCGATATAATTGAAAATTAACAATACAAAAAATAATACGCCAATTGTAACTATTGCCAAGTCAGAAACCCAGATGGATAAAATAAATATTAGAATGATAGTTAATAATATAATATTATTTCTAAAATTAATGAACTACCCCGCAGCAGAGCTGCGAGGTATCAAAGAAAATACAACAATGGAGTTTGCATAGCAAACCTATTATTTGATTTTACCCCGTAGCAGAGCTACGAGGAATTCTTTTGATTAAATGTGACTTTATAATATAATTTATTCATAAGAAAAATTGCAAAAGCAATAAGACTATATTCTACACCAATAGGATAGCGTAAAATATATATGAACCTTTCAAATGGCAAAAACCAAATAATTGCAAATAGCAATTTACTATATGTTGTTTTAAATAAACTTGAAAACCCAATAAAACCAAGTATCAATATTAAATAATTCGACAAAGAAACCGAAGTAAGTGCTGAAAGATGAAATATTTTAATAAATACCTGACTTATTAAAGGTATTAGTGTTCCCCCCTGTCCTGGCCCCAACAATAAAAATCAGTTGGCAATTTATAATAATGGGCCATTAAGATATTTAAAGCATCATCCGAGTTTAACAGAGGACAAAAATTAGATGAATAAAGAAAAAAAGAAATGAATATTATTATTATAATTATCAAATAATATTGTATTCTGTTAAAATATTTCATATTTAAAAAAGTTAAATCCATTCAAAAAATATTTTATTATGTTAAGAACATCCTTTTATTTGTCACTTCCTGACCATTATATTTATACTGTGCTATTTTTTCTTACATTAATTTGACATAAAAAACTTATAAAAAAGCTTGAATTTATTATTACAATTATCGTGTTTTTATTTAAATTTTATTGGCAAGGCGTAGGTATTATATTTAATGTACTTCCAACTGGAACTGTAAAATTTCCATTTATAGTTACCCCATTGGTTGCACGAAATGTGATATTATCTCCGGTATTTAAAGAAATAGAACTTGAGCCGTTGCCAATCGTAATATTTCTTCTAACACCATATTGAAAGCTCGTCAAATCGGAATTGCTGTTAATTGTTGCATCAGTTCCGCAATAGTCCATATTTAATTGATAATAGTGAAAATAATCAACCACATAATATATCGGCCAAGGAGTAACGGGGATTCCGTTTGTTACAAAATCTTTTGGATACACTTGCAATTGATTATCTATAACCACACGCATTGGATGTGTAGGATACGACTGACTATAAATACTAAAATATGAAACATCATCAAAATAAAAAATAACCCTACCAGGCAAGCATTCGGCTGCGAATTTATGAAAATTTTCATATAATGGTGGTAAATTATGAGTTTCTTTACGACCCATACTTGCAGCTTGACAATTTCCTATATACATATAGTAACCAGCAGAATTAGATTGCGCATCGCTAAAAGCACCTAACCCATTAGGTTCCACAATATCAATTTCCTCATCATCAGTAATACAACCATTTTGATCTTTTGGCTGATAATAAGTCCAAAATGCAGTCCAAAAGCCTTGACTACAAGGCAGATGGGTAAGTGGATTTAAATATCCTGGCAATTTTGCTCTCCTTTCATAATAACCATATAGATAATTATAACCCTTCGTTTGGATTCCTGAGGTATATGGTGCACCTGAAACTAAATCAGCTTTTAATTTTAAATAATTCCCATCATCACTTACGAAATTTGAAGTAAATGGTTCATATGTCCAGCCATCACAACTATCTAATGGGTATTGGGGAGTAGTAGCACACATATACCATTTTTGATTGTCAAGTTGAGTGCTATTAAATTCATCACTAAGAGAAGTATTTAAAACCCAATTTTTATCATAAATTGGAGGAGTTTGCCCTTTAATATAGAGATTAATTATTAGCAGAATTATTACTGCAATTCTTTCAACTAATTTTGTTTTCATAATCAAATTGTTAATAAATTTTAAATAAAACACATAAGCATATTTGTTTTAATTTAAATGAAAATACATTAAATAAACTTTTATGTAAAAATCCATCCACTGCTAAAGAAAATATTTAGCATATAAGTATTCCAAATAATACTACATAAGATAATAAAAGTTGCAATTATAATTTGTAGAGAAAATTTGAGATTATTTCGAAACAATAAAAATGATATTATTGCAATTGATAAATAAAGGCCTGAAAAACTAAAATCAAACCTATTACCTCCATATGTAGTTATTGTGAGAAATAGTGTAATTAAAATAATTGGTATAGATATACACAAAATTTTAAATTTTAATTTATTTATATGCAAATTGTTGAGTAAAATTAATAATGTAATAAAAAACGGAGGACTAACCATAATAAACCGAAATAAACTATGCAAGCTTCCTCCTGAAGTGAGCAATGTAAATATAAAAACACTCACAAAATAATAATTTGAAACCAAAATAAAATACTTAAAATGTTTATTTTCTTTTAAAGAAATGCTTTTGTAGTTATTTAATCTGTTATCCTTTAAAAGTGTATAAATTATAAAAGCTAACGCTGGTAAACATATAAAAAAGATTGAAAATGTATTAAGCGCAAAACCTTCTACAGACCAATCCGAAATAGTAGTTAAAGGATGTAGCCCAATATTCCAATATTTTTGAGCTTCAAAAAATTTTGTCCATTTTGATGAATACAAGTATTGAATAAAAAATGATAAGAAAATTCCAATTACAAATGGAAATAATTTTAAAAAGGATTCCTTAATAAATAATTTTAAGTTTTTATGACTAAAAAGACCGACAAATTCAACTATAAAAATAGCAAAAAATATAAAAATCATGGCTGGCCTAACCATTGCTAATAATATAGATGCAACAAAGGAAATCCAATACTTTCCTTTAATTATCCCAATTAACCAAATAGTCAATGAACTACCCCGCAGCAGAGCTGCGAGGTATCAAAGAAAATACAACAATGGAGTTTGCATAGCAAACCTATTATTTGATTTTACCCCGTAGCAGAGCTACGAGGAATTCTTTTGATTAAAAAAAGAAATAATGATTCTGTATAAGGTATATAATAAATAATTGTGGTAGGCAAAGTAATTAAAATTGAATATATCAATAATTTCTCAATTCCATTTATTTTTAATAAATACTTTATTAATAGTCCTATTGATAATATAAAAAGTAAATAATTAAAAAGAGAAATCCCAATATTATTGACTGAAAGCAATTTCCAAATTATAGGAAAAAGCGGAAAGAACGCTGCATTAACTTTGTTAAAGCATCCGGTATTTCTGTACATATTATCTTTTATGCATTTAAGAATATTAGCATCCCAAGTTTCAAAATTTTCATTACTAATTTTCAAATAAGGTTTTGATACTTTCTTAATATTCCAACCACCAAGATTTTCGTAGTTTTTTGAGATTATTCCCAGCGAGTGGCTATAAATGAATTTGTTTTGAAAACATAGAAATAAAAAAATAAAAAGCAGTAAGTTCAAAACTCCTACAATTATTAATTTAAATAAAAGATTTTTCATAATTTATAAAAGATTTTGGATTAACAACATCATTATAATATTTATCAAATGTATATAAACAAAGTTAAGTACAGGCATCAATTGACGGCTTTGAAGATAATTTGAGTAATAGCGATAGGTGGATAGAAGTTCGAAATAAATGGCTCATATGTCCAGCCATCACAACTATCTAATGGGTATTGGGGAGTAGTAGCACACATATACCATTTTTGACTGTCAAGTTGAGTGCTATTAAATTCATCACTAAGTGAAGTATTTAAAACCCAATTTTTATCATAAATTGGAGGGGATTGCCCATTAATAGTAAATTGCGGTATTACTAACAATGTTAGTAATACCAAATATTTTAATTTTAGTTTTCTCATAAAAATTCTTTCTTTAAAAATAAATTACTAAAATAAAAAGTTTAAAAGTAAGAGCTTTTGATTTAACTAAGCCTTAGCTTATATTGAATTTGTTTTGCCAGAAACTTTATATACTAATTCACTTCCTTTTAGAAAATATGTTTGCACAAGTTATATCTGCCGTATTTTAAACGATACAATCATTTCTCACACCAACACTATGTACATCGTAGCACCATTGAGGCGTAATCCGGGATGTTTTCGAAACATCTCTATTTTTATTCAACCACTAATTTACCTGTCATTTGTTTCCCATTTTTGGAATATAGTAAATAAAAATAGACCCCAATCTTTTAGTGAACCTCTTTCAATTCTCATGTTGTTTTCATTTGTAAAAGAGTTTCTTCTAACCTGCACACCCAAGTAATTATATAAAATAAATTCAATTGGGAATTGAATATTTCCTTGTATGTTTATAAAAGAAACGTTATGAAGGGGATTAGGATAAACAGTTGCAAGCTGTATGGGGATATCAATATTTTTAATGCCAAGTTTTGAACAATCGTAAGGCGTACCCCAGGTTTCTTTATCTTTTTTAAAATAAACCAAAGTAAAATGATCTAATCCTATAAAGTTATCATAAGGGCCTATGCGATAATACCCACCCAAACCTTCAATACAATAATAATAACCAGGGCCAGGAGTATCGGACCAATATTGTAACATGAATCATTGGAGAATGAATATGGTATAAGGTTCAGGTTATGTTTCAATAAACGGTTGTTATATAAACTACTGATATTTAAATCGAAAAAGCTATATCCAAAATAGCCATTTTTATCATAAAATGTTTGTCGGGGTTGATAATCGAGAATATTATTGGTTATGGCATAACTTGTAAAAACCGTATCATTTATATATGAAAATTTATAGCTGCTTGTGTCCCATGTTTCTTCGCTTCCACATCTTTTAACCTTATAAATTACGGTATCGTTAAAATTGGAATATGATTTATCAATTATTATAGAAATCAACAATAGTTTCCATTTGGATTGAGGGCCTATTAATGTATTAATATCTTCCGTATGGAATTCGTCCCCGATATTGAAATCGAAAATTTCCTTTGATGTTATATTAACGATACCTGCATTGGGATTTGTTTTACCAACCAAATTATAAAATGGTTTATAATTATATGCATATATATTTAATAATGATGTTATATCAGGAATTGAATCATATGGAAATTCGTAAAAGTCAGGTAATTTAATTAAACCATAATTCTTGCTTAGCATAATCGTTTTGTTGTTTAAGAAATCCGAAATAGTATCATCACCGGTATCCTTAACAAGCAGGCTTATGGTTTTTACTGAATCAACAAATCCAATAAATGAAGCTGTATCAAAATTTGTTATGGTTGCTTCAATATAATTTGAATTACTATACTTATATAATATAAAGCTATCGTTTAAGTTGGCTAAAGGGTTTATCTTTATGGTGTCGTTATATTTATTTAAAAAAATATTGTAACCATCGGATTTAATTATAACCTTTTTACCAATCCACGATGGCCCATATAAATTTGAACAAGTTTCAGGCGGGACAGCATTCCTCATACATTTAAAATTGTACAGTATAGTATCATTCCCAACGACATTCATTGAATCAATCTTAATTGAATTAATAATACTGTCGTACTTAAAATAATATCCTGCATTGGTTTTAATTGCCCTGTACGATTGGCCCAAAATATTAAAAATACTTATTAATATTAAGATAATTGTTGTAATTGCTCTCATAAAATTATTTTTTTAATAATTACACGTTGCATTTATAATATTTAATGACGCTCCGGGCTGAAGTGTAAACCCAGGGTTTAATGTAACATTACTACTCACAAACATAACATTTGCGCCGGTAACGCCATTGCCGTTTATAACGAAATTAGAAACCAAGTTATAGCTTAATCTGGGGCCAGCATAGGGAATGCTATAATGAATATTATTGTTTTCATAGTTTTTTGTTTTAAAATTGATTTAACTATTGACAATAAGGCTGCGTTGATACGTTAAGCTCTCCACCAAGTTGAACTTCAAAACCAGGATTAAGAGTTAGGGAATTGCTAAATACAATATTTTTAATCTGGCCTGATTTTACTACCATTGAAGACCCACTAATTGAACTTGCCGGAATTGTAACATTTTGGCCTGAAAATAAAACTTGATTATCACTGAAGCTGGTCACATTTAAATCTGCCCCTAAAGTTTTACAAAGCAACATATTCATTTTATTGTTAAAAATATGTGTGTGTACCGTGTTTATCTGACAAGGGCTTAAAGCATCGTTATCTGCATCATAATCCATAATATTATTTGAACCATAACTTGCATTCCAAGCACAAGGATCAGGATTTCCAATTGAGTGCAAATACTGCCATGTAGGGGTATCATCACAACCATCATCACAATAGGAAGCATGAGTACCATCACAACATCTTCCATTGCCAGTTAATAATGTATGTTCTAAAGAAAGTGTATGCCCAACTTCATGATTAATTACTCTTGTAGTAAAAGTGTTATACCACCAGTTTCCATTCTGCACTGCTGCTGCATAGTTAGCGTAATGTTGGTAAAATGCTGCATCTAACCCACCTAAATCTGCCATTCCGCTACCTCCGTAGTTAGAATATGTGGCTGTAAAAAAAAGATTTATTGCATTTGTTTGATTAGAATACTTAGACCATAAATAATATGGGTTCATTGGAGGAAAGTTGTAAGCAGAATCATAATCAGCAGTATTTTTGATAAAATAAACAGCATTAAGCACATATTCATATTTTGTTGCTATTGCTGGAACAGGGCCTATAGGAGCTGCTGATTGAAGTCTCATTACCTGGTATTCTCAAGTATAGCATTTGTGCCGCCTTGAGCATATTTAAGAATAGGAACCCTTGTTCCGTTATAACCATAGATTAAATCCCATGCATATTGATAACCATTGTAAGCATTACTTGGAGACAATCCATCATTTAATTCATTAAAATTACCTGTACCATCAAATTTAAGCAGGTAATATATATTTATCAAAACCTGTTTTACCGGAGTATTCTGATCAACATATCCCTTTAATGTAGAATTGGAACTGGTAGGACTTATTACATAAGAACAAAATTGACTTTTGCCGGATAATGTTGTCAGCAACAAAGCAATAAAAATTAACATATTTTTCATACCTAATATTTTATAAGTTTCGTGTAAAAAATTTTTCCTTCATAATTAACCCTCAGAATATAAATTGAGGGGGATAATTTACTAATATCAACCACTGTTTTCGGTTGCACGACAGTAGATAATATTTCAATGTCGGAAAGATTAAATATCGCAACATTACTTATATTGGTTACAGGCATATTGTTTAACTTAAGATAAAACCCATCTTTTACCGGATTGGGGCAAATATTAAGTGTAGATATGTCTATTTCTTTTATAATATCATGTTCATTAATTACAGTATCACATGGTTCGGGAAATCTCTTATAAAGCCCAATTAAGGAATCAGAATAGCACCTTAGAGGTCCAGGTTCAAAAGCATCTTCAATACAATATGAATCTGTATTGGGAAACATAAAATTTGTACATCCTAAACGTTCATAAATTCTAAGGTTATAACCATGCATGCTACTATCTTTTGTACTTAAATATTGATAATTGAGCTTTTGGCTGTTTATTATAATTTGCCCAACTGTATCAACCCTCAACGGATAAATAGTATCCTGATTACAATAAGTTCTATTACGCATGTATACTTTAAAAGTATCACCAACCATCAAATTGAAGTCATAAAGTAGGTATTCCTTATTATTATATAAGGAATAAACTTTTCCACTATCGTATCGCGTTAATTCAATCCCTTGATTGACTTTTGTATTTAAATGCGAATAATATGTTGTAGTAATAACTTTATATGTTATATGATTTACTAAACTATCCTTTGTGCTTTCAAATACGATATAACCTATTGCAGGAGGCATCATTCCTTCAATGTTTTCATAGTACCATTTAGCGCCAATAGGAGCAAAATCATTTTGAGCAAATGAGTAAACACTCTGTATTATTACAAAAAGAATTAAAATTATTTTTTTCATAGTTTTAATTTTAATGGATATTCTTAGATATACATAAATTCATTTTTATCAGAAATATAGGCTATTAATAATGTTAAGATAATTATAAAATTTTTCATAGTAAAATTGTATTAGTTATTTAAAATTCAAACTAAAAACTTCACCCTTGCCAACGACCAAAATATTATTCTGTCAAAATCATCTTCTTTGTATCTATCTCTTTACCATCGACAATTAAAGCATACAAATACATCCCGGCCTGCAATTCATAACCATTAATGGTAATGCCCCCATTGCCCCTTCCGGTTATGTTATAAACTTTCTTTTGCGTCCCCTGCATGTCGTACACATAAATGGCCGCCGTCCGGTTGTCCTGCGGGATGTAAAAATTTATTACAGTTGCAACGGAAAACGGGTTTGGCGTATTTTGCCCCAGGTACGGTTTATCGGTTTGGCTGCCGGCATCTCCAATACCGGTTGTAGTTTCTTCGCTTTTTAACGAACCTGTACTTTTTTTATTTGCTTGTTTTAATGAATCAACCTGCGATTTCAACTCTTTTATGGCTTCAACAAGTATCGGTACTATTTTACCGTAATCAATCCCGTAAATATCGGTCGAATCGTCATGCACAACTACCTCCGGCAATACCGTGTTTACATCCTGGGCAATAAACCCTACCTGGTTTTTGCGCAGGGTTTCTAATTTGGCTTTTATTTTTGTGTTTTTTATTAATGTATCATTATATGCACTTACATTCAAGTTTCTAATGCAACTATTCAGTTTATATTTTTCAATTTAAAGATAATTACTTTTTTTCTTCGGGCAACATGCCATTAAAATATTAATAACTCTATGTATTATAATATTTTAAAGGTAGAGTTATTAACATTTCAACAGCACATAACCATCATCATCTACAGTTTTTCAAAATATAGTTTTCAAAAACCTCTTTTGGTGTTTGCCAATTCAATACTTTTCGTGGGCGATTGTTAAGCAAATCCTGCACTTGCTGTATCTTTCCTGATGGTATTTCATTGAAGTCTGTTCCTTTTGGAAAGAAATCCCTAATCAGCATATTGGTGTTTTCATTGGTGCCTCGTTGCCAAGGACTATACGGACTTGCAAAGAATACTTTGATTTGTGTTTCTTTGGTAAACAATTTATGCTGGGCCATCTCAAACCCATTATCATGCGTTGTGCTCAAACGCATCTGTTCCGGCAGGGTAAGCATTTTCTCTGCAAATGCCCTGCGTACGGTAGGTGCGCTCCTGTCTTTTAACTTTACCAATAACGTAGTCCGTGTGGTTCGTTCTACTATGGACCCAATAGCACTTTTACCATCTTTCCCAATGATTAAATCGCTTTCCCAATGACCTGAAATTCAACCGATCCTCTACCTCAGGTGGTCGCTCTGATATATCTATCCTGTCGGGTATCCTGCTTCGAAGTAGACCTCTACTCTCAGGCTTCCTCCTTTGGCCCTTTTGCTGTCGCAAATAGCTTATCAATTCCTTACGAAGCTCTTTCTTTGCCCATAGGTAGATGTATGTGTAGATGCTTTCGTGTAACACGTGATATTGCTTATTATGTTTATAAACTTGTCTTAATCGTTTTGATATCCGTTCAGGTGACCAATGTTGCTTGAGATGAAGTATTATCTTGTATTTAAGCAAAGGGTCTTTCTGTATCTTGCTCCCTTTGTGTTTTATTTTATTACCCTGAGTAGCATTCAACTGAGCTAATTCCGAACGATATATCAAACCGCTATTACGCTCTATTTCACGATTTATTGTACTCCTCGGTCGGTTAAGTGTCAGGGCTATTTCTGACCGCTTTTTACCTTGACTTAGTAATAACTCAATTTTTACTCTTTCTTCATAACTAATTCTTGTGTATCCATTCATAGTGCAACTTTTTAGAATAAAGTTGCATTAGATATTTGAACTCAAGGCATATTGTTTTTTCAGGTCGTACCTTACTCCGGTAAGTTTTAACACCAAATCCAGTGCGCCTGTAATGCTGCGGATATTTTCCTTTTGCCTCCTGTCGGAAGGGTTGGTAAAATGATAGCTATACATATATTCAAATGCATAGGCTGAATTACCTATATTACCGGAATTATTCATGGAAGAATGTACATTCTCGCCATGATCGGTGGACGTATTGTCAATGATAAGGTCAACATTAACAGGATAATTATAAAACCTGGTAATGCCACCATAAAAATAAGTATTTACCATATTTGTACTACTGCCCACTGTCAATCCATAGGTGCTATAAGGAGCGCCGCAAATGCCAACATTTCCATTAGCGTTAATTGAAATAGCGGGCGTATTGTTGGTAGAGGTTGATAAATAAAGCCCGTTTGTGGAAGAGTAAATATTTGCCAATTGGGTATTATCCGATTTTACGAACAATATGTTGCCCGGGGCATTGTCCGAAGCTTTCAATGAAAGGTTTCCACTGTTGCCTATTTTCAAGCATATTCTGCACATTAGTGCTTGCAATGCCTACGTATCCATTTGAATTAACTGTCAATTGCGAATATGTTTCCGCAAAAGAAAGACAGATAGATAAAATGATTAAAATAATTTTCTTCATAGTTTTAATTTTTTATGAGGTTTTACCCCGGTTACACATTTTAATTTTAAAAATATTTTGTTTGTGTTTTTTATGTAAAAAGAATAAACATTTAAGCGATGAACTTTTTGAGAGGTTGCAAATGAAAGATGGCTTATCGCTTGAATTTGTACATGGTTATTTTTTGCCATGCTTTTAAAGGTTTTATTGAGTAATGGCGCATCTTGAAATATATAAGGGTTCTAACGGCCAAATATAAAAAAAAAAAATGAACATTGCAAATTTTTATTGAAAAAAAATTTGGTATAGAAAAGCATTAATGCGGATGAGTGCTCTGCTATTTAACATTAACTCCAAAAGCAAAGCTTCTTAAAAAGCATAGCTTTTATTGAATTAAATTACCTTCCGATTCATTACTTTCGCTTATTCATTCAATCATCAATGTCGAAACTAAAAGTAATCCGCGCTTCGGCAGGGTCGGGCAAAACGTACCGCATAACGGCGGATTATCTTCGTTTGCTTTTCCGGTACCCCCGCAATTACAGGCATATACTGGCAGTAACTTTTACCAACAAAGCCACTGAAGAAATGAAAAGCCGCGTAATAAGCGAATTGTATAAGCTTTCGCGCGGGGAACATTCATCTTATGCCGCACATTTATTAAAGGAGTTTAACCTGTTGCCAATAGAAATGCAGGAAAAAGCAGGTTTTATCCTGAATAATATATTGCACAACTATTCACGCTTCACAATAACCACGATAGACAGCTTTTTTCAGCGCATTATTAAATCGTTTGCGCGCGAAGCCGGCCTGCAATTCAATTTTAATGTTGAACTCGATATTGCCGATGTTATTGAAAAAGCGTCCGACCAGATTTTAACACGCTTGGATAATGACAAAACCCTTCTCGAATGGCTGGTAGAATTTGCCGAAGAACGTATAGAACAAGGCAAAAGCTGGGATTTTAAAAACGAAATCCTGAAGCTGGGAAAAGAGTTGTTTAATGAAACGTTTCAATCGTTCCCGCTTTCGTTTCATCAAAAACTAAACGACAGGGAATGGCTTAAAAACTTTCAAAAGCAATTGTTTGCCATTCGCAGTTCATTTGAATCAAAGCTTCTCGAAGCCGGTCGTGAAGGAATAAAAATTATGGACAATTATAATTTAACGCCGGACGATTTTAAATACAAAGCAAAGGGAGGCGGAGTTGGTTCATTTTTCCTGAAGTTATTACAAGGCAACATACCGGACATAGGCCAACGGATTTTAGACGCATCCGAATCGGTCGATAACTGGCTTCCTGATGATAAAGTTAAAGCAGCGCTTATCCAGTCTGTCGCAAGTGCAGGGTTGTTTTCACTTTTGCAACAAACAATTGCGCTTTATAATGAAAACTTCACAATTTACAGAAGCTGCGTTGAAGCGCTTTCGGGTTTCTATACTTGGGCATACTTGCCGATTTATCGACAGAAGTAAATGATTATGCAACCGAAAATAATATTTTTATTTTGGCAAATTCGGGCGTTTTCCTGAAATCGATAATTGGCGAAAACGATGCGCCTTTCATTTATGAGAAAACCGGGCAGGTTTTCGATCATTATATGATTGATGAATTTCAGGATACCTCGGGCATCCAATGGAACAACTTCAAACCGCTTATCGAAAACAGCCTGTCGGAGAACCACGATTGCATTTTGGTCGGCGACGTAAAGCAATCGATTTACCGCTGGCGGAATACCGACTGGAAAATTATGGCCCATCAAATAGACAATGATTTTTCGAACCACGGCATTTATTACGATAATCTTTCAATTAACTGGCGGAGCAAAGCCAATATAGTTGCCTTTAATAACGCTTTTTTCAGCTTATCGTCACAGGAATTGCAGCAGCATTTCAACAATAGCCTGGAAAACGAAAGCCAGACGGCAGCTTCCGATAATTTCATTACCCAATTAATTTCAAATGCCTATAACGGCTGCATGCAAAATTTACCGGCAGGTAGAAAGAATGACGAGGGTTTTGTAAAAATCCAATTTCTCGATAATGAAGATAAAGACTGGGAAAATAAAGCGCTGCAATTGCTGCCCGGGATATTGGGCAATTTGTTGTTGCAGGGAAATAATTTAAAAAGCATTGCTATATTGGTGCGCACGTCAGCCGAAGGCAGGTTGGTGGCCGAATATTTAAATTCGTACAAAAACCCTGGCCAGCAAAACGAAACTGTCCGTTATCAGGCGCTTTCGAACGAATCGACTTTCCTTAAAAGCTCGCCTGTGGTATTATTTCTTGTTAAACTTTTTAAATACCTGGTTACTCCCGAAGATGGCATTAATAAAATGTCGCTGGTGTATGATTACAATTTTTTTTATAAAAATAACCATGCTGAAACGGTTAATAGTTCTTTGGAAAATTTTACGGTTTCAAGCAGCAATAAAATTTACGCCGATGAACTTGAAAATTCTTTTCCGCCTGAATTCATAGATAATTTAAAAGCATTAAGGCGCTTTTCCCCCGATGGGTTGTTGGAACGCCTCACAGGTATTTTTAAATTGAATGAAAAAATTTCCGATTTGCCTTTTCTCCAGGCATTTCACGATTTCATTTCGGGGTTTCTTATTAATAATCCTGCAAGCTTACCAGCATTTCTCGATTATTGGGATGAAAAAAAGGACAAACTTTCGGTATCGGTATCCGAAGAACAGGATGCAATAAGGGTTTTAACAATTCATAAATCGAAAGGGCTTGAATTTAAAACTGTAATTGTGCCTTTCTGCAATTGGGAAATTGACAACAGTCGCTATGCCCGTCAAATAATCTGGTGCCGTTCGGATGAAAGCCCTTTCAACAAGCTCGAATATTTTCCCTTGCGTTATTCATCAGGGTTAAAGGACACAATTTTTGCCGGTCAGTATTTTTTGGAAAAAGCCCAGGCTTATGTTGATAACCTGAATCTTTTGTACGTGGCATTTACAAGGGCTTCGGATAATATATTTGCTTTCGCCCCGTTGCCTGTGAAAGATGATAAACTTACAACAATTGGGGAGCTTGCTTACAAATTGATGCCTGCAAAAAACGAAAAACCTGAAACAGGTTATCCATATATCGGCCTGGCTGATTATTGGAATAATGCTGAAAAATTTTTCGAACTTGGTAAAATTTGCCGGTATGATAAGATAGTTGGAAAAGACTTTTCAGATTTGCCTTTGATGACTTATTATAGTTTTGAAATTAAAGAAAAACTTAAACAACGTTATACCGGACCTGGTTTTTGGGATGAACCAGAAAGTAATAGACCGCCGATGAGGACTTATGGAAACCTTATGCACACGCTTTTTCAGGAAATCCTCACCATAAATGATATTGAAAAAGCTGTGGGTTCGTTAATTATTAAAGGTTTGATAAAAGAAAGTGAAAAAATGAATTTGATTGCCGAGGTTAAATCGATTCTTTCGGAAATGCCTTTTTCAGATTGGTTCAGCGGAAGCTGGCAGGTTATGAACGAAGCCGGGATAGTTGTCCAAAACCAGCACCAATACAGGCCCGACAGGATTATGATAAAAGGCAAACAAGCAATGGTGGTCGACTATAAATTCGGTAAAATCCAGGATTCCCGTTATAACTTGCAGGTAAAAAAATATGTTGAGTTCCTGAAAGAAATGGGCTATCCCAATGCCAATGGCGTTATATGGTATGTGAATTTAAACCTGGTTGACAGAATATAAGAGAATGAATTAAGAATTAAGAATTAAGAATTAAGAATTAAGAATTATGAATTATGAATTATGAATTATGAATTATGAATTATGAATTATGAATAAAAAATAAAAAAACACAATAATATAAAATTTAAACATTGAATTATTTGTGGGGACATAACAAGAGGTTCAATTCGTATGCCGAATATTTCAGGAAGAATTTCGGGCAAAGGGTTCAAAAATTAACCATCAATGCCGGTTTTACCTGTCCTAACCGCGATGGCTCAATTTCAACAGGCGGCTGCATTTATTGCAACAACGATGCTTTTAACCCATCCTATTGTAATCCTCAGAAACCGGTTGCACAACAATTGGCTGAAGGCATTGAGTTTCACCAGGTGCGTTACAGAAGGGCAAAGAATTACCTGGCATATTTCCAGGCATACTCGAATACTTATGCCCCTTTAGAAAAATTAAAAAAGCTTTATGATGAAGCTTTGCAATTTCCTGGTGTGATAGGGCTTGTAATAGGAACGCGTCCCGACTGTATTGATAATGAAAAACTGGATTATTTAAGCGCCCTGTCTGAGAAATATTACATTATTGTTGAATACGGGATTGAATCGGTTTATAACCGGACGCTTAAAAAAATCAACCGCGGGCATACTTTCGAACAATCGGTAAAAGCAATCGAAAATACAACAAAACGCGGAATTAAAGCGGGCGCACATTTTATAATCGGTTTGCCCGGCGAATCCGAACAGGATATTATAAATTCTATTGATATTATTTCGGAATTGCCAATTTCAACGATAAAATTTCACCAGCTTCAGATTTTTAAAGATACACAATTGGCAAATGAATACCTTCTAAATCCGGCTGCTTTCAGGTTATACAATCTGGACGAATATATAGATTTAATGGTAAAATTGGCCGAAAAGCTGAACCCTGCGTTTGTAATCGAGCGTATAGCCGGCGAAGCGCCGCCCCGTTTTTTAGCAGGACCAAACTGGGGGTTGCTTCGCGTTGCCGATATTGTAAGGTTGTTTGAAAAAAAACTAAAAAGCCGCGATACCTGGCAGGGTAAATTGTATTCAAAAAAATAACGAAGTATTGATTAAAAACTATTGCAAAAATTTTATAAGTTTGAAAAAACAATAAAAATGAAAGTATTTCTAACAGGCGGTACAGGTTTTATCGGATCTCATATCCTGGTAAAACTTTTAGAGCAGGGACATAAGGTAACTGTTCTGGCACGGAATAAAAATAAAATCCCGGCATTGCATAAATTTTCGGACGTGCAAATAATTGAAGGAAGTGTTGGCGATTATAAACTCATTGAAAAATCTATTGCGGGCCAAGAAGCATGTATTCATGTAGCTTTATTCTGGGGTGAACCAGGCGCTTATAAAATGCTGGAAAATGATACTGCCGCATCGGTGTTTCTTGCAGATGCTGCTGCCAAAGCCGGTTGTGAAACTTTTATTTACACTTCTTCAACTGCAGTCGACGATTATTTTTATATGGTGCCGGATAATGAACGGGACGACAGGTCAAAACTTATCCCGGTAACATACAAGCATAAACCGGCTACATATTATGGCGCAACCAAAGCGGCAACAGAAAATTTCATGCTTGCCATTTCCTATGAAACAAAAATGAAAGTAAATATTGTCCGTCCGGGATACACGTTCGGAAACCCGGCTGTTGAAGGTGCGCCTACCCAGGCTGATAACCGTTTTAAAGATATTGCCATGAATGCAAAACAAGGCAAAGATGTTGTAATTACAAAGTTCGATGGCACACAATTTATCTGGGCTGATGATTTAGCCGAGATTTACATGCAAATTTTAAAAAGCGGCGTAAACCGAAAAACATATTTTGGCTTATCGAAAGAATTTGTTTCGTGGCACTATGCAGCCGTTGAGGCTGTTAAATTGGCAAATTCGCAGAGCAAGATAACCATAATTGACAAAGGATACGATAATAAACCGGTAATATTCGACGTAAGCGATATTAAAAATGATTTCGGATTGGAATTTGATCCGAAAGATAAAATAATAGAACATCTGAAATATTACCAGGGCTTAATTTGACAGGCTTTTGTTTTTAAGAAATTTCCAAATCAAATTCATCTCTATAAAAACAATATCCTGATTTTTATCAAGCTATTTCTATCCAAAAAAAGCCTGGCAAAATTACCAAGCTTCTGAATATACAATTGCATCAAAAACATTTCAATTACTGCTTAATTACAATACCCGAACCTACAACCAGAGAGTTGTTCCTGACAACATAAAAATAAGGCGCGCTGATAAGTTTTGCAGTGTTCAGATTAATTTCACTTTCATTTACAATTAATTGTTCAGCCACTTTAACACCCCGTAAATCGAAAAGTTGAACCTGTCCGTTAGATATCGGGCTGCTGCACTTAATTTTAAGATAATCATTAAACGGATTGGGATAAACAATAATGCTTGAAATACTGTTAACAGTATTTAAATAATTTGGAACAAGATCGGGCTGGGAATATTGGTTAAAAGTTTCAGCTATTAAATCGACATCGTTGTTAATATTATTTAAATACGCCTCTACGGTAACATGCTTGGTTTCGCCAGGCATTACAAAGAAATAATTATCGGAGTAATAGGCTGGCAGAATTAATTGGTTTGTTGTTTTGTCGATTAATTTTAACCTCACGTATGCAATCGGGACAGCCGAGTCGTTTTTAATATCGGCATTAACAAGAAATCTGTCGCCCAGTGTATCTTTGCTGATAATGTTTATGTCGGGCGAGTTCTTTGTAAGGGCATTGAGCATGGTTAAATTTCCCCAGTAATAATA
Organism: uncultured Bacteroidota bacterium; assembly: GCA_963808135.1. Lineage (GTDB taxonomy): Bacteria > Bacteroidota > Bacteroidia > Bacteroidales > DTGW01 > CAWEFA01. The sequence continues at coordinate 23,502 of CAWEFA010000101.1, forward strand.
ATTTTCAGAAATGGTTTTGTTCAATCTGGATAAAATTAACCGCACGATATAATTTGAATCGGAAGCAAATTTTAATGTTTTAACGCCCAGTGAGGTATTAGCGCCAATTGAAAATTTCGTAACCGAATCGGTGAGGTTGGTAAGTTTGCCTTTCAAATTGTAAACATTGTATTTAACCGTAAGGTTTGTTAATTTACTTTGGGTATTATTTACCAGATATATCTTATTACTTGGGTTCATTTGTATGTGAATGCTTTCGCAGGCCCTTTGGGAGCCAAAATAACCGCCGTTTTGCAGTAAATACCAGTCATATAATTGCCAAATCAGCGAAGGCCAGCAATCTTGCGATTTCCACAATAAGACCCCGCTACCTGTGTTCCATAATTGCTGGTTCCAAGCCTCGAATATTGCCCTGTAAGCATTATAATTCACAATTTGGGCTTTGTAGGAAAATTCTTTTAAATCATTCGAGCTCCCATACGAATTAATTCTATTCTCATAAGTAGTGTAACCAGTATTCGGATAAATGGCGAAGTGATATTGCCATGCATCCCCGTCTGTTTCGTCAAACGGCCATAATAGATGATCCGTTGTAAACATTGTTGAAAGGCTTTCGTAAGGAGCAAAAGCGTAGGTTCCAACTTCGGTTGTAAAACCGCCTGCAATATAATTGAAATAATCCGATTCATTTGTATATCCATAAGGCCCGCCTCCGTGAATGCCATTAGTGGCGGACGTAGGGATGAAGACATGAGTAGTGTCCATTAAAGGCATTATGGAATCGACAACAATGGTTTGTATATCGTCGGGCATAGTTTGTTCATTGCCTCCAACCCATATACAAAGACTTGCATGGTTGCGCAGCATTTTAACATTATCAACAACACTTTTAACAAAAAGGCTGTGATCGTCAGGATATGCCCTGCCTTGCGGGTCGTGCCAGCGGCCATTGCAATCGCCGGTAATCCAAAAATCCTGCATGACCAAAATGCCATATTTATCGCAATAGTCATAAAATTCAGGCCTTTCAGTTATTCCTCCACCCCAAACCCGAATCATAGTGAGGTTTGCTTGTTTATGCATGTACAATTCTTTGTCGTACCTGTCGTTGCTAAATCGCAACAATGCATCGGTACACACCCAATTTCCCCCTTTGCATAAAACTTTTTTACCGTTAACCGAAACAACAATCTCAGGATTGTAGCTGAACTGAAATTTTCGGACGCCAAAGTTTACAACAGATGAATCGGAAATCAGTGTATCGCCAATTTTGAAATTTACATTTAAATTGTACAAGTTTTGGTTGCCATATCCGTTTGGCCACCAAAGGGCCGGGTTCGAAATTGACAAAGAGCCAAACTCGGCTGGCGTTAAACTAACTTTTATTGATTGGGCGGAATCGATACTTGTATCTTTAGAAATTGTAAAAGAGCCGGTTTTGCCATTTATTGTCGCATACAACTTTCCTGTTACCTGTTTTTCGGAATTATTCTTCAGCCAAACATTGATGAAAATGTTGGCTTTTGTGGTATCGGGCAGTTTCAGGTCGGTAATAACCTGGGCATCGGAAATTGAAATGCTGCTTGTTGATATTAAATATATTTTGTCCCATATACCGGTGTTCCTGTCGGGGATTGGGCGTGTCCAATCCCACCCTAAAGTATATTGCATGGTAACATCCCTGCCAATTTCACCATTGCCTCCATTGCTGAAACTTCCGGCATCTTTCCCCATAATTGCAAGGCTTGGTATGCCGGGGTGATCGGGTGGATAAATTTTTATTGCTAAATAGTTTGTGTCAGAATTGGTAACAAAATCAGTAATGTCGAATGCCCGGCGTAAAAACATTCCCTTATAACCCGGGCTCACAACGTTCCCGTTTAAATAAATTTCGGCTGTATAATTAATACCGCGCAAGTTGAGCCAAATGGTTTTGCCTTTCATGGTATCGGGAACTAAAAATGGCAAGCGGTACCAATAGGTATAATAATCCCGGCCTGCTGTTGAAATGTCGGGTATATTCAAAAAATTATAATCGAAATAAGGGTCGGAGAATACACTATTTTTAATAAGAGACGTAAGAACTGTCCCGGGAACAACAGCATCCATCCAATTATTAATTGGGTAACCAGGCTTGCTGATATTTATACCGGTATCGTTTACAATCGTTGATTTACAAAGTTTCCAGTTGCTATGCAAATAATATTGGGCATTTGCATAAAATAATACGTTTTGCAAAGAACATATGGCAAAAAAAATTATTAATTTTTTCATTTGTAAATAATTTTAGATTTTAATTTAAAAAGTGATAGTTTATCAGTATTTTCAAAATTTGCAATTTGGAAAAAGAAACTAAAACAATTTCTTTTGAGATAAATAAAGGTAAGAAAAATAATCATGGAAGCAAAGGATATATCTAAATAAGCATAAGTTCTATTATAAAAGATACTATTAGAAATTTAGGTGTAAATGAAATTTAATTACATTTGTGGTTCTTTTTAAAAACAAGATTCTAATTATAACTAATTTTTATCAAAATAGTAAAATTATGGCAAAAATAAATTTTGGCGGAGTAACGGAAACAGTTGTTACCCGCGAAGAATTTCCAATGAAAAAAGCGCTCGAAGTTTTAAAAAATGAAGTTATTGCTGTTATCGGTTATGGGGTGCAGGGCCCAGCCCAGTCGCTAAATATGCGCGATAACGGGTTTAATGTAATTGTCGGCCAGGCTCCCGAATTCAAAGCTGATTGGGACCGCGCTGTAAAAGACGGCTGGGTTCCCGGCAAAACATTATTTAGTATTGAAGAAGCTGCTGCAAAAGGCACAATTATCCAATATCTTGTTTCCGATGCTGCCCAACGCACAATTTGGCCTAAACTCAAACCTCATCTTACAAAAGGTAAAGCTCTTTATTTTTCCCATGGTTTTTCAATTACTTATAAAGAACAAACAGGAGTTATCCCGTCTGCTGATATTGACGTAATCATGGTTGCGCCTAAGGGTTCGGGGTTAAACGTTCGACGCAATTTCCTGGCAGGTTCGGGAATAAACTCAAGTTTTGCTGTGTTCCAGGATGCAACCGGCCGCGCAAATGACCGTACAATGGCGCTTGGCATTGCAGTAGGATCGGGATATCTTTTCCCAACTACTTTTGAAATGGAAGTATTCAGCGATTTAACAGGCGAACGCGGCGTTCTCATGGGTGCGCTCGCAGGTATTATGGATGCACAATACAATGTTTTGCGCGAAAACGGACATACGCCCAGCGAAGCATTTAACGAAACTGTTGAAGAACTTACCCAAAGCCTTATTCGCCTTGTAGATGAGAACGGCATGGATTACATGTATTCAAACTGCTCGGCTACTGCCCAACGTGGCGCTTTAGACTGGAGGCCCAAATTTCGCGATGCTGTATTGCCTGTATTTAAAGATTTATATGCCAGGGTAAAAGATGGCAGGGAATGTAAACGCGTTCTCGATTCTACCGGCGGCGCAAATTATAAAGAACTTCTCGATAAAGAATTAAAAGAGCTGAACGAAAGTGAAATCTGGAAAGCCGGAACACAAGTCCGTAAATTAAGGCCAAAGGCATAGTATTTTTAATTCTTAATTCTGAATTAAAAATTCTGAATTAAGGAATAAATTAAAAAATCCGCATGTTGAACAATGCGGATTTTTTTCTAAAAAATTTAACTAACCTAATTACAAACCAAATGCATAATATGCTATTACCCCATTTGGATAAATTCCTTCAATATAAAGCCCGCCCCTTGTATTATTTATAATATTTTTTATATCATCTACTGAATTCACGGCTTTATTGTTCAATCTTGTAATTATAAAACCTTCTTCAATACCTGCTTTGCTAAACTTGCCAGGCCCAATTTCAGTGATTTTTACCCCATATTTTATTCCCAGTTTTTCTTTATCTTCTTGCGTTATCTCTGCTAATTTTGCCCCCATAATATTAGCAATCTCAGCAGCTTTAATTATTTTTGTTTCTCCTTCAAGGTTTCTTAATTCAACGTTGTATTGCGCTTCTTTGCCATTTCTTAAAACAGTTACTTTAACTTTATCTTTTGGCCTGAATTTGCTAAGCTCTTCCAATAATTTTGAAGTATTTTCGATAACTTCATCGTTAACCTTTACAATAACATCACCTTCTTTTATCCCTGCAAGGTAAGCGCCGCCATTTTCTTTAACATTTGATACAAACACTCCTTCGGTTACAGTCAATTCATGCTGTTTTGCAATTTCTGCATTTACGTCAGTTGGCGAAATTCCCAGATATGCCCTTTGTACCTTACCATACTCCTTTAAATCCTCAACAACTTTTTTTACAATGGTAGAAGGAACGGCAAATGAGTTACCCGAATATCCTCCGGTAGGTGAAATAATAGCGGTAGTAATACCAATTAGTTCCCCTTTTGTGTTTACAAGCGCTCCACCGCTATTTCCGGGATTAAGGGCCGCATCGGTTTGTATAAATGATTCAATTTTTTGGCTGTCTTCCAAAATATTTAGGTTTCGTCCTTTAGCGCTTACAATACCTGCTGTTACTGTTGAAGTGAGGTTATAAGGATTGCCAACCGCTAAAACCCATTCACCAAGTTTTAATTCGTCGGAATTACCGAATGGGATGACTGGGAGATTTTGAGCCTCTATTTTTATTAATGCAATGTCGGTGCTGGGGTCGGTAGCAATAAGCTTTGCGTCATATTCACGATTATCGTTCAATTTTACCGAAATATCATCAGCGCCTTTTATTACATGGTTATTTGTTACAATGTACCCATCGGGCGAAATGATAACCCCCGAGCCAAAACCCAATACAGGTTCGGTTCGTGTAATACTGCCCTCGCCATAAAAAAATTCATAAAGCGGGTTCCTGTAAACTGTTTCAACCTTCGATTTTGTGCGCACATGCACAACCGCATGAACTGTTTGTTCTGCCGCATAGGTGAAGTCGACATTTTGCTGGCCGCTCGCCGGATAGGAAGTCATTTGTACAGGCTGAAAAGGATATTGATATACAATTTGTCTCTTTTCAAACATCCTGTTATATACAAAAAGAGCGAATAATGCCCCGATTACGGCTGCTATAATCGCTAATAAAAAACTTCTTTTTCTCATTGCTTTACAATTTTATTATAAATTTTAAATAGCTGGTTATTAACAAAAAAAATATTCAACGTTCAACTTTAAGAATGAAATCAAAATTATACCCTTTTCTGAAGATTTGATTCATATAAAATTGGATATTTGGTTTTTTTAATAAACATAACATTCTATTTAACCATTTTTAAATAAAAGTTCGGATTTTCAACACTAACAATTAGAGAAAATAAGAGTTTCCTGTCAGATTTGCATGTCATGAATTTGGAATGAATTAATTGATATATGAGGTCTTTTTATTATCTTGCTTTTTATCCGAACAGAAGTTCAAGACTTAAATTTTAGGCAACTTTGTTTTCAGTTGTTATTTTAGTTAATTTTGAAGTGTTGTACCGGCTTAAAATTTTTCAAATGAAAGTTTTGGCAATAATAAAGGAAAATTTTCGTATAGCATTTCAATCGATACGGTCGAATTTGCTGAGGGCAATACTTACAATTTTTATTATTGCTTTCGGCATTATGGCACTGGTAGGGATACTCACAGCAATCGATTCGATTAAAAATTCCCTCAACAGTCAATTTTCATTAATGGGGGCAAATTCATTTGCAATTATTGAAAAATCAATGAATGTGCGAAGAGGGCTTGAGCACAAACGTTTACTTAATAAGTCGGTTATTTCGTATCAACAAGCCAAAGATTTTAAAGAACGCTTTAATTTCCCTGCACTTGTAGCCTTATCTACTAATGTTACCGGAACGGGAACGATTAAGTGCAAGTCGAAAAAAACCAATCCGAATATCAATATTTGGGGAGTTGACGAAAATGATGTTTACACTTCTGGAAAAACAATACAAACGGGTCGGAATTTTGCCGTTGATGATCTCAAATTAAATAAACATACCGTAATTATTGGTTCTGAAGTTGCCAAAGCTTTGTTCAAACCTGAAGAAGACCCTCTTGGTGAAATAGTAAATATAGGCGAAGGCAAATATAAAATTATAGGCGTTTTAAAATCTAAAGGTGCAAGCATGGGAGGATGGGACTTTGTTTGTTTATTGCCATTAACCAGTGTACGGCAATATTACCCTATGCCCGACCGAACATACCGGATTAATATCATGCCGCTAAGCTCAAAGTTATTTGATATTGCTGTAAGCGAAGCCGAAGGATTATTCAGGAGCATTCGCGGGTTGAAAGCAAAAGACGAAAGCGATTTTGATATTGAGAAAAGCGATGCACTTGCTCAAATGCTTATAAATAATATAAAGTATGTAACCATAGCTGCAACTATTATAGGCATAATAACATTATTCGGCGCAGCAATCGGCCTGATGAACATTATGCTGGTTTCGGTAACGGAGCGGACAAGAGAAATAGGTATCAGAAAAGCCCTCGGGGCAAAAACGAATATCATTAAACAACAATTTCTTTTTGAATCGGTTTTAATTGGCCAATTTGGCGGCCTTGCCGGTATAATACTGGGAATATTAATTGGAAATGTAGTTTCGCTATTTATGGGAAGCAGCTTTATTATTCCCTGGATTTGGATTTTCAGCGGGATAATCTTATGTTTTTTCGTTGGTATTATTGCCGGTTACGTACCGGCAACGAAAGCAGCAGGTGTTGACCCAATTATTTCTTTACGATATGAATGATATTATTTTATTTTATATATTTGTATAAATCAAAGTTCCATTTATGTTGGATTTATATATTGATAAATCACCCAATACCCCAAAGGTCGATTTTAAATTCGACGAGGGTGTACTTAAGATAGAAGGGCGCGCAATCCCTGAAAATCCTAATGAGTTTTTCAAACCTATTTTTGAATGGGTTGATGAATATTTCAAGCAACCTAAGGAATTAACAACTGTTGTTATAAAACTCGAATATATCAACAGCGGTTCTTCAAAATCGCTGCTTGAGTTTTTAAGACATATAAAAGAACATCACAACAATGGCAACAATTGTTTGGTAAAATGGTATTTCGAAGAGGATGATGAATCTGTCCAGGAATTAGGGGAACATTATAAATATACCCTGAAAATTCCCTTTGAGTTTGTTAATTATTAGTTGTAAAGATAAGTTAATAAAAAGATGTTAATTTTCTTGTATATTAAGACAGTACCTTGCGCCATACAAGGGTTTAAACACAGCACAGATTACGCTATCGCTAAATCCGCGCTAGCTAGGGGTTACGGGTTATGAAAATCCGCGACAGCATAATTGGTTATTAGCCATTGTTATGTTTTGTTAAATTGCTATTTTATAGTATTTTAATCCTACAGTTGTGTTATCCTTTTCAATAATACAAATTCCCCATTTATGCAAATCAAATGATAATTTTACTCTTTTATCTTGATATATTTCATGCCAAACATCTTTCATCCCTTTAGACCAATTTATGTCATCGAATACCAAAATGGACTTATTTGCTAAAAAGGGATATAATATTTCAAAATATTCTTTTGTAGCTATTCTATCATGATGTCCATCAATAAACACAAAATCAATTGGTTTATTTTCTGATAACGTGATTGGTAATACATCTCTAAATCGTCCCAATTGAATTGAATAATTTTGGTAGTGAAGATTTTTTAAATTGTTATCTGCAATTTTAGCCAATTCTTCTGAACCCTCGATGGTAATGAACTTACCTTGGTTATTGAGTTTTAAAGCTAAAATTTGATATGAAGCTGGTATTCCAAGAGATGTTCCGAGTTCAAGGCATTTTAAAGGTTTAAAATCTCTAATTATTTTGAAAATTACTTTTCCCCATTTTTCTGGAATAGACCCATTTATATATACTTTAGATATAGCGCTTGTTTCGTCTGTTCCTTCATCCATTTGTTCCCTTGTACGTTTTGATCTTGAATTGCCGACCCCATAGTCTCTTATTGTAATAGTTTCATTTGAGTTAAGGTATTTGTTTCTAATTTCATTAACTTTATTGAAAGCTTCAATCTCCTCGTCTGTCCAGCTATTATTTGTTGTGATAAAATTAAATATATTTAAAAGTTTTTTAACGTCTTCATCAGTATCACTTTTAAGCTGCAACAATAAAGATTCTGTTCTTAATTTTCTTTTTTTGAGCTCAATCAATGTTCTAATTTTGTCAATTAAATTGCTTACCATCTTATTTCTATTTTAATTCATAACTAAAGTTATCTTTAACAACCGTTACATTTTTGTCAACAACCGTACCATTGTCGTCAACATTCTTTACATTGTTGATAACAATCGTTACATTGTCATCAACAATCGTTACATTGTCGTTAACAACCGTACCATTGTCATCAACAATCGTTCCATTGTTGGTAACAATCGTACCATTGTCATCAACAATCGTTATATTTTCATCGACAATCATTACATTGTTGTTAACAATCGTTACATTGTTGATAGGAATATTGCTCTTGAGTTCAAATATCTAATGCAACTTTATTCTAAAAAGTTGCACTATGAATGGATACACAAGAATTAGTTATGAAGAAAGAGTAAAAATTGAGTTATTACTAAGTCAAGGTAAAAAGCGGTCAGAAATAGCCCTGACACTTAACCGACCGAGGAGTACAATAAATCGTGAAATAGAGCGTAATAGCGGTTTGATATATCGTTCGGAATTAGCTCAGTTGAATGCTACTCAGGGTAATAAAATAAAACACAAAGGGAGCAAGATACAGAAAGACCCTTTGCTTGAATACAAGATAATACTTCATCTCAAGCAACATTGGTCACCTGAACAGATATCAAAACGATTAAGACAAGTTTATAAACATAATAAGCAATATCACGTGTTACACGAAAGCATCTACACATACATCTACCTATGGGCAAAGAAAGAGCTTCGTAAGGAATTGATAAGCTATTTGCGACAGCAAAAGGGCCAAAGGAGGAAGCCTGAGAGTAGAGGTCTACTTCGAAGCAGGATACCCGACAGGATAGATATATCAGAGCGACCACCTGAGGTAGAGGATCGGTTGATTCCAGGTCATTGGGAAAGCGATTTAATCATTGGGAAAGATGGTAAAAGTGCTATTGGTTCATAGTAGAACGAACCACACGGACTACGTTATTGGTAAAGTTAAAAGACAGGAGCGCACCTACCGTACGCAGGGCATTTGCAGAGAAAATGCTTACCCTGCCGGAACAGATGCGTTTGAGCACAACGCATGATAATGGGTTTGAGATGGCCCAGCATAAATTGTTTACCAAAGAAACACAAATCAAAGTATTCTTTGCAAGTCCGTATAGTCCTTGGCAACGAGGCACCAATGAAAACACCAATATGCTGATTAGGGATTTCTTTCCAAAAGGAACAGACTTCAATGAAATACCATCAGGAAAGATACAGCAAGTGCAGGATTTGCTTAACAATCGCCCACGAAAAGTATTGAATTGGCAAACACCAAAAGAGGTTTTTGAAAACTATATTTTGAAAAACTGTAGATGATGATGGTTATGTGCTGTTGAAATGTTAATAACTCTACCTTTAAAATATTATAATACATAGAGTTATTAATATTTTAATGGCATGTTGCCCGAAGAAAAAAAGTAATTATCTTTAAATTGAAAAATATAAACTGAATAGTTGCATTAGAAACTTGAATGTAAGCACAGAATGAGCTTAAAACAATTTGCAGATGACTTGCATGACAAGACTTTGACTTCGATAGCAAAACACACATCTTTTCAAAACTTCATTGCATATTTTGATAGTTTAAAAGTAGCTGCTCTCGGGACAAAGACATTTACAGATAAACAACTTTCTGAACATATTTTTAAGAACTCTTGGAAATATCAGCCAAGAAAAAATGATTTTTGAAAAACATTTTTTTGCTGCACATAATACGATTCAAAGACTTAATGGACGGATAACTTCTGCAAATTTTGGTCAATATGAATTTATGCTAAGCATGTTAGCGTATGATTTGTTTAGTATCATTAGATATACCGAAGAAGAGATTTTAAAAAACAAACTGAATTATTCAATGGGCAGCAGGCCTAACCAAAATGCAAGAGAGATTTTTGATGTAAGTCGGATAATTTTTGAAATTGGAGCTGTAAATCCTGCAAACTTGTATTTACGAGAAGTTTTTCCTGTATCAATATTTCTATTACGACAGACTATAGAGGTTTATGGGAAAAGACTACTTGGATTTCATTCAATAACAAATGAACAAGGGCAAAGAGCAACAGGTGTTTCAACTCAAGTTGCTTGGGATTTTATAAAAAAGGAAACTTTAGAGACTAATAGTAGGATTACATTACCGACGGATATTGACATTATTAGAAAAGTGGAGGAATGGACAAATTATTACGTTCATACTGGTGACATTCCAGAAATTCACTTAATTGAAAATGCAATTCATTTAGTAACGCCATTGATATATCCATTAAACTCGACAGTGAAAAACTATAGAAACTCTATTGTTTTTTAGGCACAACCAAGATAAAAGATTATAATAATGTTAAAATTGATTTTGAAGTCTTTATTAATCAAACTAAACAACAAAACATTTTTAAACGTTTTTGGTATTGGATACTGATAGTTTTAAGAAAAAAGAAAAAGGCTTCAAAACGTATTGTAAATTGGCGACCAGAGACATCAATAGATGCGACAATTATTAACTTATAACAAAAAAAGCTACTGCCAACACGCGGTATAGCCAATAAGGGTTTCAGTGGTATGCGAAGGGTTGTAGCCCGCTTCAACTTTTTGTGTAACTTGACAGGAAATCTCCCGCAATCCCTTACTGGCCATACCGCCAACGTTGGCGTTCATTGAGCCTTGCTATACCAAATTGGAACTTGAATTAGAATCGTATATTTGTGAAAAAGAAATGCGATTTAATATGAATAGAAAAGCTCAAATAGAAGTTGAGAATAAACTCATTTCAATTGTGAAGCAAGATGAACAAGATTATATTTGCTTAACAGATATGGTAAGAGAGGAAGACGGTTCTGACCATATTAGAAATTGGATGCGCAATAGAAATACTGTTGAATTTCTTGGATTATGGGAGACTTTAAATAATCCAGATTTTAAACATGTCGAATTCGACACCTTTAGAAAACAAGCTGGACTAAATAACTTCAACTTAACACCAAAAAAGTGGATTGATTCAACAAATGCAATTGGTATTATTTCAAAATCGGGAAGATATGGTGGGACATATGCTCACAAAGATTTAGCATTTGAATTTGGTTCATGGATTAGTCCAATGTTTAAACTCTTGCTGATTAAAGAGTATCAAAGATTAAAGGAAATTGAAAGTAATCAATACAATTTAGAATGGAACGTTAAACGGATTTTGACAAAAACAAATTATCAACTTCATACTGATGCTGTTAAGGATTGTATCTTGCCGCAAATGAATTACGAAAAGGACAAGGAGTGGATTATTTATGCAGAGGAAGCAGATTTATTAAATGTTGCATTATTTAACTGTACAGCAAAAGATTGGCGAGAGGCAAATTCTGACAAAGCGAAAAAAGGACTAAATATTCGTGATTTTGCAAGTATTAATGAACTTGTTGTATTATCAAATTTAGAAAATTTCAATTCGATATTAATACGTAATTCAATTGAAAAAGCCGAACGATTTAAGCAATTGAAAAATATTGTACAATCGCAAATCAAATCACTTGATGAAATGGATTTTATGAAAGCATTAAAAAAAATGTCTGAAACTATTTACATTGAGAAGAAGGCTATAAATTGAAATAAACAACGAAACGCCAACAACGGCTCACAGCCAATGCGGGTTTTAGAAGGTTCACAAGCGTCAGCGCCCGCATGTGGGCATTTGTGCCAGCGGACTGGGACGCAAACACGCAATCCCGCACTGGCAGTAGCCGCGAACGTTGGCAGCCATTAAAAGAAAGATAATGCGTAATAATATTTTAATAATAATTTGTCTGATTTTTTTGTCAATTAATTCTTTTTCGCAAAGGATAATAATTGATAAGGATTCTGCACTCAAGATTGCTTTATCAGATGGATTAAATAATGGACTTGAAGAATATTCAATAAATTTAATAAATGACTCTATTTGGCAAGTCAGAAGTCTCTTATGTGATGATTATAATCAAAGTAATTATGATTTGAGAAAAGTTGATGCTTTTACTGGTCAGATAGTAAAAAACAAGTTTGGTCTAAATGAGGCTATGGCTGAAATGCGTGTTATGGATTGTTGTAATAATATTGAAAGAACGCAAATATCTTATAATTATAAATTTGATACTTTAAAAGTATCAAAAGAAGATGAGGAACAAAAACTTCAAGAATTGGATAGAATATATTCAGTTTCAATTTCACCTAATGACAAATATATTTTAATAAGTTATGATTTTAGAAAAATTGGAGTGCTAAATATTAAATCTCGTGAGTTTCATCAGATTTGTAGTGAATGTCTCAACCCATTTTGGTTGAGCAATGATTTGATAGTGTATCAAAAGGAATTTAAATATTTATGCAAATATAATTTAAAGACAAAGCAAGAGTATAAAGTAATTGATTCAATATTCAATTATCAAGATTATAGGATTTCACCTGATTGTAAATGGATAGCTTATACAAGCTATGAAGATTGGCAAAAGAATGATAAGCCCGGACAAATTGTAATTCGACAATCAATAAATGGACAAGGTAGTAATTTACATCTTATGTCAATAAATGGGAAAGTCAATAAATTTGTCACAAAATTATGGCAATATGTAAATCATCCAACTTGGACAAACAATAGTGATACAATTCTATTTTATATTGATGATAAAAAGTATTATGCAACAAATATAACTAATGATTCGATGGATTATTTTCCTTATAATAAATTTTCAAAACTAGATTTATGGGATTATAATAAAATAGTATCTGGATTTTTTCCATATAAAGTTAATTGCAATATTGTTGAAATAAATGCAAAAACGATGTTGCCAGATAGGATACTGGTAAATAAGGTAAAGCGGTATGATAATATGTGTTTTTCGCAAGATTTAAAGTATTTAGTTTTTACAACTTCAGACATTTCGAAAAGTAAAACATATTTATGGATAAAAAGAATTAATAATTAACGGCTGCCAACATCGGTAGCTGTTGTACAACTTTAAAATTTTTAAAAAAAGTTGGCCCAACTTTCAATTTTACAGACAGGTCGAATAATTTTTTAATAACGGACATTTATTAAAAGGGGTACACAAAACTTGCTGTTTCTTCGTTTCCGGTTTAAGATTGCCTTTAATTGGGCAAAATAGAAAAAAACAATTGGCAATAGCCCGTTTTCAGTGGTTTTAAAAGCTTCCATCACAGCGGTCCTGACCTTCCCCCGGGTATACTTCATGTATTTTTTAAGATTGTAAACCGTTGCAGCCAACAGGACATGTTTATTGGCCAGTTCAATCCCACGTGTATTCAGCCGCCGCATGTTTATAAAATTGATCAAAGTCCCAAGAACCGGTTCAACAGTACTTTGACGTATTTTTCTCATTATTTTTGCCTTTTGGGTTTGCATGCGTTCGTGCATACGATCGTAAAAATACCGGTCGGCAGTATGTTCAATTTTCTTTTCAAAACAATTGCCAATGCAAGCTATTTTAATAGGGCATTTGTTGCAGTGGGTACGTGAACTGCGGTATTGTTTCTTCCTGTTCCCTTTCTTGTCGGTATATGTTTTGCGATAGGTAATTTTAATTCCCATCTGACAGGTATATTGATCCGATACCGGGTCATAGTCAAACCCTTCACGCGTGGGTTTATATCCTCCAAAATTAGGAATGTACCCGGTTATTCTTTGGAACTCTAAAAACCGTAATGCATCTCCGCTACTGTAACCTGTATCGGCCAATGCTTCTAATATTTTAATGTCATGGGGTTTTAAGTTATCGATGGTATGGGTTAGTATGGCAGGTAAAGACTGGCTGTCCCGTTTATCGGCAAAGTCCGCCATTGCCCCGCAAATAACATGGCTTTGGGTATCAACACTGATCTGGCCTGAGTAATTTAACTGCCGGGGCTTACCTGGTTTTGTTGATATACGGGCATCAGGGTCGGTAGGGCTGTAATGGGTATGGTTGCTCAAATACCTGGGACGGGTTGGATTGCCGTTTTCATCTGTATCTGAACTTTCTTTAACCCGGTTACCCGGCATGTCTTTATAGGCTTTTTTCTTCCAGGCATGGTGCTGTTCTACCTGTTTCTTCTTTTCCCGGGTAACGGTTGGTTTTTTATCATCATCGTTTTCATTAAGTTCGTCAAGATAACCCTGCGAACTTTCTATTACGTCTTTTTCCAAAAGACTATCCATGGATGCATTAGCTTTAATGTATGCACTGTCAATGGCTTGTCGTTTGCCGGATACCATGCCCTTGTCAATGCACATGGAAAGTACTTTACGGAAGAGTGAAAGGAACACATCATCGCCATAAAGTTTTCTTGTGCGGCTCAAAGTCGAGTGCCATGGCAACTCTTCATCTATATCATATCCTAAGAAAAACAAGATATCGAGCCTCATGCAAGCATGTTCGATAATCTTGCGGTCGGAATTAATGTTTTCCAGGTAGCCCACTAACATAAGCTTAAAAAATACTACCGGATCAATGCTCTTCTGGCCCTCAGTTCCATAGTAGTGCTTTGTTTGATCGATAACGAATTTAAGGTCAAGAATACTTTTGAGCCGACGATAAAAATTGTTTTCAGGCACCCGCTGGGATAGTTGAAAGGATAAATATAACTTTTCGTTGTATTGTTTATTTCCAAGCATAAAGGTTGAATTAATTGCCTGTAAGATAATAAATAACAAATAATATTAAAATACATAATCTTGTATATCAATTAACTAACTTGAAAAGTTATCAACAATACTAAAAAATTATTATATTTACTTCAATAACCGAGTTGTGCAACAAGCACAACGGCTCACAAACAATGCGGGTTTCAGAAGGTTAGCAAGCGCAGCGCACGCGTGCAGCGGCATTGCCAGCGGACAGGGACGCGCCCCGCAATCCCGCACTGGCAGTAGCCGCGAACGTTAGGCCGCATGCTAAAAAAAGACGTTCCCATGATAAATTCCAAAAATTACTATCTTTGAGATATGATTACAAAAAATGACATATTGACCAAATTGAGAGAGTTAAAACCAATCCTAAACAAGGATTATTCTGTTAAGGAGATAGGATTGTTTGGCTCATTCTCTGATAATACATCTAATGAAGATAGCGACATTGATATACTTGTAGAATTTGAGAGACCAATAGGATGGAGATTCTTTTCTTTAGAAATATATCTTGAGAAAACATTTAACAGAAAAATTGACTTAGTGACAAAAAATGCTCTAAAATCACAAATAAAGGACATTATATTGAGACAAGTTAATTACGTTTAAATGAAAAAAGGAAATCGAACATATATAATGTACCTTTATGATATTCAGTTAGCGATGGAAAGGATTTCTGAATATATTGATGGATATGATTTTGATAGATTTAAAAAGGACTTTAAAACAGTTGATGCAGTTGTTCGAAACTTTGAAATAATCGGAGAAGCTTCTAAAAATTTGTCTGATGAGATTAAAGACAAATATGATGACATGCCTTGGCAAGAAATGTATTATTTGAGAAATAAGGTAACTCATGAATATTTCGGTATAGATTATGATATAATTTGGGATGTTGCAAAAAACTACTTACCTGAAAATAAAATTCAAATAGACAAAATTCTAAGCAAAGAAATATAAAGCACGACGGCCTAACATCGGCTCATATAAAATGCGGGTTATAGCGGGTCTGCAAGTTCAGTGCTTTCTAATTATATTTGTGTAGTTGGATTTATTCTGCAAGTAAATCCCGCACTTTACATAGCCGAGGAACGTTGCCTGCAACCTGCAACAGCATAACTTCAGTTCAAAAATCTAATGCAACTTTGTTAGACAACAAGTTGCAATATGAAGAAATATGAACGGTTGACAATTTTAGAAAGGGTACAAATTGAATCTTATTTGAAGGTTGGCAAATCACAAATCGAGATTGCCCAATTGATTGACAGGCCAAAATGTACTATCAGCCGGGAAATAAAGAGGAACTCGGCTTCAGTGTATAAAGCAGAAATAGCAGATTTCCTTTATAAATTAAAGAGCAAGCACAAACATAAAGGGAACAAAATCCAAGGTTATCCTTTGTTGGAATATTATATCTTTCTGAGGTTAAAGCAAGGTTGGTCACCAGAACAAATAGCCAACCGGCTTCAAAAAACCAAGTCAAGCAACAAACACATGCAAGTATCGCACGAGACCATTTACAGTTACATTTATTTGAAAACAAAGGGGGCATTGCGCAAAGAGTTGATAAGCTATTTGCGACAGGAAAAGAGTGTACGCAAACGTCCTGAGAAACGGTCAAAAGAACCAAAGATACTTGACAGGATAAGTATTGATGAACGCCCGGCAGAAGTAGCTGATAGGATTATACCCGGCCATTGGGAAAGCGATTTGATAATCGGCAAAGACAATAAAAGCTGCATAGGTACGATTGTAGAACGGACAACGCGATATGTCATTATAGTAAAATTAAAAGATAAAAGTACACGGACAGTCCGCAATGCTTTTGCCCAGGAACTAAAAGAACTGCCTACATACATGCGAAAATCGACCACCCATGACAATGGCACGGAAATGGCCAGCCACAAGTTGTTTACCAAAGATACCCAAATGAAAGTTTACTTTGCCCATCCATATAGCCCATGGGAACGGGGCACAAACGAAAACACAAACATGTTGATACGCGATTTTTTTCCAAAAGGCACAGATTTTAATACCATACCATCTGGCAAGATCAAACATGTACAAGAATTGCTTAATAACAGGCCCCGAAAGACATTGGACTGGTCAACACCAAATGAATTGTTCAATGAATATATCTTGAGGGGCAAAGCCGGGACAACTTATACAAAAAATGTCATATGATGCTGATGATGTCCTGTTGGAACGGGTAATAACCCCGGAACGGCATTATGAAATTAACACAAAACTTATTGGGGTTATTCTCGTTTCAACAGGAGAAAAGTATTATAAAATATATTATAAAAAAGATTGTAAAATTTAAAAAAATGACTATTATTACAGTGTAAATATTAATCCTAATAGTTGCATTAGATACTTGAATGTAAGTAAAATGACAAATTATTGATTGATTATAAAAAAGACGATATAAACAACCCTCACGCACAAAAAACAAGAGTATGGCCTACCATCCCACAACCATCCCGCCGGCCACACACTTGTTTTTTTACCTACACACCAGATGATAACTTGTTAATAAATAGCTATTAATTACATAACTTCTTTCTATTTCTTTTATTAATATTTGTACAGACATTAAATTATGAATAATAAAGAAATTCCTGATAGCGCAATTGATATGGTCGCAAGACATATTAACGAACGGAATAGTAAACCGTCAAGAATTTCTATAACAACAATTGAAGACGAAAGTGAAACACCTCATTACTTTGAAATAGTTCCATTTGACCAAATAGATAAAAGCAAATCAAAATTCTTTGCAATTGATGGTAGTTATAATAGTCAGGAGTTTTACAATGGTCTATCAATAGGTGTTTACAGGGCAGGATATGTTTGTTATTTCGATGGTAAACAAGTTCGTCTGAATAATTTGAGTGACCCAATTATTTTAGGAATTGCTTATGATCCCGAAAGAATCCTCATAACGAGTGACGAAAACAGAAATGAGATGTTTGATGAGTTACTTGAAATGGAACCAGTCAAAAATTTTCTTTTGTTTCTTAGTGCGACTGAAGTATCCGCTTTTGTTTTTGGCAGAGACATTATCTGTTCTTCACTTTCAAAGCTTTTAAGTTTCTGTCAAGAAGTTTTAGAGTGGGCATTAGTTTACGAAATATCAAATCTTCAAATTACAGGAAAAGGAGATTTTATTTTGAGAGACGGGACACTTCGATCAAATAACATCAAGCAAGAATTTTTAGTGAAGTTAGGTAAACATATTAAAAGTAAAGGCATTCATCTTTTGGCAATCACAAAAAACTCTCCTATAAAACTTGAATTATCCTCAACCTTCAAAAAACTTGACGGTTATTTGCAAGAAGAATTAAAACCCAAATATCCGTTTAACATAGATAATCCAAAATGGCAAAAGTTATGCTGTTGGCTTGAAGTACCGGATGATATTTTAGTTTATGCATATCCAGAAGCAAAACAAAAGAAAGAAGTTCAGGAAGGGAAAATTCAAGGCGTTACAAAGACTAGCATGTTTGCTAAAAAAGGTTTGACGGGCGGAAGAGGATTCGGGATCTTTTTTGTTGCTCGACTTGATTATGTTGAGAAACTTCAAAATTATGATTGGGTTGTGGCAGACTTAAATATGTTTGATGTCAACTCTGAATTTGAGAAAAATGAATCAATCAGAGACATTGAGACAATTAAAAAAATCTTCTTTGAACTTACACGACTTACTCAAGAACATTACATTTTAGGTTATCCATATCCACTTGTGGAAGCACATAATTTCGTTACGCTCAAACAAGATTTCAAAGATGAAATAATTAAGAGAGTAAAATATGCTCTCTACAAAGACCAAAGAATGGATAATGTTGATATAGAAAATTTATTTCTTGACATTCATAGTAGATTCTAAAAAATGGCAACTGAAAAACATGACTTTGGTGTCCTTTATGGACAGAAAACAACGGAAGATGCACTGTTGATTTATTCATCTTATGAGGACAGCAAAGCAAGTCCACAAACTGGGGACTTCATAGTTTTAACACCAAGGGATGAAGATGGTAGGAAATTTCTTGCAAGAGTTGAAGCTGAAGTTTATGACGAAGACCCAATCTTTCGTTCACAAGACAAAACATTGGTAGCAGTGCATTATGCACGAATAGCCGAAAGAGAACTTTCAGATAGAGATAAACAGAAAATGTTCAGCTATACTTACAAAGTAAAAATTCTTGGAACATTTTCATCTGACGGAAAAGATTTTATTACAGCTGTTCGGAAACTTCCAACTGTTTCATATCATGCAAGACATTTGACCCCAAGGGAGTTTAATAATATTTTGAATCGTAGCAATGAAAATGGAGTACCACTTGGAAAACTTTGCATCGGAGACGATATTCAAAAAGAAAAAGAATGGATTTTATTTGATACTGACAAGCTGAAAGAAAAAAGGACAATGGTATTTGCTCAATCGGGTTTTGGTAAAACAAACTTGATGAAAGTTTTAATTCATAATTCGTTTAAAGATAAAACTACAGGTAAATTAATTTTTGATTTAAACGGAGAATATTTTCTTAAAAGTCAAACACAAAGAACTTATGGGTTTGGTGACATTGATGATGCAAGCATAAAGGACAACTTAGTAGTTTACTCGAGACAAACCAATTCCTAAAATATACAAGGATCGATTTACATTTGGAGGGAAAGTGAAAATAAACTTCTCTCAAGATTTTACAGTAAATGATATTCTACAGAATTCAGCAGGAATAACAAACGCTGGGCGAAATTTCTTAGAATATGTTGACAGTTTACCAAATATTGATGAGGTTAGAAAATTTCTTTCAATGATTTTCAATGAAAGCGATCCTTCAAAAGTACGTCAATTCGCTTATCAAAAATTTGCTTCATATTTTGAAAGTGCGAAAAAGAAAGCAAAAGATGAAAGCATTAGTGATGAGTTGGATGTTTCAACGGCCAACAAATCAATGTTAGGTGCAGTAATTCGTCAAATAAAAAGTTATGCAAGCATTCACGATAATGCTTCAAAACTCATTGAAACTGCACTAAAACATTTGAAAGACAAAAGAACTGTTATCATTGATTTATCATTAAAAGATAATCAAGAATCAAGTTTAATTTCAACAGTTTTAGTAAAAAAGTTATTTGAAAACAATAAAGCTGAATTTACCAAAATTGAAGGAGAAGAATCGGAACTTTTTGAACAACCATCAGGGGTGATTAAAGCTACGATATTTGTAGAGGAGGCTCAAAATGTTTTGAGTGATGAATTTGTCAAAACTAATTCAAACCCTTTTGTGAGAATAGCAAAAGAAGGTAGAAAATTTGGTTTAGGTTTAGTTGCAATTACTCAAAGACCTTCTGCTATTTCAGAAGAGATTCGTTCTCAAGCTGAGAACTTTTTTGTAATGCATATGGGCAATTCAAAAGATATTAATGCACTTGTTGACAGTAACATCAATTACGATGGAGTAATTTCAAAATTTATACAATCAGAAACAATATCAGGAAATCTTTACATGGTTTCAGCAAAACAATCTTTTGCAATTCCATTGCGAGTGATGTGGTTTGAAAAAATGGTGAAGGATAAGGTTCATATTTCTTCAAAGTTTACCGATAAAGAATTTCCAGAACTATATTCAAAATAGAAAATGGCTACATCAGCACTTATATTACCGAATAATTTCACAGAAAAGAAAATCATACAAACGGATGTAATCAAACCTGTTGTAAAGATTTCCCTTGAAGAACAAGTAGTAAATAGCATCAGGCGAGACCTTGAAAGATTGAATTGGAAATTCAAACTTCCAACCAAAAAGTATG
Source organism: uncultured Bacteroidota bacterium (assembly GCA_963808135.1). Taxonomy (GTDB): domain Bacteria; phylum Bacteroidota; class Bacteroidia; order Bacteroidales; family DTGW01; genus CAWEFA01. Next base: position 44,206 of record CAWEFA010000101.1, read on the forward strand.
CTTATCCTACTTTAATTCCTCCAGATTATTATGACAAGGAAACTATTAGGGATTCAATGGCTTTTAAACGGAATGAAATTATTGAGAAAAATAGAGATTGGATTGACAATCATTTACAAGTTGTAAAAGCAAATTTGGCAGATGGCTATGATGTATTATGTTCAAGTATTGACCCAGTAATTGAAATTTGTGAGACTAAAAAACAGCATGATCTGTTTAGAATTTTAAGATATTATTGGTCTTCTCCATATAGTGAGTATGTTGGAAGAAGAATTAAAATTATTATTAGAGATAATGCATTGCCAAATAAACCTGTTATTGGTATTGCTGCTTTAGGTAGTCCAATAATTCATATCCCAGAACGTGATGAGTGGATTGGTTGGAGTAAAAGTGTTAGAACTCAAAATTTGATCTATACTTTAGATGCTTACGTTATTGGTGCGTTGCCTCCTTATAATTATTTGCTTGGCGGAAAATTAATATCATATATTTTAGCTTCAAAAGAAGTTAGGAACATATATAAGGAGAAATATAAAGACCGAATTACCTATAAAGAGAAACGTATTGCTAATAAATTGGTAGGAATATTTACTACAAGTTTATTTGGAAATAGCTCTCAATATAATCGTATCAAGTATAATAATGAACCTTTATATATTCCAATTGGTCAAACAAAAGGGTATGGTACTCTTCATTTAAGTGAAAATACAATAAATTTAATGGTTGACTTACTTAAATCGAAAAATATTAATATTGGTTATAAATTTGGAGATGGACCAAGTTATGTTATGCGAGTTATTAGATCAGCTGGAAATTTATTAGGTTTTGATTCTAATTTTTTATTAAGACATTCTTTTAAAAGAAATATTTATTTCATTCCATTAGCTGAGAATTATAAAGAATTTCTGAATGAAAAGCACAATAAACCTGTCTTTAAAAACTACTCTAAAGATGAATTAGTTAGCTATTGGAAGCAACGTTGGTATAATAAGCGCAAAACAAATCAAGAAGTAATACAAAAAGTAATTCAATTTGAATCAAAAGATTTTTCAGTGTTTTGAGAAAACAGCATTGACTTAATTTCTCAATTGCATAATTCTACGATTTCTCATTTGCCAGACTCGATTTCTCGGTTGACAGATTCAATTTCTCAACTGTCAGACTCTATTTCTCACTTGTATGATTCAATTTCTCGGTCGTCAGATTCATATGAACGGGTGTATGATTCAATTGAATGGTTGATAGATTCAATTGCATGGGTGTATGACTCAATTGAACGGTCGTCAGATTTAATTGAACGGTTGTCAGACTCGTATGAATGGGTGTAAGACTCAATTGAACGCATCCAAGATTCAATTGAACTTATCCAAGACTCAATTGAACGGGTATAAGAGCCATCTGAACGAATACCAGCAAGGGTTGTACGTATTTGATGATTAAATAACGAAGCATGCCCCACGCTTCCATCCCGGCGCAGGCAGGCACATTGCGTTTTTCCTCTCGCACAGGAGTCTTCCCGTGAAAAAAACGCAAAGAGCCTTTCTGCCCGTCCCTCCCCACCGCACTTGGCAAGGGTAGCACTTCGATTAGAAAGTTTTTGTATATTTGATTGTTAAAAAAAGAAAGGCAGCAGGCAACACCGGTAGCTGTTGTACAACTTTAAAATTTTTAAAAAAAGTTGGCCCAACTTTCAATTTTACAGACAGGTCGAATAATTTTTTAATAACGGACATTTATTAAAAGGGGTACACAAAACTTGCTGTTTCTTCGTTTCCGGTTTAAGATTGCCTTTAATTGGGCAAAATAGAA
>CAWEFA010000102.1:0-97961 GCA_963808135.1 uncultured Bacteroidota bacterium
TTATAAAAAGGTTTAAATATCTTGAAAACAAAATTAATAACGAAGGGCGTAAGCTAAAAGATATGAACCTTGATGAAATGAACCTGATATGGGAAGAAGCCAAAAAGTTTGATTGATAAAATCGAACGTATTCGCATAAATTTAAAATTAAATCTTTCTACTATATTGTTTCAAGTTTTAAAAAACACCTCAATTTTTATTTCGAATTTTTTCCAATTTACATAAAGCTAAGGTTGATGAACATTTAAAATTCATTGACCAATTAATAAATTTGTTTGACAAAAAATATGTTAATGAACTACCCCGCAGCAGAGCTGCGAGGTATCAAAGAAAATACAACAATGGAGTTTGCATAGCAAACCTATTATTTGATTTTACCCCGTAGCAGAGCTACGAGGAATTCTTTTGATTAAACATAAATATCTCTATTTTATAGCAATTAAACTCCAATGGTTTAAAATTAATATTGCGGCAAATCCTTAATTTTATTTCCTTTCAGGATAATAAATCATAATAAATTTACATTATTTTCTAAGATTTAACAGCAAAAGCAATATCATTAAAATTTTGAAATTAGATTATTTTTTGTATATTTCTGTTAAATATGGTTAAATTCACTTTATAATGATTATTTCGAAATATTAATAAAGAGAAAAGGAAATGATTATAAACGCTGCAATCCAGAACCATTCTTACCCGCTTTTTTTTAAAACTAAAAAAACACAAAAAAGTCAATGCTAACTAATTTACCAAAATATTACCGAACGAAAAATTGACTAATTAAACTAAAAAACTAACATTTATGGCAAAATTTACAATTCTAATGGCATTTCTTTTATTTGCATTTTCCCCTCTGTTAATAGCGCAGGGAATGCAAATTAAAGGTAAAGTAACTTCTGCCGAAGATGGCAGTACTTTACCGGGCGCAACTGTTATGGTTAAAGGAACAACCAATGTAACGGTTACTGATGCCGATGGTAATTATACTTTAAATGTTCCATCAGAAGCAAAATTGATTACAATAAGCTTTGTGGGAATGAAAACAAAAGAAGTACCGATTGCCGGGCAAACAGTAATCAATATAGCAATGGAGTCCGAAGTAGTTGGACTTGAAGAAGTAGTAGTTACTGCAATGGGTATAAGGCGTTCTGAAAAAAGTTTAGGTTATTCGGCAGCCCAAGTTAGCAGTGATGAAATTTCAAAAAGTAAAGAAAGTAGTGTTTTAAATTCTTTAGAAGGTAAGGTGGCAGGTGTTAATGTGTCTTCTGCCTCAGGTGCACCAGGTGCCTCTACAAAAATTATTTTGCGTGGATATACAACACTAAGGGCAAATAATAATCAGCCCTTATTTATTGTGGATGGTATTGCAGTGAATAATGATCAGGTTGCTACTACTACAGACCAAAATACGAGTCAATCCGTCGATTTTGGTAATCGTATCAATGATTTTAATCCTGATGATATTGAGTCTGTTTCTATATTAAAAGGAGCAGCTGCAAGTGCTTTGTATGGTTCAAGGGCAGCAAACGGAGTTGTAATAATTACTACTAAAAGTGGACAAGCTGCAAACCATGTTCAATTAGACTTTTCGAGCAATGTAACTTTTTCTTCAATTTTAAGAGTTCCTCAGTTTCAGGAAACATTTGGACAAGGATGGAGTGGTATTGAAGATTTAACACAAAATGGAAGCTGGGTTCCTGCATTTGACGGGAAATTAAGAGTTTGGGGCAATGTTGTTGATAATTCACAAATGCTAAAACCATATAATGGAGTACCATCAAATTATCAGGACTTTTGGGAAATTGGTAAAACATTCAACAATTCAATATCTTTGAGAGGCGGCAATGAAAAATCTAACTTTTATGCTTCCTATGCAAATGAAAACCAAGATGGTATTGTTCCTGGACCTGTTGATTCCTATAAGAGAAATACTGTATCTTTAAAAGGAAGTACAAAGGGAAAAAGAGTTACCATTACTGGTTCAGTAAATTATATCAATAAAAAACAAAGTTTTGTCCCAACTGGTCAGGGAGGTGCAGGCTCTACCAATGGTGCCACTCTTTATGGTGATATTCTTCAAGTACCAAACGATCTAAGCATTATCGATATGAAGGATTATAATAATAAATTTTTCAATCTTGACAATTATTATACTCCTTATGCCGGCAACCCTTATCGCTCATTAAATCAAAACGGAGCCAATTATAATGAAGATAGAATTTTGGGGAATATTTTAATAGATTATGAATTTATTAATTGGTTATCTGCTCACTATCGTATAGGGACTGATGTATCAAACGGACAAAGAAAAGATTGGAATGCAATAAATATTCCTGATCCTAATGGCTATAATTCCAGCTATGCCCCTGTTTATGGTATGGATAGAGAAGAAGCCGATCACAATGTAGATTTAACAAGTAATTTCTACCTTACATCTGAAAATAAACTTTTTGATGATATGAAATTAAATTTTCTGGGTGGTTATGAAGCGGTAGACAGATACCGTAGTATTTTAGTAAGCCAGGTGACAAATTTAACTGTTCCTTTTTTTTATAATTTAGGAAATAGCTCCTCTATTCCAAATACCTATACATATGATCCTGTCAATAATATTGGCACTTATGATAAAAGGACATATGGAATTTATGCACAAGCAGAATATTCTTATAAGGAATATTTATTTATAACTGCTACTGCAAGAAATGACTGGTCCTCAACTTTGCCAACAGACCATAATTCGTACTTTTATCCAGGAATAAGTGCTGGTTTTTCTTTTACAGATGCTTTTGAAGAAACAAAGAATATTTTTTCTTATGGCAAATTAAGGGCAAGTATTGGTAGAACTGGTAATGATGCCGATCCATATGAAACCCAAACAGCATATATCCCGAGAACCATATCATACGGGCTGGTATTTTGGTTCAATTAAATTTCCTTTAAATGGGCAAAATGCTTTTACAATTAGTGATGTTTTGGGCAATCCAAATCTTAAGCCTGAATTTACTGATGAATGGGAAATTGGAGCTGATTTAAGGTTTCTCAAAAATAGAATTGGAATAGATGTAGCTTATTACAATAAAAAAACAACCGATGTTATATTGGAAATACCATTAGCTGGTTCATCAGGATATAGATCCCAGTGGCAAAATGCCGGAACAATTCAAAATAAAGGGATCGAATTATCGCTTTCACTTATTCCTCTAAAAATTGAAGATTTTTCATGGGAAGCTCAATTTAATTTGGATATTAACCGTGGAAAATTAGTTTCATTAAATGATACTTCTACTAAGGAAATAATTCTGACATCTGCTTATGACGTATATTACGTTGCCAAACCTGGAGAACCTATAGGTGTAATTGAGGGTCCCGTTCCACTTACCGATGGCAAAGGTCATATTGTAGTAAGTTCAAACGGCATGCCTTTGCAAGCTCCAAATAGAGGTGAGTATGGAACAACCCAACCAAAATATAATTTAGGTATCATTAATACATTTAAATATAAAAATTTATCCTTAAGCTTTAATTTCGATATTAGGCAAGGTGGTCTAATGTATTCCGGAACATCAAATTTAGTTTATTTTGTGGGTAATGCAACTCAAACTTTATACAATTACCGTCAACCATTTGTTGTTCCAAACAGTGTTACACAACCTATTGACCCTAACACAAATATGCCCAAAGTTGATGCAAATGGTAAACCTGTGTACATTGAAAATACTACGCCAATTACAATGAACAATATGCAGGATTATTATTACTTAACTAATAACCCTGTTTCCGAAAGGAGCAATGTTATTGACAGATCGTACGTTAAGCTTCGGGAATTATCTTTATACTATACATTACCAGAAAGATGGTTTTCAAACCTTATTGTTAAGAGTGTAAGTGTAGGGGTAGTTGGAAGAAACTTGTTATTATGGACTCCCAAATCCAATAATTTCATCAATCCTGAATCCACTACATTTGGAAACGATTTAGCCGGTGAATTTGGTGAATTTTTTGGAGGTCCCAGTGTTCGTTCGGTTAATATTAGCTTGAAGGCATCATTTTAATATTTAAATTTTAAAATATAATTATGAAAAAAATATTTAGTTTATTATTTTTACTTACTATGCTGATACTTAGCATATCATGCAGTAAGGAATGGTTGGATGTTAATAACAGTCCAAATACTCTTCCATCAGCCCCACCAGATAGTTTGACATTCCCTTCTGCAGTTGCATCTGCTGCTGCAGTAGTTGGTGGACAATATGCTATATTAGGCGGACTTTGGAGCCAATATTTCACACAAAGTAATGATGCAAACCAATACAAAGATCTGGATGCATTTGATATAAAAGCCTCTACAATGGACCGCCAGTGGGATGAATTGTATGCAGGGGCATTACAGGATTTTAAATATGTTCGTGAGTTAGCGCAAACAGAAAAAAATTGGATGTTTGTTTTTATGTGTACTGTAATGGAAGCTTATTGTTACCAGGTACTAGTTGATTTATATGATCAAATTCCATACAATGAAGCTCTGCAAGGTTTAGCAAATCTTAACCCTCATTATGATAAAGGACAACTTGTATACGATTCATTAATTGCAAAAATAGAAAGGGCTAAGAGATTGGATTTTTCAGCAATTACATCAAAGAATCCTGGCAGAGAAGACTTTCTTTTTGGTGGAGATTTGAAAAAGTGGCAGCAATTTGCAAACACGCTCGAGTTAAAAATTTTTCTGAGGCAATGTTATGCAAGACATAGTGTTGCTCAAAATGGAATCAATGCTATCGTATCTGATCCTAATTTTGCAGGTTTTCTAACTACTAATGCTGCCATGACTCAATTTATTGCTCAAAACTTAAAGGACAACCCAATGTACGAAGACAACATTAGGGCATTAAACTTTACGGGTAATTTGGTAATGAGCAATACCACGTACTCATGGTTAGCAAAGAATAATGATACCATGAGAATAGCGGCTCTATATATTGCCGGTTCAGGTGGTTATGCTCCTTTAGTTCAGGGTGATTTCTTTAACACTAATAATATTCCGAATTATTTTGCAGTTTATAAACAATCTGCTACTGATCCTGTATATTTTATTACTACTGCCGAAAGTTATTTCTTACAGGCTGAAGCAATCAACAGAGGTTATATTACCGGTAATGTAAAGGATGCATATGATAATGGGGTAGTAAGTGCTTTCGCTAAATTTGGGATAGCCGATTCAATCGCTTCAAAATATATTCAACCTGGTGGGCACTATGCTTTTCATGATACAACTGCAGAAGCGCAATTGGAGCAGATTATTGTCCAGAAATGGGCATCCATGGCAGGTTCACATGGTATAGAAGCTTATATAGAACATACACGTACGCATTATCCCAAAGCAAGCCCAGTTGCCGCATCCGATGCTGCTTATGTTCCGGGACAATGGACATTACCTTTGCATGCCGCAAATCAATTTTTTCCTAAACGGTTAATTTTTACAGATCATGAAAAAGACCGTAATAAAAATACTCCGGCACAAGTTCCTATATCAACACCAGTTTGGTGGGACATGAATCCAAATTCAAAATAATCATTAAAATGCTAATAAATATGAGAAAAATAACATATATAATAAACTTGCTTGTCATAACCTCCATTATTTTTATGGCAAGTTGTAAGAAGGACTCGGAAAATGTGTCCACAATTACATATTATCCTGTATTTACTTACAATGGCGATCAATTTATGTCAGTACACGCTGGAGGGTCATTCACCGACCCTGGCGTTACAGCACTTCTTGATGGTAAAAATTGGCCTGTACTGATAACAGGGTCTGTTGATACTATAACTCCGGGAGTTTACACTTTAACTTATACTTCTACAAATCCGGAAGGATTTTCTAATGTAACTTATCGATATGTTGGTGTAATTTCACCTGATGCAGCGGCAAGAGATCTTTCAGGAAAATATGTAAGAGAAATAAAAAACGATACAATAACTGTTACTAAAATTGCTGATGGTGTATATTTAGATAACGATATTGGAGGTGCCCCAACTTTTCAAATTAAAGCATATTTCTTTAATACTACGGACTCCACCATAATTGTTCCTTTGCAGCAAACCAGTGCAGGAATGTTGCAATGCATAAATGGAGAAATTGATGCCACCGGATTAGAATGGGTTGTAATTAATGGAAATTTTGGTACAAGCACCAGATACTTTGTTAAACAATAAAAGGTTTGTAAAATTTTAATTTTTAAAATTATGAGAAAAAATAAATTTTTTAAAATATTAGCCTTTCTGGCCTTAGGAATTATTATTTATTCCTGTCAGAAATACGACAATCCGGTTATACAAACTTCTACTACTTATCCTGTTTCAGGAGAATGGTGGGTTACATTAAAAGATACCGGTGGAAATACTTTAGTAAATTACACTAAGCTTTTAACTTATAATACTTCTTCAAATACACCTGACTCTGTTTGGGTAGATGATTTGGGAAATATATGGGATTTTAAAGTAAGAGCTGCCTGTAATGTAAAGACTAAAACATTTGCAGTTGATTCTACCCTTAATCAATATTATCCTATAAATGTAGCAATTAAAAAAGGTAAGGTAATATTAAAAGGTGGAATAACCAAAGGAGGAAATGTATCCGATAGCATATATATGCAAATCGGTTTTACTGATGGTGGGGGCCAAACGTATATAATTTCAGGTGTTCGCCGGACTGGTTTTAGGGCAGATGAATATTAGCTGTTTGTATTATAATAAAAAAGCTGCTTTGTGCAGCTTTTTTATTTTCAAATAATTTAATCAAAAGAATTCCTCGTAGCTCTGCTACGGGGTAAAATCAAATAATAGGTTTGCTATGCAAACTCCATTGTTGTATTTTTTTTGATACCTCCCAGCTCTGCTGCGGGGTAGTTCATTTAAATACAAACTTGCATCAAACTATCACTAATAATTTTCAATAAATAGAATTAACAGTTTTCTGAAATTGCTGTTTAATATGTAATATTCTTTAAGAGAATTTTATTGAAGTAATTTGAAAATACATGTTTTTCAGCAGGAATAAGGTTATTGCATATTTATTAATAATTTTTGTTGCAATAAATAACAAATTAATTGCCGGTCCCCCGTTTAATACTGATGATCCTGAACCGGTGGAATATCGGCATTGGGAATTTTACATTTTAAGCATTCATACAATTCAACCTAATTTATTTTCAGGCACCTTTCCTCATTTCGAAACAAATTATGGAGTAATTCCAAATATGCAGTTGCATCTTTTATTGCCATTTAATTACAATTATAATCCCCAACAGCATTTTTCTTACGGATATGAGAATACGGAATTTGGCATTAAATACAGGTTCGTAAAAGAAAGTGAAGCCATGCCTCAAATAGGGGTTTTTCCAATTATTGAAATACCAACCATTTCAAATAGCAATTTTGGCAATAATAAACCGCAGGTTTATTTGCCTTTATGGTTACAGAAATCATGGAATAAATTGGCTTCTTATGGTGGCCTGGGCTATTGGATCAATCCGGGGGCGCAAAACAGAAACTGGATTTTTACAGGATGGGAATTTCAATATGATTTTTCAAAAACATTAACTTTAGGCGGCGAAATTTTCTACCATTCTTCAGATACAAATGAAGCTAATAATTTTTTAGGATTTAATTTTGGCGGGTTTTTGAATTTTAGTGAAAAATTCCACATCCTGTTTTCATTTGGCCATAATATAATTACTCCCGGAAATGAATTTATTTCATATCTTGGAGTGCAATGGACAATTTGAAATTTGAAACTTGAAATATGAAATTTTAATAAATCATTTCATAGGCTTAATTCTCACTTCAATATTTTTATTATATGCCAAAAGCGGTTTTAGTTTTGAAACGTCCGTATCCCCGGTATGATAAGGGTAAAGTATTTTCGGATTAAACCTGTTGGCAGCTTCAGCAACCTGTTCCGGGAGCATTGTGTAGGGCTGGTTCATTGGTAAAAATGCAATGTCGATATTTTTCAGGGACGACATTTCAGGAATATTTTCAGTATCGCCGGCTATGTATATCCTTTTATCGTCCAAAGTAATCACATATCCATTATCCCTTCCTTTCGGGTGATAAATATTCCGGCCTTCGGTAACGTTATATGCAGGCACAGCTTCAATTTCAAAGCCATCAATATTTTTAACATGACCATTTTTCATAATGATTCCTTTTTTTAAGGTTTCATATGAAGCGCCGGTAAGAATAATTTGGGTTTCATTTTTTGTAAGGTCATTAATTGCTGCTATATCCAAATGATCGCCATGATGATGGGTTATTAATATAATATCTGCTTTTGGGAATTTACTAAAATCGGCATATTTGCTAACAGGGTCGGCATAAATAATTTTGTTGTTGATTTCAAACATTAATGAAGCGTGGCCGATAAAATAAATTGTTAACTTACCTGATGGTGTTTGAAATTCGTCTTTTTCAAATTGGCTTTGGCCATTCATGTTTAAAAATATTGCTGCCATAGCTATAATATTTAAAATTAAGTTCTTCATAAATATAAAATTTTAATAGACATTATATAGATTAATTGATTTATGCGACACATTTCATAGTTATTCTAAAATTATGTAACCCACAAGCGAGTTCCATTATCAGATCATCGAATTCAAACTTGTGACAACGTAAACGTTCTTTGATAATTCGGCAACGCTTAGCTCCGCATATAGCGTGTTCGACAAGTACCCTAAACCTGGATATTTCCCGGTTCTTCTGTTTTTGTTCTTTAGACAACTCCTTGCCTTTGGGCTTTTTGCTTGGCATTCGGATATTGACTCCTTCAGGATAGTGACCTACAAAGCCAGTATCTTGCCACAAGTTTATTCCTTTTGGAAAGGTTAGCGGCTGGTCGTCACAAATTTTCTTATCGTGTACGCTACCATTGTAGGTTCGGCTCAGGAACAAAATTCGGCGATCGGGCAGTGAAAGAATGTTGTTCTTGACACTATGAGTTTTTTTTACCACTGTAGCAGTCTTGTTGCTGCTCAGCATTTAGTGGCCGTTGAATACTCCTTTCTACTCCATCAAGCAATATGTCAGGGCAATCTTTCAATAGCTGTTCCAGCTTTTGATTGTTTCGTTCAGGTATTTCTTTAAGCCTTTTAAGAGTTTTGCCAAGAATTGGGCTTAAAAGATGTACCCAAAAATTGGCTTGAGGTTGGTTCATCGAAAAAGTAGCAGCCTGAAGTTCTTGTAAAGGAAACGTTTTTAGGTACACTAATATAAACAATAATTTGTCCTGAACGCCCGGTAAAACACTTGTTGATTTAGGTAATGCTATTCGTTGTCGAGGTTTTCCTTCTAAAGTGAAATGATTGGAATATTGTTCCCATTCATTTCGGAATTCTAATGCCAATTCATCAAACTCATCTGGATTAAACCCTGTGAGGCTAAGAAATTGAACGGGATTCCTTCTTACTTTGTCAACTTTTAATCCCATAGTTATTGTGTCTATGGGTTACAAATATATGTAAAAGAACTTATTAATTTTTTAATCTATATAATATCTAATGAATATTTTATTGCGATTGCCTGATATTTTATGAATAAAAAATAATTTCTTCAATTACAAAATTAAAAATTAGTTATTAATAAAAACCAATAATTTAGTTATTTGTTTAAAGCTAAATTAAGCTTATTTACAATCAGGCTATTTTGGATTGCGATAAGAAATAATATAAAACGAAATAAAAGTTAAACTGAATAAAAATTTTAAACAAATGTTAAAAGAAAATAATAAAAAAATGATGCAAGCCATAAGGGTTTATAACTTTGGCGGGCCGGAACAATTAATTCATGAATTACTGCCGATACCCCAACCGGAAACAAACCAGGTGCTGGTTCAAATTCATGCGGCAGCTTGTAAATCCATACGATTGGAAATTAAGGGAAGGTTATTTTAAAGATACTTTTCAAATTTCTTTGCCTTACATTCCCGGGTTAGAAGCTGCCGGAAAAGTTATTGCTATTGGGACTGAGGTAACAAAGTTTCTAATAGGGCAAAGCGTTTATGGAAACGTATCAGGTAGCTATGCAGAATATTCGTTAGCATCCGAAGATTTAATTTTCCATATGCCTTCGCATTTGACTTTTGAAGAAGCCGCCGCAGTTCCTGTAGGTTCTCAAACATCGTGGTCATGCCTTTTTGATATTGCCGGGTTAAAGGCTGGTCAAACCATATTGATACATGGCGGAGCTGGAAGCGTTGGCACATTTGCAATTCAACTGGCAAAATGGAAAGGAGCGTTTGTAATTTCCACAACTTGGGCAGAAAATGTTGAGTTTGTAAAGCACTTAGGCGCTGATAAAGCAATCGACTATAAATCGGTTTCGCTTGAAAACTTTTATGGTGAGGTAGATGTTGTTCTTGACACCGTTGGCGTGGAAACCCAAAACCAATCCTGGAAAATTTTAAAGAAAGGCGGCACATTGGTTTCAATTGTATCGCCACCATCAAACGATATGGCTGCCAGGTATGGGGTTAATGCATTTTTCAGGAACAGGGGAATAAGCCAGGAAGGCATTAATCAAATTCAACAACTTTTAAATAACAATGTAATTAAACCTGTGATAAGAAAAATATTTTCATTTTCTGAAGCAGCCAATGCTGAAGAGCTAAGTAAGAAAGGACACGGAAGGGGAAAAATTATTTTAAAGTTAATTTAGTAGTTGGGAAAAATTAATTGACAAACAAAAATTTTAATTATAAAAATGAAAATAATGTTATACATTCGGGCGTATTAAATAAGCGATAAAATGTTAGTCGTATCAATTAGTATAGCATTATTGGTTTTACTAATAACCTGGGGTAAGCTAAATCCATTTCTTGCGTTTCTACTTATTTCAATATTTGCAGGAATATTATTGGGAATTCCAGTAGATAAATTGCCTAAGTCAATTGAAAAAGGCATTGGCAGTATGCTGGGTTCATTAGCTGTAATAATATGCTTGGGAGCGATGTTTGGCAAATTTGTAGCTGAATGTGGCGCGGCGCAAAAAATCACAACTGCATTAATAAAAATTTTTGGAAGAAAATATATACAGTGGGCTTTAATGATTACTGGTTTTGTTGTTGGTATTCCATTATTCTATAATGTGGGTTTTGTATTATTGGTGCCACTGATTTTTTCGGTAGCTTATCAATCAAAACTACCGGCAGTATATGTTGGCCTGCCAATGCTTGCGGCATTATCCGTAACTCATGGTTTTTGCCGCCCCATCCTTCACCGACAGCAATTATCCCGATGCTCCATGCAAATATGGGATTAACGTTAATGTATGGAATGATGGTGGCTATTCCTACAATAATAATTGCAGGACCTGTTTTTTCAAAAACATTAAAAAATGTTCAAAGCGTTCCTTTAAAAATATTTACTCCGAAGGAAATCCCGGATAATGAATTGCCTGGCACAGCTAATAGCTTTATCTCATCTCTTTTACCGGTCATTTTATTGTCAATCTCAGTTTTGTTGCCTTATTTATTGGTAATGAACAAACATTTGCAAAGCATATTTTCATTTTTATCGGATCCTGTTTCTGTAATGTTGATTTCTTTAATTGTTGTTACATTTTCATTAGGAATTGCATTGGGCAAGGGTTTGAAAGTTATAATGACAATATATTCCGAAGCAGTTAAAGATATTGCGCTCATATTATTTATTGTTGCTGGCGCAGGAGCGTTAAAACAAATATTAACCGATAGCGGTATAAATAATCAAATTGCGGAATATTTAAAAGTTTTGCATATCAATCCTTTGCTTTTAGGTTGGATGATTGCTACTGTAATCCGTGTTTGTGTGGGTTCTGCAACTGTTGCCGGCTTAACAGCTGGAAGTATTGTAGCCCCGCTGGTACAAAGTGGCAATATAAATCCAAATCTCATGGTGCTTGCAATTGGAGCAGGAAGCCTTATGTTATCGCACGTAAATGATTCCGGGTTCTGGATGTTTAAAGAATATTTTAACCTGAGCATCAGGGATACTATCCGTTCATGGTCTTTAATGGAAACAATTGTTGGTGTTGTCGGAATTACTGGGGTTATGGTTTTGAATTTGTTCGTATAATTTTTTGAATATAGAACATAAGCTATTTTGATTTCAATGTAATAATCACAATTTCAGGTTTACTCCCGATTCGAACAGGCGGTCCCCAAGTGCCATAACCCGACGAAACATAATAATGCGTATTTCCTTTTACCTTATAACCCCAATCCAATTCATATATTGCCTTTGTTAAATAAGTAAACGGCCATAGTTGTCCGGCATGTGTATGCCCGGATAATTGCAAATCGATATTATAATTTGCAGCTTCCTGTAAATTGAATGGCTGATGGTCAAGCAAAATTAAGGGTTTTGAAAGATCAACTCCCGCCAAGATATCTTTTAAGTTTTTACGCTGCAAGCCTTTAAAACGTTTTATGTCCCTATCTTCGCGGCCAATAAGTATCAGCTTCCCATTTACTTCGACTGCTGTATCCCTTAACAGCTTTATTTTTAGCGATTCGATATATTTAACCGCGCGTGAAACTCCGCCAATATATTCATGATTGCCGGTAATTGCATATATTCCCATAGGTGCATGCAAGATTTAACAGAGGCTTACCAATATTTTCACGCAAAATTGGAGACTGTACTTCATCAAGGATATTGCCTGCGAGAATAATTATATCGGGATTTTGGCTATTGACCAGCTTAACCAATTTATTCAACCTTTCCTTACCCACTAATATGCCAAGGTGAATGTCGGACACCGCTGCTATTTTAATTTGGTCATTGTTTAATATTTTCTTTGACAATTTTATTTCTAAATGTTTAATATCTGGATGTACAGCAATGATATGGCCTACAATTAATAATACAGATACAAAAATAATTGAAGTTAAAAGTGAGATTATTTTTAAGTAATTATGTGCAATTGATCCCGGAAGTGGCATGAAATGAAACAAAATATTTACTAATCTAATTAAATCACAAATTATAGCTGCCATTAAAAAGTACACAACAGCTCCTAACCAAAAAGCCCCAACCCAAATTAACATATTAGTTAAAGCATGTAATGATGTGTTTTCAATAAATCTTCCGAGAATAAATGCAAATGAGAGCAAGAGAAAAATAAATGAATATGTAATTTTTAACCAATGAATATTAGGCAACGCCTGCCAACCTTTGCTAAAAATATAGTAATTTACTGAAAAGTAGATTGTAAAAAAAACTATAAAAAATATTATAAAACTTTGATGCTTCATATATTCTATTTTCAAACTGCATTAAAATAAACAAATGAGTTAATGGAATTTTTAGAAATTACCGTTTCAATTATTTTATTTCCGACTTTTATTCTTATTAATTTTGGAATTTGAGAAACATTAGCAGCAATAATTATTAAGTTATTATCGGGGGTTACGAAAGCTAAAATATCACTATACTTTCCTTTAGTCAGCACTTTTGAAGAACCTGGCATAATAAAGTACGAGAAATGCTTAAAAAGGAAATATTCCGGATTTAAAATTATATTTTTTGTATTTGAATCAATTGTTATTAAAGAATTTTGTTTTTTACCCCAATTGCTTAAATCAGATGCAGCTGATACCATATTATTATATGTATAAGAATTTATTCCCGAATTGAAACCTAATTTCATTTCGTAAAATGTATTAATAACTGTTTGCCAATCATCAATGTCTTCGTTGTTTTCATTTTCAATTTGCATCAACTTTAAATCATTGAATTTTGAATGGAGAGGGGCAATTATTTCAATTGAATTATTATTAAAGCCCAGTCCTTTAAAATAGTGTCGACAAGTGTTATTTTCTAAAATTGAATTAATAGTGTCAGATAACGGTTTGTCAATTGTTCCAAACCATATCTCAGTTTTTATCCTGTCTTTTTCTAACCTTGGCCCCAAATAATTTATTATAAATTTTGCAATTGAAGAAGGTTTCCAAGTGCAACTTGGAGACGCCATGCATGAACTAAATTCATTTTGTATATACACTGCATTGATATGAATATTTTCTTCTTCATAAGCTTTGATATATTTTTCAAAATACTTTGCATAAACTTTTAATATGGTGTCATTAAACAATATCTGATTAGAACTTTTATTTTTGCTTAATTCATTATTAAATTTGTTTTTCTTTGATTGCAAACAAGCATAGTTCCTGTTATTTTTCATCCATACAGGTGGCGTCCATGGAACGCCCCATATTTTCAGTCGCTTCTGATAATGCATAGCGGCTTTAATATACGGGATAAGCATTTCTTTATCGCGTTCAATATTGAAATAATCTAAAGAATAATCATTTACAGAGTCATCTAAAGAATAAAAATTTCTTGCAAAATCATTGGCGCCAATTGGCATTCGGCAGATATTAAACCCCAGTCCATTCTTTGAATCAAAGAGCATACTAATAACTTTATTACGGCTTTTTTCATTGAGCGAGGATAATGCGTCCCACCCTAATTCGTCAAAGCAACCACCGAAACCATCAATTCTCTGTTCAATACTATCAGTAAAAACTTCAGCATCTATTTTTTCCGTTGAATCATATTGTTGAAGAAGTACATTCCTTTGTTCATCCCATTGCTTTTTGGGATTACTCGACCACCACTTAATAGTCAGATTCCCATGACAAGAATTAATAAACAAGCCGCTAACGACAAAGAATATTAGATAAATGTATTTTGTTTTATACATCTTTAACATAGTTACTTTTTAACCAAAAACAAGCATGCAATACTTATAATTAATTGCTAAAATAAGAAATATTAGATTTATAAATTATTGTTTACATAAAACAAATTTTGTTATCTGTTAAAATTGAGAACTTTGAATGGAATAATCTAATTAACGTGAGTTCGATATAATATATGTGTAAATTTCATATAATCAAGAACAAAGCAAGTCCCCCTTTGAAAAGGGGGCAGGGGGATTGATATTTTTTGGCAATTTAGCAAATAAGAATCCAATCCCCCTACCCCCTTCGCCAAGGGGGAATAACGCAACAGTCATATTTTAAATATCTTATACATCGAACTCACGTTAATTATATTTATTTTAACCTAATTGAGATAAAGTGAAATAAATTGTAACTGAGAATATATTAATGGTATTATTAGCTGTAATAATATTCAATTTGCAAAAAATCATTTTCACAATACTTTTAAGCTATTTTATCACTATAAAACTTCACTTTATAGAAAAGTTTAAAAAAATCATTTAATTTTTATAATCTATAAATTAAGTTTTATATTTTTGCGCCTTCTTTTTAAAATATGAATATATCAGATTTAATAATTGGAGTTCTTTAAAACTGTGGTTTATTTTATAAGGTTTAGCATATTTTTTTTGTTTTTACGAAACAAAAAAAATTGGAATAGATAATTTTATTTTAAGAATCGTTTTCATAGTTTAGTTAGTTAATTAGTTTAGTTAGTTAGTTTAGTTTGAGAAAAAAGGTGAAATTCTTTGAAAGAATTTCCCCCTTTTCTACAAACTAAAATTCATAAATTTATTCGAACTTTATTTTCACTTTCTATTATATCAACAATCAAATCAAATCTACAAATTATTGTTCAGCTTTTGAGTATTTTATTGAAGTGAGCAAATAATTTAAAGCGCAATCAAATCAGCTTGAAGTTGTTTAAGGTCAAAACCTTCAGGCGATTTACCAGCATTAAGCATTTCAGGAGATAAGATAGCCCATGCTTCATCGCAATATTTTTGATAAAACTGCATTGTCATATATTGAATACGCCCCCATGTAACGCATTCGAGATAAGTGCGGTGTGCCACAAGTGGGATATAATGGCCACCTTCAATTTGAGCGCCTTGCACAACACTCCACGGTTTGCCTGCATTGAACTGATCCATAGCAGAGTTAGGAAACTGAATGCCTATGCCTACGGCCCCAAAAAGGTAAAGGGCTGCAAGCAAATGGTCGGTGTTGCCTGGTTCTAATGCAAGATAAGCTCCAATTTTATGCCTATTGCTATTTGCATCTATTAAACCGGTGCTTTTACGATATTTCATTGCTTTACGTACATCTGTTCCTTTGTCAGTTTTAGGATCGTTTGGAGTGTAACCTGTAACCTGTAACGGCAGAATAATCTGATATTGTATTGTTTCCTGCAAATTTGGCTGGTTTTCCTCCTTCTATTGACCATAGCATAGTTTCATGGTCTCCACCTGCAAAGACACAATCGCCAGCTCCTTCAA
Source organism: uncultured Bacteroidota bacterium (assembly GCA_963808135.1). Taxonomy (GTDB): domain Bacteria; phylum Bacteroidota; class Bacteroidia; order Bacteroidales; family DTGW01; genus CAWEFA01. The sequence goes on from CAWEFA010000102.1 coordinate 16,264, forward strand.
ATCCTGGTGATACAGTATTATCCGGGCCATTTCCCAGCATTAGCCAATCGTTAGCGCCAATAAGTTTTTCATGACCAAAATTTTTTGGTGGTTTTGGTAATGTAATTTTTGTACGATAATAAGCGAATTGAAGATCGCGCTTATCATATGTAGCAGCTTGTTTTCCAAGTTTGTGTTTTGAGTTCATAATAATAAATTTAATTAAACCTAATATAAATAAATGGAATGGTTTACTATTATTAAATCTTAAATATAACTCCTCCTATATTGTCATGCGTTGCGCCTGTTACCGATGCAAGACAATTATTTTCTTCCCTCATTCTTAGAACGCCTAAAAATGCAAAAACAAAAGCTTCTTTATAATCAACTATTAGTTTATCCGGAATAATGATTTTATGGTTTATATGTTTATTTAGCAGTTTTATTAAAAATTTATTATGTGTGCCACCGCCAGTAATAAATATTTTTTTTGAAGTTGAGCCGGTAAAAGAACGTGATAATTGAAATGCGATATGTTCATATATAGTTCTTAATTTATCATGTATTGAATATTGAAATTTATCTAAAACGGGTAGAAATTGATTTTCAACCCATTCCCTGCTTAGTGATTTTGGCGCTTCTTGTTTATAATATGGTAATTGATTTAATGATTTATATAGCTTCTCCTGAAATTGCCCTTTTGCAGCTTCATTACCATCTTCATCAAATTCAAGTCCCAATTGTTTTGAAACATAATTGATAATAAAATTAACCGGACAAATATCGTATGCAAATCTTTTACGGTACCAATCGTAGGATACATTTGCAAATCCACCTAAATTCAAACAATAATCATAATCGTTAAAAAGTAACATATCGCCTATTGGCACAAGCGGTGAACCCTGACCATTTAAAGCAACATCAAGTACCCTGAAATTGCATATTGTTGTAATGCAGGTTATTGCCGTAATAGCGGATCCATTGCCAATTTGTAATGTTAATTTATCATCTGGATTATGAAAAACTGTATGTCCGTGAGATGAAATAAAATCAATTTTACTTTTTTGCGATTTAATAAAACTTTTAATATTATGGCCAATATAATATCCGTATTCAAGGTCTAATTTAGTTAAGTCGTACCCGGAAAGATGATATGCATTCCAAAGCCGGTCTTTCCATTCTTGTGAATAATTAATAGTTGCAGCATCGCAGATATTGCTCTTCCAACTATCATCGGATTTTTCAAATTCACACAGGGCTATATCAAGCCCATCAAGGGATGAGCCTGACATTACGCCAATTACCCTGTATTTTTTCATGTATCAAATAATTTTAAAAATCAAAATGATAGTATTATTGCAAAGTTCTTAATTATTATAAAAGATACTTTTATTAATGCTGAGCCAAATACAGTAATTATATAAAAATTTAAAGAAATTTAGTAAAATGATAAAGTAATTATCATGGTTTGTTTGTTTTATAGTCAATATTATAAATAAATAAAATTTAATTATAATATTACACTTGCATATTTGAATTTTTATTTGTTAGATGAAATTAAAATAATGATTATATGTATTATTTCCTATAATATAATGATGAATATAATCCCCAGCTATTTGTTTGTCTTATGTTTGATTTTTAATACCGATTCTTTTATAGCTTTTATATAAATATCTTTCAATGTTTCTTTGCCTCCTTTTTCTACAATTGAATTGTCTATAAAATTCATGCCTGCTAAAAATTCCGGGGTTACATTAATTGGTTCATTAGCAACAGCAACACTTTCCGATGTTTGTATTGGAAGATACCCGTCTTTATTGTAAATGTCAATTTTTACAGTCAATTTAGGTTTGAAAACATCTTCTGGTGTTTTCTTTCCCTTTTTGTCACTTAAATCATTTTCTAATGACGCATTTATTTTTAAATAATATTTTGTATCTGCCAACTTTAAAGCTCTTTGAATAGATATATCAGGATATCCGTATGCATTGTATTTTGCTTCATTTGATAAACTATTTGCCGGAAGAATGTATATCCCCAACGAATCATTTAGAACATTGCTAATCATAGTAAATAGGGAATGAATTAACATTCCTTCAATTTTATCTTGTTTTTTTTCAGGATTGTACTTTACAAAATTTGCTAAAGGATTTAATTCATTTTTAACTTTTGCATCAATACTAAAAGTGTATGAAAATAATGTAAACTGACTGTTAACATATTTCTGACAATAGGTATCTATAAAATAAAATGATATTACTAATAATGCAATATATCTAACTTTCATACTCAATCTATTGGTTATCAATTTATAAAATTTTTAAAATATTAACCATTAAATGTATAAAAAATATATATGCACGCATAGTTTTACATGTTGTTTCTTATAAAAAAATAAAATTTTAACAAATAATATAACTCAAAAACCTTAGGTTTTTATAATTCAACCTTTTTAATGATATTTTAATTAAAAAGTTAAAAACTAACAAAAAATGCCAGTTAATTAAATACTAATGCAAAAACTTTATAATTTTAAACTGCCTTTTATTAAAAAGGACTATTAATTTTTAGGCCATGTTATTACTAAATTGATAAAGCAAAGTGTTTTTTAGAATATTATAACTTATTATTGTATTTGTATTTTTATTTTTACAGTCTTTAACAATTAGTATTTCTGAAATATATTTGGTTGTTTTTAAATTATTAATTATGATAAATAAAATTAAAATAAACACAACTTCCTTTTTATTTTTGATATATCTGCTGTTTATCTTTTTTTATCTGGTTATTATTGTCAAACCGGTTTTATTCTACCAGGCACAGCAGCCTGCATTTTTAAATAGCTCTGACTATCTTCATCAGCTAGCTTATTATCCGGGAGGATTAGCCGATTATTTATCGTTATTTCTTATGCAATTTTTTTACTTTAATTGGTTGGGCGCCCTGATTATTATTTTATTATTATGGACAATTGCTTTTTCTACTATAATATTAATAAAGAAGCTAAATTTAAAACCATCTCTTACGTTTTTTTTACAATTTCTTCCGGTCATAATTATTTTATGGCTTATTAATAACTATAATTTCCCTTTTTCTGTATTAACCAGACTTTTATTTGTAATTATTGGGTTGAATATATTTCAAAAAATATTGAATAAGTTCACATTAAAAGTTTTGAGTTATTTTATTTTAAGCATTGTATTGTATTGTATTGCTGGAAGCCTATCGTTTTTATTATTTTCATTATGTGCAGTTATTTTACTTTTTAGTTCGGGACATGATATTAAATTTTTTATAGCTGGAATAATTTTCATCCTATTTGCTGCAATTATCCCTTATGTAGCTTATAAGTTTATTTTTAATATATCTATTGTCGATGTTTATCATTACATTTTACCGGGATCGTCAATAATGCTCAAATATCACTACACTGACAATTTTTATTTTTTATTTGGATACTTGCCTGTTTTGCTTCTTGTTTATGCTATTTTTAAAACTAAAAATAATTCATCAGAAAATAATTTTAAACAAAATAAGATAAGCCATCCTTATAATAACATTTTATCATTCTTAAAAAAAGAGAACACTTTTATAATTATTCAATTTGTGTTTTTAATAGTACTAACATCGTGCTTGATTTTATCATTCAATAGGAGCAATAAATATGTGTTGCTTTCAGATTATTATACTGAACGCGAAGATTGGGATGAAGTTATTAAAAACGCAGTAACATCCCCAGTTTATGATGCGCAAATTACAAGGGATTTTAACCGCGCACTTTATCATACCGGCGAGTTAACGGAAAAAATATTTAAATATCCTCAATTATATGGTTCTGATGGATTGTTTCCTGATAATATAGAAGAAGGTGAAAAAAAAGCTATTCCTTGCTCCGACATTTATTTCGATTTAGGATTCATAGGCCAGTCGCAACATTGGGCTTTCGAAGCCCAAACCCTTATGCCATATAATCCCAGGATATTAAAAAGATTGATAATAAATTCAATAATAATGGCCGATTATAAATTGACTGATAAATTTTTAAAGGTCCTTGATGAAAATTTTCTTTATAGAAATTGGGTGAAAAGATGCCGGGAATTTATATCAGATTCAGCAAAAATTGCGAATGATGAATTTATAAGGATAAAAAGAGATTTGTCGCCCGATAGCGGCCTGATGTATTTTCATATGGATGATAACCTATATCTTTTAATGAAGAAAAACTATAAGAATAAAATGGCGTTCGAATATTTAACAACATATTATTTGCTAAATCAGGACTTGGATAATTTTTACCGTATTTTCCCTCATACCCCTGTGTTTGGATATTAAAAAATGCCTAAAATTTTCGAGGAAGGTTTATTGTTTTACAAACAAACTAAAAAAGATAAACCAATTGATTTATCACAAAGTTTTTTTAGTTCAACTACATTAAACAATATGCAAAATTTTTCAGACATTTTAAGGCAGTACAATGGAAATATATATGCAGCACAAAATCAACTAAAAAATTTGTATCGCGATACTTATTGGTATTATTTAATTTACATGAAGCCCTCGCAAAGCAAAGAAAATAAGAAACAATAAAAACATAAAATAATCTGAGCTATGTATAAAATAAAGTCACTAATTATATTAACCGCTACTTTGTTACTTGTAACAACATGCACAAAAATAAATATTAAGGAGTATACTTCCCTGAACCGTTTACCATCAATTACTCCAGATTATATTAATTTAATATTGCCTACAAATATTGCGCCGTTGAACTTTTTTATAAATGAAAAGGGAAATGCTTATTATGTAGAAATTTTCGGAAAACAAGGCAGCCAGATTGTTATTAAATCAAATAAACCAACTGTTCAAATTAATTTAAAAAAATGGCATAGGCTACTCAAAGCAAATACAGGCAGTGAAATTTATTTCCAGGTATATATAAGAAATGAAGAAAACAAATGGTTCAAATATGCAAGAATTACAAATAGTGTAGCTAATATAGCAATTGATAATCACCTTGCTTATCGATTAATAAATGCCGGTTATGAGTATTGGTTTCAAATGGGTTTATATCAAAGAAACCTTGAAAATTTTGACGAATCGCCTATAATACTTAGTTCATCAATTGGCGACGCTTGTGTGAACTGTCATTCATTTTGTTTAAATAATCCTCAAAAAATGATGTTGCACATCCGAAAAATCAATCCCGGAACAATATTAATTAATGGAGCTTCGGCAATTAAAATAAATACCGGCACTGATTATACGATGTCGGCCGGCGTATATCCATCATGGCATCCAAGTGGAAAATTAATAGCTTTTTCAACAAACATTATCGGACAAAATTTTGCTTCGACCAAATCCAGCCGGATTGAAGTTACAGACAAAGCTTCAGATTTAATTCTGTATAATATAGAAACAAATACAGTTACCACTTCGCCAAAAATATCGACAAAAAACAGGGAAAATTTGCCAACCTGGTCGCCCGATGGAAAATGGCTTTACTATATCAGCGCCCCGGAAGCTAAAACCGAGGATATAAGATTTTTTGGAAAATACGATTTGTGCCGGATAAGCTACGATATTGCTACTAACACCTGGGGTGATGTAGACACTGTTTTAACTTCAAAAAAAACAGGATTAAGCATATCATTTCCTAAAATTTCGCCCGATGGTAAATTTTTGATGTTTTGTATGTCGAAATACGGATATTTTAACATACATCATCAGAGTTCGGATTTATATTTAATGAATTTAGCTACAAGGGAATATCATAAAATGAATGTAAACAGTGAATATTCCGAGAGCTATCATAGCTGGTCAATTACCAACAGATGGTTTGTATTTGCAAGCAGGAGGCTTGATGGACTTTATGCCAGGCCATTTATCAGCTACATTGATGAAAACGGCAATACTTCAAAGCCTTTTGTTATTCCGCAAAGGGATCCTTTGTTTTATGATACTTTTCTTAAAAATTATAACCTCCCGGAGCTTGTAAATGGGAAAATCCAGAAGTCGGCTTTGGAGTTAAGGGACCTTGCTTACACCAAGCCTAAAAAAGCAACATTCGATACTACAGTTGATATTGATGCGTTATCGGGAGCTACAAGAATTAAACTGAAAAAATGAATTGTCTTTTTAAGGTATCATTAATTCCGATTTTTTCAATTGGAATTTAAATACTTTGTTACAATTATTAATTCCAATAAATATTGTGTCTGGTTCATAATTCTTTGATAACGCAATTACCCTATAACTTAGGTTGCTTTTTAACCTGGCATTTCCAATATTTCTGGTTTCTAAAAATTTTATCTTAGCTGGTTCTGAACTACAATTACCAATTTTAACTGTTTTAGCAACTGCTTTTTCTAATTTATTTTCAGCTACCAGAATATATACACCTGGCGGTATGTAGCCGGTTTCAAGTTTGAATAATATAATTCCAGCAGGATAGTTGTTGCAATGGGTTGCAATTTTTTTCCCCATAATATCATAGAGCGATATAGAAATTTCAGAATTTATAGGATTATTTAAACTAAAATTAGTTGAAGTTTCAAATAAATTAGGACAGTTTAAAGAATATGTAATTTTATCTTGCTTATTTGCATTTTTACCAATATCCGTAAAAATTGTATCGAGGTATAAAGTTGTTTCTATTACAGTTTTTTCTCTATTTGAGGTTAATTCCTTTATTGATAATTTATCCAGAGGTACTATTTCATTTGTTAAACAATCCTCTCCAATAAATGAAACGAAACAAAACTGTGAAAATGAATTGGCAAAAAATATAAAAAAGAAAAAAATAATTAAATATAATTTATTTATGAGAAGCTTATTTTTTGCCATTACTTTAATAAACTGCAACGGTTTAAGATTCGATAAAATTAGCACTTTTAATAGAATTGGAAAATATATTAATTAAAATAAGTTGAATACGAAGACAGGCATTTGTTATATTTTCAAGGTGTCTGTTTTTCCAATATTGAATATAAATATTTGACCAAAATTCATAACACTAAAAAAAGGATGCCGGTTATTTATGGAGACAGCAATAAAAAAACACCTGATACATTGAATGGGAGATTAGATGATTTTTCGCCCAAATTGTTTTAAACAATATTAATGGTAATCGATTTTAAATCTATTAATCAAATCTTTTAGTTTTGCCACTTGCGCTTCAATCTCTTCTGAAAACACGGCCATTCTTTTAGCATTATTGTTATTCTGTTTAATTGTATCATTAAGATTACCTACAGCCATGTCAATCTCATCAATACTTATATTTTGTTCAATATTTGATGATAAAATATTGCTAATTAACGAACTGCTGTTTTCTATTTCGGGTATTGTTTGATCGAGCATATTTCCGGCAGCTTCTGAATCTATTTGACACTGGTTAATTAATGATGTAATTTCATCAGCAGCAGATTGACTTCTTTCTGCAAGTTTTCTAACCTCGGAAGCGACAACCGCAAATCCTCTACCGTGAACACCCGCATGAGCAGCTTCAACCGCTGCATTCAAAGCTAATATATTTGTTTGTAAAGCTATATCATTAATAATGCCAATTCTTTCAGAGATAACATTCATGCTTGTTACAGCTTTTATTGATAATCGAACGCTTTGCTTTATTTTTTTGCTGGTTATTTTTGAAACTTCCTCTGCATTTTTAAAGTGCTCCGAATTCTTATGAATTCGTTCAGCCATGATTTGAATAGATTTATTAACTTTATCCGATGTATCATATTGATGATAAGAAGCAGTCAGCAATTGTTTTGAACTCCCTGAAAGCGATTTGGCTGTGTTTGTAAGTTGTTCCGAACCGTCATAAATACCTTTAACAATATCTTTCAATTTATTTGCCATGTTTTCCAACGCGATCGTAAGCTGGCCAAGCTCATCAGTTCTTTTATATACTATATGTGTCGTTAAATTTCCATTGCCAATATCGCTGGCAAACCTTATGCTTTCTTCAAGAGGTTTTACCAATTTATCTGTAATTAAGAATGTTAAAAGCAAAAGTATGCTCAATCCTATTATTGCAATAATAATAGAAAACAACAATGCTCTGTTCGATCGATGAAAAATAGTTTTCATTGGTACAGCAACGCCAATTGCCCAAGGTTTTGTTTTATGGCTCAGAATAATTGGTGCAAATGAAATGTAATATTCATCACCATCCATATTTCCAACATAAGAAATAGCACTGCCTTTTTTTATCGTAGCGGTTATGTGAAATAATTGGTCATCATAATCGTAAATATTTTTGAATAGTTTTCCACTCTTTGCAGTATCCCTGTGTACAATAATTGTCCCACCATTGGATACTATCATTGAGAAGCTATTTTCAAACAACTTTATGCTTTGGGCAAAGGGTTCGAGTTTATGCAAGTCCAAATCAATCCCGGCCAAACCAACGAATTTTTTACTACTATCGAAAAGCGGGACACAAATGCTTGTCATTAATATAGATTTGCTGCTATCATATCCGTAAGTATCATAATATGGTTCACTAAATTCGATAGCCTTGCTCAGCATAATTTTATAATAATCGCCTTCTTTATTATGGCCTTTAGTATCTAAGAAATCTTCCTGTAGTTTAATATCTTTTCCGGCCCAATAATAAGTAAAACGATGCCGGCCATAATCAAATGCCCAAGTATTATCAATTGATGACAGCTGTATATTTAACCATACCGACAATAATTCAGGCATGTGTTCGATAATGCTTTTTAGGCTGTTTTTATAAATATCAAGTCTTATATTTGAAGGCAATTTCAAATTTGATTGAAACACTTCTGCCATGCCGACTGTTTGATTGAGATAAGCGTTTAATTCTGCCGTCATTAGATTTGAATATTCCCGGGCATAGCTATCGGCAACTGCTTTAGCTGAAGTAATTGTTTCCTGTCTGATACGGCTTAATAAAAAAATTCCAATTGCAGAATATACTATCAATGCTGAAAATAATACGGATACAATAAACCTGTACCTGAGCCCCTTACCTGAAAATAAAGTAAATTTTATTTTTGGTAATTTTAATAACCTAAAAAACCTAATATATTTTGAAAACATGAATAGTTATTTAGAATAGGCTAAAATAAAATAAAAAATCTTATAATAAAATAATGTTAAGGCTTTGGTTAATAAAATAATTTTGGTATGAATCTTAAAGATTTTGAATAAAATAAAACAATAAATAGATTCAAATTCTTATTTAATCAAAAGAATTCCTCGTAGCTCTGCTACGGGGTAAAATCAAATAATAGGTTTGCTATGCAAACTCCATTGTTGTATTTTCTTTGATACCTCGCAGCTCTGCTGCGGGGTAGTTCATTGGTAAAAGTAAATAATATATTGTTATTAGTAATTTTGCTATAACAATTTACTTTATTTATTTTGCTGATAATTTAAATTTAAAATAAACAAACAAAATGAAATTATTAGAAGGAAAAACAGCTATAATTACCGGAGGCGCAAGAGGCATAGGAAAAGCAATAGCAATAAAATTTGCCGGAGAAGGTGCTAATATCGCATTAACAGATTTAATAAATGACGATAATGTAAAATCAATGCTTTCCGAACTAAATGCCAAAGGGGTAATTGCAAAAGCATATTTTTCAAATGCGGCAAATTTTAATGAAACGCAAACCGTAGTAAACCAAATTATTTCCGATTTTGGCAGGATTGATATTCTGGTTAACAATGCAGGAATTACTAAAGATGCCCTTCTTTTACGAATGACAGAAGAACAATGGGACGCAGTAATAAATGTCAATTTGAAATCGGTTTTTAATTTTACTAAAGCAGTTCAAAATACGATGCTTAAACAAAAAAGCGGAAGTATAATTAACATGAGCTCAGTAGTAGGTATTTCAGGAAATGTTGGCCAGGCAAATTATTCAGCTTCAAAGGCCGGAATTATAGGGTTCACAAAATCAATTGCAAAAGAATTAGCTTCCAGAAATATTCGCAGTAACGCTATTGCACCGGGTTTTATAATATCTGATATGACGGCAAAACTTTCACAGGAGGTTCGAGACGAATGGATTGCAAAAATTCCTTTAAAACGTGGAGGAACTCCGGAAGATGTGGCAAATGTTGCGTTATTTCTTGCTTCCGAATTATCTTCATATGTTAATGGCCAGGTAATTAATGTTTGCGGTGGTGTAAATACATAATTATTTTAAAGTAAAATATATTTATACAAAATAAATTTCCCGGATGAATGTTATAATTATGGCCATTCAATCAGCTATAATATTTGCTAACATTTTTATCTAAAATTGAGTGGGTATAAGTTTTCTAAAATAATTTTTTTCAAATATTTATAAATGATAAGATTTTGTTGGGTTTGTAACAAACTATTGATCGTTTTGGCCTTTTTAATAATAAATGCATGTAGCACTTATGTGCCAATTGAAATACAAGTGTTACAACCAGCAAATATTAAAATCTCGCCTGAAATATATAAAGTGCTTTTTATAAACAATGCCAATTACAAACAAAATATCAGCGTTATACAAATTAATAACATAAATGATGATAGCATCGAATCAGATGAGTATTTTAACGGGCTATATAATGTTTTGTCAAATTCGCCCCGTTATGAAATGGCCAATGCAAATCCTGTTTATCTTGTTAAACCTGGGTTTAATGATCGGTATAGCAGTATCGATTTTCCGACTTTACAAAAATTATGCTCTGATAGCAATGCAGATGCAGCCATTGTATTAGAAAAATACGAATTGCTGTACACTAAGAAAATCAGGTTACAATATTTGGCAGATCAGGGATGCTTTCGTGGAACTTTTGAAATGGTAAATAACTCGTTATGGAAAATATACATTCCTGAAACGCAAAAAGTTGAAGATGATTTTTTACTAAAAGATACATTATATTGGGATGGTTATGGCGCTAACGAAAATCAAATAATTCAACAATTTCCGAGTTTGAGGGATGCAAGTTTACAATCCTGTTTTTATGCAGGTGAAAAATATGGGGAACGTATTGCCCAAACCTGGAAACAAGTTGACAGATACCTAATCAATTGCAATAACAATGATTTTAAAAAAGCTCATACTTTGGCTATTCAGGGTCAATGGGATGATGCCATTGAACTTTGGAAAAAGTTTGTTAATCGTAAAAATAAGAGATTAGCTTCTTTTGCAACTTATAACATTGCAGTTGCATGCGAAACATTAGATCACATCGATTTGGCTCTCGATTGGGCATCTAAATCTTATTTTATTAAAAAATCGCAAATTGTTGACGATTATATTATGTTGCTTGAGAATAGAAAAGAGCAGCAAGAAGTAATAGAAAACCAATTTAAATGAATAATTGTTATTTAATAAAAATCTTAATATTATTTTAATTCTTAAAACATGAATTATTTATTAATAGTAATTTACATTATCATAATTATTGATTTTTTACTTGAACGTTTTTTATCAATTCTTAATTCGGCTAAACGTAAACGCCCTTTACCAATTGAGTTAGAAAATGTTTTTGATAAAGAAACTTACGCTAAAGCCCAGGCATATAAATTAGAATATGAAAATTTCGGGATGATAACTGCAGCTTTTTCATTTATAGTTTTGCTTTCAATGTTAATTTTTAAAGGTTTCGCATTTACCGATGAATGGGTAAGACATTTTACAGAAAACAAAATATTTTTGCCATTGGTGTTTTTTGGAATTCTTTTCTTTGCTTTTGATATTATAGGAACGCCATTTGATTTATACAGCACTTTTGTAATTGAAGAAAAGTATAGATTTAATAAAACAACACCTTTATTATATTTTACTGATAAATTAAAAGGCTATTTATTAGGAATTTTAATAGGAGGAGGGTTGCTTACATTATTTATTTGGTTTTACTATAGAACAGGTAAAAATTTCTGGCTTTATATCTGGATTTTATTTACCTGTTTTTCAATATTAATGTCAATGTTTTATTCTAATGTTATTGTTCCATTATTCAATAAACAAAAACCTTTGGAGGATGGTGAATTGAGGCAGGCAATAACGGATTTTGTAAAAAGAGCCGGATTTAAGCTAAAAAACATTTATATTATTGACGGTTCAAAAAGGTCTACAAAAGCTAATGCATATTTTACAGGTTTAGGCCCAAAGAAACGGATAGTCCTTTTTGATACTCTTCTTGACCAGCTTTCCACCCAGGAAATAGTAGCTGTACTGGCACATGAAATAGGCCATTATAAAAAGAAACATACAACTATTGGCACAATAACATCAATCATTCAAATAGGACTTACATTGTTTATTTTATCATTATTTATAGGAAATCCATTGCTTTCAGCAGCATTGGGAGTGCATAAGCCGGGTATACATATTGGATTAATCGTATTTGGAATATTGTATAGCCCAATTTCAACATTTATAGGACTTGGGATGAACGTGCTATCAAGAAAACATGAGTATTCAAGCTGATAGTTTTGCTGCAACATACGAGCTTTCGGACAATTTGATAAATGCATTAAAAAAACTTTCTGTAAAAAACCTTAGTAATATAAACCCTCATCCTGTATATGTTTTCTTTCATTACTCACACCCTACATTACTTCAGCGCATCCGTGCTTTAAATAAGCTGCAAGGTGCAATTGAAAAATAATAATATTAACCTTTTCATTAAAATTGATATTTTTGTTTCTTTATAATAATGTTCGGGGTTAATAAAAGAAAATATAATTAATTTAGAAATGCGCCTCTTTAGCTCAGTTGGTAGAGCAGCTGTTTCGTAAACAGCAGGTCGGGGGTTCAAATCCCCTGAGAGGCTCTTATAATTGATTACTTTTATTTATTATTGATTTTTAATTGATAATAAATTATTTTGCGGGAATAGCTCAGTTGGTAGAGCGTCAGCTTCCCAAGCTGAAAGTCGCGGGTCCGAATCCCGTTTCCCGCTCTTATTTTATTCCTTGCATTTTAGATTCTTTTTTAAATCGTTCAAGAACAATAGAATGTATGCAGATATTATTACAATTGGCGATGAATTGCTAATTGGGCAGGTTGTTAATTCAAATGCAGCATGGTTGGGCAACCAACTAAATTACATTGGTATAAAGGTAAATAGAATTACAAGTGTCGGCGATTTACATAATGAAATTATTAATATTTTAAAAGAAGCAAGCTCGCGCTCACAAGTAATAATAATAACGGGAGGGTTGGGGCCTACTTCTGACGATATTACCAAACCGGCTTTATGCGAATATTTCAATACTTCACTGAAATTTGACGACTCTGTTTTCAAACAAATAAAAACTTTTGTCGACAAGCGCGGAGGGACAATGAATGAATTGAACCGCAACCAGGCAATGGTGCCTTCAAGCGCAACTATTCTTCAAAATAAACAAGGTACTGCCCCGGGCTTATGGTTCGAAAAAGATAATATTATTTATGTTTCACTTCCGGGAGTACCCTTCGAAATGGAGGAACTGGTGAAGGTTTATATTTTACCAAAATTGATAGAAAAATTTCAATTGCCTTCCATTTATCATAAAACTATACTTACGACAGGAATTCCTGAGTCAAATCTTGCATTGCTTATTAACGATTGGGAAAAACAATTGCCTGAAAATATAAAATTGGCATACCTGCCTTCGCCGGGCATTGTAAAACTTAGGTTGACAGGTATTGGAGATTCAACTATAATAGATAGCATAAAAGCGGAAATAATAAAATTACAATCAATTTTAAAAGATTTAATTTTTGGTTTTGATGATGATACTTTAGAAAAACTAATTGGCCGGCTATTAAGCGCCAAACATAAAACTGTATCTACAGTTGAAAGTTGTACAGGTGGAAATATTGCAAAGATGATTACTTCAGTGCCGGGCAGTTCCGAATATTATGTCGGAAGCATAGTGGCTTATTCAAATTATATTAAAATAAACGAACTCGATATTCCCGAAACACTTATAAACCAATTTGGAGCAGTGAGCAAACAGGTAGTGGAATCAATGGCAACCGGGGCTATAAAAAAGTTAGGTTCAAATTATTCAATTGCAATTTCGGGCATTGCAGGGCCAACTGGAGGTTCTGATGAAAAGCCGATAGGCACAACATGGATTGCGGTAGCGTCTGAAAATACTGTTATTTCAGGAAAATATATATTTGGAGGCACCCGGGAACGTAATATTACATTGGCAAGCATAAAAGGTTTGGATATGTTAAGGAAGCTTTTATTAAGTAATTGTTGAATATTTTTAACAAATAAAAAAAAATTAAAGAAGCTTGTATATTTAACTTTTATTCAGTTATTTTGCGAACCGTTTTTGGATAGAGTTAAAATTAAATTAAAATGTCAAGAGTTTGTCAATTAACAGGGAAAAGCGCTCTAATAGGCAATAACGTTTCTCACTCTAAACGTCGTACAAAAAGAGTTTTTAAGCCAAATCTTTTTACAAAGAAATTCTTTTTAGAAGATGAAAACCGTTGGGTTACATTAAAGGTATCGGCAGCAGGTATTAGGCTTATCAATAAAAAAGGACTTAAAATTGCCTTAAGCGAAGCAAAAGATAAAGGATTTATTTGCAGTTATTAATAAAAAAAGATTAAGTAAAGATGGCAAAGAAAGGTAATAGGGTTCAGGTTATATTAGAATGTACGGAGCATAAGAATAGCGGCATGCCAGGTATGTCGAGATATATTACTACAAAAAATAAAAAAAACACACCTGATCGGATGGAATTAAAAAAATACAATCCGGTATTAAAGAAAGTAACCGTACATAAAGAAATAAAATAAATTTTTATACCATGGCAAAAAAGGTAGTAGCAACATTAAAAACCGGTGTAGGTAAGTCTTTTACCCGTGTTATTAAAATGGTTAAATCTCCGCAAACCGGAGCTTACAGTTTTAAAGAGGAAGTAATGCATAACGAATTTATTAAAGACTTTCTTTCAAAATAAATAATTTAATAAAAACAATATAAAAAAGCTTTCTTTTGTAAGAAGGCTTTTTTTATATCAAAAGAATCAATTTAAATTATCCGAAAAATGAACCTTTTTGGGAAGAAAAAAAACGAAAGCCTTGAAAAAGGTCTGGCTATAACAAAAGACAATGTATTTAAAAGACTTTCCGGAATAATTAGAAGTAAATCGAAAATTGATGACGAAGTATTAGACAACCTTGAAGAAGTTCTTCTTAGTTCTGATGTTGGAGTTGATACTACTATAAAAATTATTAACAGGATAAAAACTCGGATTTTGCGTGAAAAATATACTAATTCAAGCGAACTTAATATAATTCTGAAAGAAGAGATAGCTGCATTGCTTGAAGAAAATAATAACAATGTTGGCCTTGACTTTTTCAGTAAAGAACTACCAAAACCTTATATTATATTGGTTGTTGGTGTTAATGGAGTAGGCAAAACAACTACAATTGGAAAACTTGCATATCAATTTAAACAAGCCGGCAAATCGGTTATTATGGGAGCGGCTGACACCTTTCGCGCTGCTGCAGTTGATCAGCTTACAATTTGGTCGGATAGGGCAGGGGTTGAAATTGTAAAACAACAAATGGGCGCTGATCCGGCATCAGTTGCATACGATACCGTATCGTCAGCTAAAGCAAAAGATATTGACGTTGCAATTATTGACACGGCAGGGCGGCTACATAATAAAATCAACCTGATGAATGAGCTGACAAAAATAAAAAATGTAATGCGAAAGCAATTGCCCGATTCTCCGCATGAGGTACTTCTTATTTTAGATGCATCTACCGGGCAAAATGCCTTTGAACAGGCAAAGCAGTTTATGCAGGCAACGGAAATCAGTGCTATTGCTTTAACCAAACTCGATGGCACAGCAAAAGGCGGGGTTGTAATTGGAATTTCCGATCAGTTTAAAATCCCTGTTAAATATATTGGAATAGGCGAGGGAATTGGAGATTTACAAATATTTAATAAAACTGAATTTGTAGAATCTCTTTTTGATAAGGAATAAACATCTTTTAAGATTCAAACTATTTACGAAAGCACCTGATAAAATACTAATAATTACTCTTGGATGTTCCAAAAATATTGTCGATTCTGAAAAATTAATGCGGCAACTGTCCGCAAATTCCTTAAAAATTGAATACGATAAAACCAATTCCAATGCACGAACAGTTATAATCAATACCTGCGGCTTTATTAACGATGCAAAACAGGAATCTATTGATACAATTCTTCATTATATTAATGCCAGGAAAAATAATGAAATAGACAGGCTGTATGTAATTGGCTGCTTATCTCAAAGGTATGCCAATGAACTGCGCAAAGAATTGCCGGAAGTTGACAAATATTTTGGGGTTAACAGTTTAAAAGAAATAATTGAATCGCTTAATTATAAATATTCCAAAGAACTATTAAATGAACGATATTTAAGTACACCTTCACATTATGCTTATTTAAAAATTTCAGAAGGCTGCAACCGGAAATGTTCCTTTTGTTCAATACCTTTTATAAGGGGCAGCTATAATTCATCCCCTGTTGAAGAGCTTATTGCTGAATCAAAAATACTTGCAAAGAACGGCGTCAAAGAGCTAATAATTATTGCCCAGGACATCAGCTACTATGGTATTGATTTATATAAAACCCATAAACTTACATATCTTTTAAATAAGCTTGCCGATATTGAAGGCATTGAATGGTTAAGGCTTCAATATGCTTATCCTTTAGGCATTACAAAAGAACTAATAGAAACAATCGGCAATAACCCGAAAATATGTAAATATTTAGATATTCCGCTTCAACATATAAGCGACAATATGTTAAAGCTTATGCGCAGGGGGATAAATAAAAACAATATTGTTAGGTTAATAAATAAAATTAGGGAAAAAGTTCCTGGAATATTTTTGCGAACAACCATGTTGGTAGGCCATCCGGGTGAAACAGAAAAAGATTTTAACGAATTATTGGAATTCGTTAATAATTATCGGTTCGAAAGGCTCGGGATATTTACATATTCAAATGAAGAAAATACTTATTCAGCTAAAAATTATTCCGATTCTATCCCAAACAAAACCAAAATTCAACGTGCCAACAAAATAATGGCTGTTCAGCAATCTATTTCATTTGAAACGAACCAAAAATTTATTGGAAATTGTAAGAAAATAATTATCGACAGCAAGGAATCGGATTTTTATATTGGACGCACTGAATTTGATTCACCTGAAGTAGATAACGAAGTATTAATAAAATCAGATAGAATATTAAAAAAAGGAAATTTTTATAATGTACAAATCACAGGTGCAAATGAATTTGATTTAAGAGGGATTGTTTAAGTTAGTTTGTACTAACATTTCCTTTTACGCCAACGGGTTCTATGTCTATTTTTATTTCCTGTTTTTCTTTATCAAAACCGATTAGTATATTATCGCCTTCACGAATACTTGCCTTTATAATAACTTCAGCCATGGGGTCTTCAAGATATTTTTGAATTGCCCTTTTCAAAGGCCTTGCCCCGAATTGAATATCATAACCACGTTCAATAATAAAATCCCTGGCTTCATCTGTTAAAGTTACAACGTATCCTAATGCATGGATTCTATCGTACAAACCTTTTAACTCAATATCTATAATTTGCGAAATATGTTCTTTTGTTAAGGTATTGAACAATACTACATCATCAATACGATTAAGAAATTCCGGTGCAAAAGTTTTCTTTAAAGCGCTTTGAATAACACCTTTAGCATAATCATTTATTTGGGAAGTTGTTGCAGCAGTGTTAAAGCCAACTCCCTGGCCAAAATCTTTCAACTGTCTTGTACCAATATTGGAGGTCATTATAACAATAGTATTTTTGAAATCAACCCTGCGTCCTAAACTATCGGTTAAAATACCTTCATCAAGCACTTGCAGTAAAATATGAAAAACATCGGGATGAGCTTTTTCAATTTCATCTAATAAAACTACTGAATATGGTTTTCTTCTAACTTTCTCGGTAAGTTGGCCGCCTTCTTCGTAACCAACATAACCCGGAGGAGCTCCAACCAAGCGGGATACAGAAAATTTTTCCATATACTCGCTCATGTCAACCCTGATTAGGTTGTCAAAGCTCTCAAATAAATATTTTGCAAGAACTTTAGCAAGTTGGGTTTTACCAACACCGGTTGGGCCAAGAAAAATAAATGTGCCTATAGGTTTGTTCGGATCTTTTAAGCCGGCACGGTTACGTTGAATAGATTTCACTACTTTTCCAATAGCCTCATCCTGTCCAATAACACTTCCTCTGAGTTCTTCAGCCATTTTTAAAAGCCTTGTACCTTCAGCCTGTGCTATACGTTGCACTGGTACGCCTGTCATCATTGCTACAACTTCGGCAACTTTTTCCGCATCAACTATAATACGATTTTTACTGAGTTCGTTTTCCCATTTTTGTTTCTCTGTATCCAAACGTTCCTGAATTTCTTTCTCACGATCTCGAAAACTGGCAGCCCTTTCAAAATTCTGATTTTTTACCGATTTAATTTTTTCTTTTTTTGTTTCTTCAATTTCTGTTTCCAACTGAAGTATACGCTCAGGAACAACTATGTTCGAAATATGCACTCGCGAGCCGGATTCGTCAAGAGCATCGATGGCCTTATCAGGTAAATGCCTGTCGGAAATATATCGTGCAGTTAATTTTACACATGCTTCAATCGCATCATCAGTATATGTAACATTATGATGATCCTCATAACGCTCTTTAATATTATTTAATATTTCAAATGTTTCTTCAACGGTGGTAGGCTCAACCATTACTTTTTGAAAACGGCGCTCCAAGGCGCCATCTTTTTCAATATGCTGACGATATTCGTCAAGAGTTGTAGCGCCAATACATTGAATTTCCCCCCTGGCAAGGGCAGGTTTTAACATATTGGCAGCATCTAATGAACCAGTTGCTCCTCCGGCTCCGACAATTGTATGTATTTCATCAATAAATAAAATAACATTAGGATTTTTTTGAAGTTCATTGAGTATTGCTTTCATACGTTCTTCAAACTGACCGCGGTATTTTGTGCCTGCAACAATTGAAGCCAGGTCGAGAGCAACAACACGTTTACCATACAAAACACGCGAAACTTTTCGTTGCACAATTCTAAGAGCAAGCCCTTCAGCAATTGCTGATTTACCAACTCCTGGTTCTCCAATTAGAATAGGATTATTTTTTTTCCTCCTGCTTAAAATTTGAGCCAATCGTTCAATTTCACGTTCACGACCAACTATAGGATCTAATCGGTTTTCTTCTGCTGCTTTGGTTAAATCAACACCAAAATTATCTAATACCGGCGTATCAGAATTGGATTTTGCCTGTTGGGGATTTTGCGAACCCGAGCTTTTACCTCCGCCAAAAGTAGAACGTTCATCATCTTCATCGCTATAATCGGCACTTGCATTAGGTTGCCTAATTTCAAGTTCGTTTTTTATTACTGAATAATTTATATTGTTGTCCAGTAAAATTTTTGATGTAGAGCTACTTTCATCACGGAGAATTGCCAATAAAAGGTGCCCAGTGTTTATAGTGTCGTTCTTTAATGCCCGAGCCTCTAAATAAACTATTTTCAAAATCTTTTCAGCCGATTTAAGCAAGGGTAGATTATCGGTATCTTTAATTTTAATGTTGCTTATTGGTTTAATAAATATCTCAATATTTTTTTTTAAGTCAGAATAGATCGGTTCCTAAATTAATTAGAATTTCCATTGCTATTCCATCACCTTCGCGCAAAATTCCAAGAAGAAAATGCTCTGGCCCAATAGATGAATTTCCTAAACGCATGGCTTCTTCTTTGCTATATGATAAAACATCTTTTATTTTCTGTGAAAATTTTGCTTCCATTTATATCTTCCCGTTTCTTGTTGTTTTTAACTTTTATTCAATATAATTATATATATAAAGATAATAAATCATTATCACTTTTAACAATTCTATATATAAATGAACTACCCCGCAGCAGAGCTGCGAGGTATCAAAGAAAATACAACAATGGAGTTTGCATAGCAAACCTATTATTTGATTTTACCCCGTAGCAGAGCTACGAGGAATTCTTTTGATTAAATGTCAATTCATAACCAGCTTTTTAATTGCAAATATACTCCTTTTCTTACAATTTTTTTTAAACAATAAATGTTAATAATTATAGTTTATATCGGACAAATCTTATTTAAGAAATATCTAAATTCGTTGACTTTATAATATTTAAATCAACATTTTGTATATGGCTGAAGGTGAAAGGATTATTCAAATAAATATTGAAGAAGAAATGAAAACGGCCTACATAGATTATTCTATGTCGGTTATAGTTTCACGTGCTTTACCGGATGTACGGGATGGTTTAAAACCAGTTCATCGAAGGGTATTATATGGAATGTCTGATTTGGGGCTTACTTCAAACCGACAATACAAAAAATCAGCCAGAATAGTGGGAGAGGTGCTCGGTAAATATCATCCGCATGGTGATACATCTGTATATGATGCTATGGTAAGAATGGCGCAAAATTGGTCATTACGCTATCCGTTGGTTGATGGACAAGGTAATTTTGGTTCACTTGATGGGGATAGTCCTGCAGCAATGAGATATACTGAAGCCCGCTTGAAGAGGATGGCTGAAGAGATGCTTTCAGATATTGATAAAAATACGGTTGATTTTCAATTAAACTTTGATGATTCTTTAGAAGAACCAACAGTATTACCAACACGCATACCTAATCTCCTTATTAACGGGGCTTCTGGAATTGCTGTCGGAATGGCTACAAATATGCCTCCGCATAATCTTTCCGAGGCAATTGATGCGATAATTGCTTACATAAACAACAATGAAATTACTACTGCAGAACTAATGCAATATATCAAAGGCCCAGACTTTCCAACAGGAGGTATTATTTATGGTACATCCGGAATTCGTGAAGCTTTTGAAACAGGGAGAGGTAAAATAATTGTCAGGGCTAAAACAGAAATTGAGACAACTGCAAGCGGACGCGATAAAATAATTGTGACTGAAATACCATATATGGTAAATAAAGCTGAATTGATACAGAAAACAGCCGATTTTATTAACGAAAAGAAAATAGAAGGAATTTCTTACATAAATGATGAAAGTGACCGAGACGGAATGCGCATTGTTATTATATGCAAAAAAGAAGCCTCGGCAAATGTTGTTTTAAATAAGTTGTTGAAATACACCCAATTACAAACCGCATATAATGTTAATAATATTGCTTTAGTTAATGGGCGACCTAAAACGTTAGCTTTAAAGAATTTAATTCATTATTTTGTAAAGCATAGGCATGATGTTGTAGTTCGGCGCAGTCAATTTGAATTGGATGAAGCTGAAAAGAAAAAACATATACTTGAAGGACTTTTAATTGCCTTGGATCATTTAGATGATGTAATTAATCTTATTCGATCATCTAAAACTCCTGATGATGCTAAAAATAGTTTGATAGAAAGTTTTTCATTAACTGATGTTCAGGCTAAAGCAATACTCGATTTAAGGTTGCAACGCCTTACTGGTCTGGAACGTGATAAAATAAAGGAAGAATTTGATGAACTGGTTAAATTAATTGAATATTTAAACCAAGTGCTTTCGGATGAATCGATGAGAATGAATATTATAAAGGACGAACTTATTGAAATAAAAGATAAATATGGAGATGAAAGGCGTACTGTAATTCATCCTGACGATACTGAATTCAATCCGGAAGATTTTTATGCGGATGAAGATATGGTAATTACTATTTCACGCATGGGATATATTAAACGAACTCCTTTATATGAATTTAAAACACAAGGTAGAGGAGGTGTTGGAACTAAAGGTAGTACAACTCGTGAGGAGGATTTTCTTGAATATATGTTTAGCGCAACGATGCACAATACCATTCTTTTCTTTACTGAAAAGGGCAAATGTTTTTGGCTTAAAGTTTATGATATTCCTGAAGGTTCAAAAGTTGGAAAGGGAAGAGCCGTTCAAAATTTACTAAATATTGAATCCAATGATGCAATTAAAGCATTTATTAATGTTCCTAACCTTACTGACGAGGAATTTATCAAGAGCAATTATATAATACTTTGCACAAAGAAAGGTACTATTAAAAAAACATTACTGGAAGCTTATTCAAGGCCTCGTCAAAATGGAATCATTGCTATTAATGTCAGAGAAGGGGATAGTCTTTTGGAAGCAAAATTAACAAATGGAAACAACGAAATTCTTTTGGCAATTAGGTCTGGAAAGGCTATTAGATTTAATGAGAAAACTGTAAGACCTATAGGTAGAAATGCAGTCTGGCGTGAAAGGAATTACAATTTCCAATAAAAATGATGAAGTAGTAGGAATGGTTTGTTTGTCGGTTTCTGAAACTACTATTATGGTAGTTTCAGAAAATGGATTTGGCAAACGTTCTGATATTTCTGATTATCGGATCACTAATAGAGGAGGCAAAGGGGTAAAAACAATAAATATAACAAATAAAACTGGAAGTTTAATTGCCATTAAAGGAGTCTCTGAAATTGAAGACCTTATGATAATAACTAAATTGGGACTTACAATTCGTATGGCAGTATCGAAATTTCGTTTAACAGGTAGGGCTACCCAGGGAGTTAAATTAATAAACTTGAAAAATAATGATTCTATCGCTGCAGTAACACAAGTTCCTAAAAGTCAGGATAATGAAGAAAAAGAATCATTTGAAGAAATAGATCAGTTGCCAGATGAATAATAATTTTTATTTTTACATAAAAAATTTAAACTAAACAGTTTTAAATATGAAACCCGCATGTTAAACAAATTAAACACAAAGTTTGAATGAATAAACTCCCGGAAGCTAAATGTGAAGCTATGAACCTGGGACATGTGGGTTCCATTCGACCTTTGAAATTAAATTTATTCGAATGAAAAAAAATATTCTGTTCGCTTTGGCATTATTAATAACATTTCATGCCATAGCCCAAAAAAAAATGTTAAATGCAGCGCAAGATGCGCTTGAAAAAGGAGAATTGGATAAAGCTTGGGAATCTATTCAAACAGCTAAAGACAATGATGAAACTAAATCATTGCCAAAAACTTGGTTTATAATGGGAAAGATATTGCAGGCCGTTGGCAAATCGACTAATCCCGTATATACAGCAATATCAGATAATCCTGCACTTGAAGCATATAATTATTATCAAAAGGCTCTTGATATAGATCCGAAAAAAAAATATACAAATGAAATAAATCTTGTTTTGCCCGATTTATCAAATGTTGCACTTAATGAAGCAATAAAATATTATGATGCAAAAAGCTATGTCAAAGCATTAGAATTATTTGATTTAATCCTAAAAATTGAAACAAATACTATTTATAGTAATAAAATAGATACGGCTATAATTTATTACACTGGCATTACAGCATTGTATGCTAAAAATTACGATAAAGCTATTGAATATCTCAATAAAGCAGCATTATATAATTATGGGGGTGGTGCTACATATTCAAATCTTAGAAGTGCATATATAGGAAAAGGCGATACAATAAAAGCCATAGCTGCTATGGATACAGCTAATAAATTATTCCCAAACGACTTATCTGTATTGGTTGATATGGTTAATTTTTATCTTACCAGCGGACAAGCAAAAGAAGCATTTAGTTATTTAAATAAAGCTAAAGAAAAAGATCCTAAAAATGTATCATTTATTTTTGCTGAAGGTACATTATATGAGAAAATGTTAAAACCAGACAGCGCTATCGAGGCTTACAAAAAGGCAATTCAAATCGATTCTAATTATTTTAATGCTGTATATAATCTTGGGGTAATTTATTATAATAAGGCAAAAGATATTTATGAATTGGCTTCAAAGGAAAATGACAACGTTAAATATGCTGAATTAATGAACAATGGCGATGAAGAAGTAAAAAAGTCAATACCATACCTTGAGAGAGCCCATAAAATTGATCCAAAAGAGAAATCTACAGCTGAAACTCTAAAATCATTATATTTTAGACTTCAGATGAATGATAAATTGAATCAACTTAAGCAGGAGATGGGATGGTAATAATTTTTATAAGAAGAGCTAAAATAACTCTTCTTATATTTTAATGTATTATATTTAACATAATATTAATTATAGGACATTATTATTAATAACTTTTCTGATTATGGCTTTTAAAAAGGTTATTATAATTATGGGAGTTTCAGGATGTGGTAAAACTACTATTGGAAAAGTGCTTGCAAAGGAATTATTAATTCCATTCTACGATGGTGATGATTTTCATCCAAAAGAAAACATAAAAAAAATGACTTCGGGAATACCATTAACTGATTCTGACAGATTTCCCTGGCTGGAAATACTTGCAAATAAAATAATCGAATGGTCAAATAATGATGGAGCGGTTTTAGCTTGTTCATCTCTTAAAAAAAATTATAGGCAAATTTTACAAACAAATAGTGATCTTGTACAATTCGTTCACTTAAAGGCAAATAAAGAACTAATTATTAATAGATTAAAAAAAAGAACGGATCATTACATGCCAGTAACATTAATCGATTCACAATTCGAGGCTTTGGAAGAACCATCAGATGCTATTACTATTGATGCAGGATTAAGTAAAAATAAAATATTGGAAATTATATTAACCCAAATTATGTGATTGGATTTTTTTACCACCATTTGATAGGTTTTTTACTAAATTTTCTATTAATTGTTATTGATTTCCCATTTTTTACAATACTGACTTTTGTATTGCAGGAAGTGCTTGCAGAGTAGTTGAATAAGATAGTATCTGCATTATTTATAGTTTGTGTTATGGAGCCAGATGTAATAATACTATTATAAGGCCAAGTCGGGCAGAACATGTAAATGAGAGGCGAAGTAATTTTTCTGGAGTAATTCTCACCATTAGCATCAATTCCACTAACCAAACCTGAGCATATAACCGAATCTCTCGATATAACTTTTTTGTATATAGGACTTGTACTGGAATTTTTATACCATATTACAATATTCCCGATTTTTGAAACATTTCTTATTATATTCTTATTGCCACCAGGAAAATTCTCACTTATAATTAAACTATCAGTGATTATTGAATCTTTTGTATGTGTAATAAGAAATTCTTTCGGGCCTAATAAGCCTCCATAAAAGATATGATTTACACCTCTTCTGTAAACCTTTCTGGTTCCTTGAATAACAACTAAAGTATCGCTATCGGAAACAATAAAAAAATTTGAGAATGAGAAAGTTCTACTATAAAAAGTACGCCAGTTATTTATTCCTGCCCCTGGAATTGTATCAACAGTAACCTGGATTTTTCCTCTTAAATTAATATGCTGGGCAAGAACAGTATCTAAACAGTTGTACGTTAGCGAAAGCATCTTTGGCCAGGTAGTTGTATCATGATGGTCGATATTTAGCGTTAAACAATCTGAAGAAGCAGATTTTTTCAAAGGGTAAAAATTATATTTCTCTATTATATCAACATCATTATCTATAACATTGTCAATCATATCAAATACAACATCTAAATGTTCTGCATTTTGAGCCTGGGCTATCTCATTAGAAGTAAAAGAAGTATTGGAATTATTTGCGTTGTTATTATCCTTTATGCATGAAAAATCAATGATAATTAATGCTATAATTACAAATAATACAATATAAACAATATAATTTTTTTTCATATTTATAATATTTTAATATTAATTCGCCAAATTTAATTAAATATAAGTTAATAATTTCAGGAACATTTTAATTATTCAATTATAATAATTTAACATAAATAACAGAATCATTTATCAATAAAAATATTTTACAAGCAAATTATATATATCTTTAATTATAGAAATTGATGAGCTTTTCAACATTAATGAAAATGAAAAAGTATTGAAAATGAAAATAAAATTGAACGAAATTTCAAATTAAACTGTTAATATTACTTTTACAAATAATAATTCTTTATGATTTCTTATCAGCTAAATTCTAAAAAATAATTCATAAACACATAATTGAATGAGAAAGATTATAACACAGATTTGCATATTATTTATTATTTCATTAGCGCCTTTAAACGCACAAATATTTATCGATCAGACAAATAAATTTACTCAAGCGCTCGATTTTATAAATTTATTTTATGTTGATTCTATTGATAGCCAAAAACTAATAGATACCGCAATAATTAACATGTTAAAAAGCTTGGATCCCCATTCATCATACCTTACGGCTAAAGAAGTTAAGGAAATGAACGAATCACTTCAAGGAAATTTTGAGGGTATCGGTGTATCATTTAACATTTTAAACGATACTATTTTTGTTATTAATACCATACATGGCGGCCCATCAGAAAAAGTTGGCGTTATGGCTGGAGATAAGATTGTAAAAATCGATGGAAAAAATGTTGCCGGGATAAAAATTTCAAATAATGATGTGTTAACTAAACTTCGTGGGCCAAAAAGCACTACTGTTACAATTTCCGTACTTCGAAAAAATGTACAGGAACTTCTTGATTTTACAATTATCAGGGACAAAATTCCAATTAATAGTGTTGATGCATCTTATATGCTCGATTCAGAAACTGGTTATATAAAGCTAAATAAATTTGCGCAAACTACCGGTAATGAATTCAGACAGGCAATGGTTAAGTTACATTATAAGGAATTGAAAAACCTTATTCTCGATTTAACCGATAATGGAGGGGGAATATCTTGAAGAAGCTGTAGAATTGGCCGATCAGTTTTTAAGCGATGGAAAACTTATTGTTTATACACAAGGAGTTCATAAACCACGAACTAATTATTATGCAACAAAGAAAGGTTGGTTTGAAAAAGGCAAATTAGTAATTCTTATTGATGAAGGTTCAGCTTCAGCCAGTGAAATATTGGCCGGGGCAATTCAGGATTGGGACCGTGGCATTATTATTGGCCGCAGGTCATTCGGAAAAGGGCTTGTACAACAACGTTTTCCCTTGCAAGACGGATCGGAATTACGTTTAACAGTCGCCCGATATTATACACCTTCAGGCAGGCTAATCCAAAAACCATATAACAAAGGTTCCGAGTCATATGCATTAGATATTATTAACCGGTATAAAAAAGGGGAATTTATTCATAAAGACAGTATTCACTTCCCCGACTCGCTTAAATTTTACACCCTTGAGAAAAAACATGTTGTTTACGGCGGAGGCGGAATTATGCCCGATTACTTTGTTCCATTAGACACATTGAGTTATTCCGAATATTATCGTGATATAATCAGAAAAAATTTATTAAACAGGTTCGTTTTAAATTATATTGATCAAAACCGTGCTGATATTATTGAAAAATATCCTGACATGCAATCGTTTATAAAAAATTTTAACGACAGTTTGGTTTTTAACGGTCTTATTGCTTTTGCCGAAAAAAATAATCTCAAACCTAACACTGAACAAATTAAAATATCTAAAAATGTTATGTTTAACCTTATGAAAGCATATATTGCCAGTGATATTTGGGATACAAACGGATATTACGAGATTATTAACCAAAATAACGAGATGATAAAACAAGCTTTAGAAATTATTAAGCATCCTGAGGAAAAAAAGAAAGAAATGAAATAACAGATGTAATTTAACAGACTTCCGATTTAACCAATAAGAGACATAATTGAACCTATTATACATTTGATACAGTTAATCAAAAACATGACCGTGGCGATCAGATATTTGACCAACCAAATCATAAACATGATAAGGGCAATCATAAACATTACTGCGGTAATCAGACACCTGACAGGCCAAACCATAAACATGACATAGGCAGTCATAGATATGACCGGGGCAATCATACACTTGATCCAGTCAATAATATATATGACGGAACAGGTTAGACATATGACTGACTTAATCATAAACATGACCGGGGCAATCAGATATATGACAGGGCAGGTCATGTCCCGGAAATGAAAAAAAATGTTAAAAATATGGTAAAAAGAATAAAAAAATATTATTAACTTTCGTGTCTTAATGTTAAACTATTGACCCATGAAAGTAAAAGTAGTATTAAATTTAGGCAGCAGCAGCAATGCACAAGTATTAATTGATGGCGACCATTACACAACAGACATGACTGGCAACGCCCATTTTACGGCTGCCGATATTACAGCACAGGTAACTGCTGTAAAAACTTTGGTAACGAACCTTCGCACGGCCATCAATGCGCCAACATCTGATTCCAAAACAGACGATATAAAGATAGCGCGCGACGCATTAGACAGAGGTTTGACAAAGTTGGCAGGTAAGGTGGAAGATGTGGCCAACGACCCGTCAACGCCTGATGCTAACAGAATAGATATAGTGCATAGCGCTGGAATGAGCGTAAAAAGCCAGGTGCACCCACAAAAGCATAAATTCACGGCCGGCAATACCGAAATTTCCGGTACGGTGCTCCTTACTGCACAAGGTGGGGCAAATGCAAATGAATGGCAATATACCACCGACATTATTAATTTTACCGGACGGGTACCTGTTGCCACTACTACCAAAGCGCATACAGAAATTCCTAACCTGAAAAAAGGCGCCGATTACGCGTTCTTCCATAAAGCAATAATATCGGGCACAAACACCGACTGGGAAGGCCCCGTATTTTTGATGGTTACATAAGTTGAAGGGGGCGCTGAAAATACTAAACTTGTTACAACAGAAGCAATGGTTTTTAATAAACATTGCTTCTGTTTGATTTTAATAAAAAGTTTAACATAACTTTAATAATAAGTTATGATTAAGGGAAGGTATAAAATTATAAGGTTGTTATATGCAACCAAAAGAAACCAATATAACATGATAAATTAATAATAAAAAAAATTAAGATAATGAAAAATTATTATTGTACAAACTGTCGTCGTCAATTATTCATTCTACAACCAGAACAAAGATGCCCTAATTGTGGTAATTTGTTAAATATGACTCAAAAACAAATAAAAGAGAATATTTCTGATGGATGGGGTATTATCTTTGGTGGTATCGTTATGAGTTTAGTTAGTATATATTCTCATAGTGTAAGTAATGGAATGTGGAGGCTTTTTTTTATAATTGCGGTAATATGTTTTATAAGTGGTATCTTAACAATTCTGAAATTCAAAAATAAAATTTCTGCCGGATGGGGAGGTATTTTTGCTGGTATATGTTTCAGCACTTTTAGTAGATATTCTGCTATTAACATAAACCCTTGGCTAGTTTCTTTAATATCAGCGGTAATTGCGATAATATGTTTTATTGGTGGTATCAGAACGATTCTGAAATTCAAAAAATGGAGAAAAAAGTAGAAGATTATATTTTTCTAATCATAGAATTATTATTTATCAGAGGGGATTTCTTTAAAGTGATTTGAAAATAGAATTGACTGTATCGAGCGGTTTATCCATTTACCTTTAATTTTTTGATGAAAACAGGAATAAACCAGCACGGTAAGAACGGCTCATAACACATAAGGTTTAAATGTGGTATGCTATGTTTTTCGCCCGCATATAAGGCCGGTTTTTCACCTTTCACCGCTATCCTTACGTTTATTAGCTGCAAACGTTAGGTGAAACCACCAAGGCCGATTGAAGCGTTCTTCCACAAAAAATTGTAATCTAATTTTTGATTGATTAACTTTGTTAAAAAATAAATAATTATGGACTCGTTAATAGATAGGATAACCATAGATAATGCAATATGCAATGGCAAACCAATAATTCGTGGTAAAAGGATTACTGTTCAAACAATATTGGAATTTCTGAGTGCAGGCGATTCTAAGGAGGATATACTAAATCAATATCCTTCACTTGAATCTGATGATATAAATGCGTGTATTAGGTTTGCAGCAGAATTAATGAATCATCAATACTCAGTAAAAGCTATTGCATAATGGCCAAGTATTTAATTGATGCAAATCTTCCTTATTACTTTGGATTATGGAATAATCCTGATTTTATTCATGTTAAAGACCTGAATGATTCTTGGAGTGATGAGATAATTTGGCAATATGCATTAGACAATAACTTGACAATAATTACTAAGGATGCGGATTTTTCTTTAAAAGTATTATATAGAGGAACTCCACCTAAAGTAATTCATTTTAAGTTTGGAAATTTACGAATTAAAGAACTTCATAATTTAGTTTCACGTATTTGGACTGATATAGAATCATTATTAGTTGATAATAGTCTTATTAATGTTTATTTGGACAGGATTGAATCAATAAAATAATAAGTGGCTACACCTAGCACGCGCTCATAAGCAATGGCGGGGTTTATACGGTTATTTAGCTTTCAATCCCGCATCAAGTTTTGGTGTAGTTTGATAGAGAAGCGCTCCGAAACCCGCCACATGCTCATAGCGCAAACCGTTAATTTTCAATATTAATTATAAAGATTATATTTTTCTGATTATAGAATTATTATTTATCAGAGGAGATTTCTTTAAAGTGATTTGAAAATAGAATTGACTGTATCGAGCGGTTTATCCATTCACCTTTAATTTTTTGATGAAAACAGGAATAAACCAGCACGGTAAGAACGGCTCATAACACATAAGGTTTAAATGGTATGCTATGTTTTTCGCCCGCATATAAGGCCGGTTTTTCATCTTTCACCGCTATCCTTACGTTTATTAGCTGCAAACGTTAGGTGAAACTTTAAGACTTCAACTTCTGATTAATTTAGTATTTTTATTAAATTTGTAAAAAAATGGATATGCAACTTACAGTTAATATACAGTACGAGCAATTGATGTCTATTATTAGACACTTGCCGGCAAACCAACTTGCAAAAATTAAGTCTGATTTGGACAATAATATTGCTGCTTCGAGGTCTGAAACGGAAAGGACTAATTTTCAAAAATTCCTTTTAAAAGGACCTGTAATGTCAGATGTTCAGTATGAAGTATTTAAAGAGAACAGAAAAGCATTCAATAAATGGAGAAGCAAGTAATCTGTTTAGACACATCTGTTTTGATTGATTACTTTCGAAAAGTAAACAAAGCAAAATCTTTTTTCTACGAATTAACAGAAGAATATGATTTGTTTGCTGTGTCTGCCATAACTGAGTATGAAATATACTTTGGTAGTAATGCTGAACAAGATTTATACTGGGACGATTTTTTCAATAAGATAGTTTCATTGCCATATAATTCTGAGGCTAATCGCATAACGATAAAAGTTGAGAGAGAATTAAAGAAGAAAAATAAGACAATTGACAAACCTGATATAATGATTGCAGGGACAGCTATTGCAAATAATATGAGATTGGCAACACTCAATGTGAAACACTTTGAACGTATTGACGGATTAGAGCTAATAAAAAGAAAATAAAGCTTCACCTAACATCGGCTAAATTCCATAAGGGTTTCAGAGGTTTTGCAAGTTCTATTTCCGCAGGCAAGTTTTGTATCGGGTGATAGTGATGCTCTTCGAAATCCCTTACTGGGCATAGCCGCAAACGTTCAATATTAAGGCGTAATGGACATTTTTGATGCTATTTTTTACTCAAACTATTCTAATGGACATTTTTGATGCTGTTTATTTTTGCTTATTATCAATTCATATTTTATAAAACACGATATTTGAAATGTCAAGTAAGCAGAAACAGGCTCTGCTGGGGAGCAACCTGTCAGGAATATCTTGACCGATCGAAGTATTCGAGAAGGCTGGCTTACGTCAGCCATTCTTTTTTAATACTTTGAGAGCCGATTCCTTTAAAAACCCATTTATGAACTTTTCTTTACGCTGTCTGCTTAAACCATTGTGATTACGCAATTTGTTTTTCAAATCTGTAAATGTTCCCTCTAATTGATTGTTTGTGTTGGGCAAACCTAAATCCATATTATCATACCAGGTAAAAAGATATTGCTTGTTTCTTTCAAGGCTCATGTATGCACTTCTTATGCGTTTATGAACATATCGGCTTCTCCCTGTTTCAGGGTTCATAGCCCGTTCATTGATGTAATTCTTCCATCTGTTATACCATTCGTCAAGCATTCCAAAGAAACTTTCTTTATCAGTTTTAGGCAATAAATGAATTATCTCTTTCAGCTCAATAGATGCCTCAATACGTGGTTTTCGAGTTATATACCGGGTTACAATTGCCACTTGATGAAATTGGCACATTTGTATGGGATATTCTGCTAAAGCTTTGAAAAGCCCCTTACGTCCATCACAAACTATGCCCCTTATTTGCATGCCTTGCTCCTTGAGATAATGGACACCTTCTACATATCCAGCTATGGTCTCATATTTGACAAATTTCCAATAAAGATGATGCCCTTTTGTATCTTTGAATACCATAACCCCAAAACTGCGCCCGAAATAAGTAGTATCCATTAAAATAATGCTTTCTTTTGCTTTATGGTACTGCAATTTTATTGATACCTTATCAAGGTGTCGTTGTATTGTTTTTAAAGATGTACCATACTTTTGGGCTAATTGTTGATAGGTTTGCTTACCTTCTGTATATTCTTGCCAAAGAACTTGATTGTTAATCCTGTCGCCACCCATAAACTGTTTGCCACAGGCATGACATTTGTACCTTTGTATTCCTTTTATTTTACCACTTCTCTTGGTAATTTTTGAACCACAGTAATAGCAATTTTTTTATTCATAGCTTTCAATTTCATCAAAGCTATTGAAATACTACCTTTGAACTATATGGTAGCATCATTTTTGTCCATTAAGTCAATATTAATTATAAAGATTATATTTTTCTGATTATAGAATTATTATTTATCAGAGGAGATTTCTTTAAAGTGATTTGAAAATAGAATTGACTGTATCGAACGGTTTATCCATTCACCTTTAATCCTTATATGAAAATAATAATAAACCAGCACAACAATAACCCCAATAAACGAACCCGCAGCCACATCGGAAAGAAAATGTTGTGAAAGATATATTCTTGAATAACCCACAATACAAGCTAATATAAGGGATAAAAAACGTAAAAATTTAAATCTTGTCATTAATGAAAGACACAGGCACAATGCAAATATTGAAGCCGAATGTCCTGAAGGAAAACTGTTCGATGATAAGATGCCAACCCCTTTAACAAGGTGCAATTCGTAAATTCCCTTAAAATATTGCACAGGACGCGGCATGCCATGAAAAAAGAGCCTTTTCAGTATCTGGACAAAAATACCGCTGGCTGCAAATGTTGAAGCCGCCATTATAGAATTGCCTACACGAAAAAACAACAGGAAAATGCAAAAGGGTATTATTACAGTTCCATCGCCTAAATTGGTGATAACTGAATAAAAATGGTCAAAAAAAACAGAGTTATGCCTGTTTAACCAAATATGTATTTCAGATTTGCTATACATAATTAAAATTAATACACATGAAAGCAACAAAACGCAATATGGAAAAAGAAACCACGAGCTTTTTTTAATAATTATCTTAAAGTTTTCCATGCTATATTTTTCTTTTCAAAATTTCAGTTAATCTCATTAATTTTACTATCTAAAATAAAAATAACTATTTATCAAAATTAAATTTTTTAAAATAAATCAGTACTCCCCTACTCTAATTTTGTTTATAATAATACGTATCTATAAATATATGTAAAAATAATTAACAACAGCAAAAAATATATGAAACACCCATGATTCTGCTTTTCGCAAATACGAATGAAGAAAACATGGGTGTTCCATACGACCATAATAAATTTAATTATCTACGTATGAAACCAACACATATTGAACATATTGGAATAGCTGTAAATAATCTCAGTGAAGCAATAAAGTTTTATGAAAATATACTCGGTCTCAAATGTTATTCTGTTAAGGAAATTGCCGATCAAAAAGTTAAGACGGCTTTTTTTAAGATTGGACAAACAAAGATAGAATTACTGGAACCGACTAATATTGATAGTCCGATTGGAAAATTTTTAGAAAAAAGAGGACAAGGCATACACCATATTGCTTTTGCTGTAGAAGATGCCAACATTGCTCTTAATGAAGCCAAATTGAAAGGTATTGCACTTATCGACGATCAAGCACGTAAAGGGGCAGAAGATTTGAATATCGGGTTTCTACATCCTAAATCAACTTATGGGGTATTGATGGAGTTTTGTAGTGAAAAGTGAAATTCAACAGAAAACAATAACCATTATGGATTTGAATGTGCAACAGGAATAATTTTACCGCTAAAAAGCTTATGACCTGAAAGGGCAAAGTCAGCAATAAATTTGCCCATTTCTTTTGCAGTTACAGGAGCTTTATACCCTGGAAATGCTTCATTTAACATTTCAGTTTCTACGGCGCCTATTGCAAGGCAATTAAAATATACATTTTCTCCTTTCAATTCTTCCGACAAACATTCGGTTAAATTAGCCAAAGCTGCTTTACTTGAGCTATACCAGGAGAGTCCTTTAAATTTTGTACTTCCCTGGAAACCAGCCATGCTGCTGATATTTATAATATGCGTAGGGCTTTTCTTTCCCATAATTGGCAATAGCAAACGTATTAATTCGGCAGGTGCAAACAAATTAGTAAGAAATGTACTTTCAATTTCATCCTGTGTAAAAGAATTAAAGGATTTTCTATATAATGTTCCGGCATTATTAATTAAAACATCAATATGTTCGAAACTTCTCTTAATTATGTCAATTAAACCATCGGGATTATTAAAAATATCTGTTAAATTATAAGGTATGCCAATAAAAGTACTTTTTAAAAGTTCTTTTTCGAGCCGTATTAACGGTTCTTTACTTCGCGCTATGCCTATTATTTTATGATTGCCTTTCTGAGCTATCTCAAAAACTGTTTCATATCCGATACCTCGGCTACAGCCCGTTATTAGTATATTCATAATATTTAATAATAGTTAATTTAAAAGCAATTTAAGCATTTTCTATTAAATTTACAGAATGTAAAAATCATTTAACGTTTACTCAAAAGAATTCCTCGTAGCTCTGCTACGGGGTAAAATCAAATAATAGGTTTGCTATGCAAACTCCATTGTTGTATTTTTTTTGATACCTCGCAGCTCTGCTGCGGGGTAGTTCATTTATGGATTAAAATATTAATCAGTGAGCGATTTCATTAATTTTAAGAAAATATTAGGTTTTGTATTTATCCTGTTATGGTTAACTGACATTTCCAGTATCTGTGCCCAGAAAAAAGAAAATAATGAGAAAGATAAAAAAGAGAAAGTAAAGGAAACAAGATTTTGGGACAGAGTTATTTTTGGAGGCGATATCGGGCTTCAATTCGGCGCCATTACATCAATAAATATTTCACCAAATATCGGATATTATGTTACACCCCGCTTGATTGCCGGATTAGGATTGACATATCAATACTATAATTCAAATGAATACAATTATAGGTTTTCATCAAATATATTCGGGATTAGAACCTTTGCAGATTATGAAATAATAAAGAATATTGGCCAGAATCTTCCAATAAAATCGAATTTTTCAATTTTTACACATGTTGAATACGAGGCTCTTAATTTAGACCGTGATTTATCGAATACATTATCATCAAATAAAGTAAAGCGATTTTGGCTTCATGGAGTATTGGCTGGTGGAGGTATAAGAGAGTCTATCGGTAAACGCTCATTTTTAAGTATTGAAATATTGTATAATTTTATTGCCGACTCACGAACTCCGTATGATAATCCTGTTATGCGGATAGGTTTCTTTTTTTAAGAATTTTAGAGCAATTTCTTGAATACCCTAAATCTTTTAATTTCATAAGCGCCATATCTTACAAGCATAGCCATCATATCATCGTTGTCAGCCATTACAACATGGCTATCAACGCTTTTCATTCCTGCTTTTTTTGCTGATTCGAATGTTGCTAATGCTAAAAAAATATCCAGACCTTGTTTCTGAAATTCCGGTTTAATGGCTCCAAGCATGGTATTAATAGATTCTGCATGTTTCATAGCTTTTAATATATGAAATAATCCGAACGGAAATAGTTTCCCTTTCGACTCTTGTATGCCTTTATAAAGGTTTGGCATGCTAACAAGAAATCCAACTACTTCGTCAAGCCTGGTTACTAATTTCACAAATTTAGGATCGAGAATTGGCATGTACCTCTCCGCCAAATCAATCATTTCCTTATCATCCATTGGCATAAAGCCATAAATATTGCCAAATGATTCATTAACTACGCGTAACACAGGTATGATATACTTTTTCAAGTCTTTTCTATTTTTAAACTCAAGAAATTTAAAATCTTTTTTTGCTGTTACTCTTTGGTAAATTCGCTGGTATATTTCAGGTAACTCTATTGATAATGGAAAACGGTGTATCACACAATCAACCTCCTTTTCGTATCCTTCTTTAATAACCAATTCAGGCAAATATTCAAAATTACATGCGCTATCAACAACAGGTTCATACTCAAAACCGCTTATCAGTAATCCTTGTATATCTCTGTCTGTGAATCCATATGGACCTATTATTTTATCCATTCCTTTTTGCTTTGACCAGTTTTCAATGTCATTTAAAAGGGCATGTGATATTTCAGGATCGTTATAACATTCAAAATACCCAAAACGGCCATTTTTTATTTTAAAGAATTCGTTGTGCGAATGATGTATAATCCCCATAATACGCCCGACCGGTTTATTATCATTATATGCAAGCACAAGGCGATATTCGCAGTTCCTGAATGAAAGATTTTTCTGTGGATTAAAGAACTTCTTTTCATCCATATAAATTGGAGGCAACCATTGTTTATCGCCTTTATGTATTTTTTCAGGCAAATAAATAAATTCCTTTAAATCCTTATTGGTTTTAACTTCTTTTAATGAAATTTCCATAATCTTCTATTTAAGCTATATAAAATAAAAAAGCTCGTTCTTTGTAAAAACAAAATTATTATATTTTAGTAAAATGAGTATCCAATCATTCATTAATTAATCAAACCAAATTAACTTTTTCTATTTTTAATTATTAAATTCTATTTATATTATACTTTAAAAGCGATTTATTTATTCGTTTTACAATAAATGGGCCTTCATAAATAAATCCTGTATATAATTGAATTAATGTTGCACCTGCTTCAATTTTTTCAATAGCATCTTTTTCGTTCATTATTCCGCCTGTTCCTATTATTGGCATTTTATGGTCTGTTTTTTCTGCTACATACCTGATTATTTCCGTTGATTTAGTAAACAATGGTTTTCCGCTAAGTCCACCTTTTCCTATTCTTTCTATTCGTTTTTTATTTGATTTCAAATTATCACGAGAAATAGTTGTATTAGAAATAACAAAACCATCTATTCCAAACATGCCTGAAACTTCAATTATATCGTTAATTTGCTGAAAAGTTAGATCAGGTGAAATTTTAATCAATATTGGTTTTTTAGAAATTTGAAGTTTTTTGAATGTATAAATTTTAGCTAAAATTCTCTTGAGCGAATCTTTATCTTGAAGTTCGACTAAGTCACATATATTTGGACAGCTTATGTTTAAAACAAAGTAATCGACGTAATTGTATAACTTTTTAAAGCAATATTCATAATCTTCATCTGCATTTTCATTGTCAGTTGTTGTGTTTTTACCAATATTTCCACCTATGATAATATCATGATTACGTTTTTTTAAATTAATAACAGCCTGATCTACACCTAAATTATTAAATCCCATTCTATTTATCAATGCCTGATCTTTAGGTAAACGAAACAACCGAGGCTTTTCATTTCCATATTGAGGTTTTGGTGTAACAGTACCTATCTCTACAAATGAAAAACCTAATAAAGCAATTTCGTTAATAAAATTTGAATCTTTATCAAAACCAGCAGCTAAACCAATTGGATTACAAAATTTGAGGCCAAAAATATCTGTTTCTAATTTTTTATTCTCAACTCTAAAAATAAGTTTAGATAAACCTCTGCTTCCTGGTATAATGTACAATATTTTTAATAATAGAACAACAAAATAGTGTATTTTTTCAGGGTCGATAAAAAAAAGCAATGGACGAATAAAAAACTTATACATATTTTTTATGTAAAGTTATATAATCTTATTTTTCTGGGAAATAAATAGAAAAGGAATTATCATTATACATAACAATTATTTTTTCAACCAACTTATTATTAATCATATTTTCAAAATATTTATCAGAATTGGTTAATATTTTTTCATCTTTTATGTTTTTATTTACAACTGTTTTATTAGATTCTTTTTTGGAATTGTCTGAAGTTTTTGCAATTTTTTTATCAGTCTCAAATAATGAACCTTGTTTTAAAGCATTATTCATGCTTCCAATACCCATAATTAACCATTCAGCGTTTAGATACTTGTATTTGGCAAGTATTTTTTGAATAAATTCATAACTCGGATTGTTTCTCCCAGAAAGTATATGGGACACACTTGAACGTTGAACACCAATATTATCAGCAAATTTCGCAGAGCTGATATTTTCTTGCTCTAAAAATTTAAGTAATCTTTCCCGCATTTTTATTTACAAATATAAATCATATAGTAATTACTTATGTAATTTACGTAAACAATAAAGTATACATTTGTAAATTAACTTTAAATTGTCATCAAGCTTGATAATTTTAAGTTGTTTTTCTTTTTAACTTTTTTTCTTTAAAATATCTCTATATTGACTTTTTATAATATCTGTTGAAGTAATTTAATCGAGAGAATTCCTCGTAGCTCAGCTGCTGGGTAGTTCATTAAATTAATATTAAAGAGATTAAAATAAAAAATAGACTCTATATATAATAGTATAGCTTAAACAAGTAATACATAATATTATAAATTCGATTCTATTCAATGAACTACCTTGCCGCAAGTAGACGGGGTAGCAAATCCAAGCCGCACTTGCAAAATTCGCCACAAGTGGTGGGGAATTGAGCCCAAAAGGGATTAAAATATATTATTTATAATAATCTTTAGTATTACTTTATATTAAACGTATAAATAGCTGATAAATAATGAATAAAAGCATTTGTGATTTATTATTACATATGTGAACAGTGAAATTGCATACAAATGTGTAGCGCGGAAAGATATATTTATAATTGATTGTAAAAAAAGTAAAGTCTTTTTGTTAACAGGTTATGATAACACAATAGATTGTCTCCTAATCGATCTTAAAATGATAAACTATTAAATTTGATTAATATGTTCTCTCAAAAATATAATAATTATTTTTAAATACAATATCTAATAATTGATTTATATCATTGCGTCATAGAGGATTTCTATTGGATGTAATGCTATTTTGTTTGTGCCATCTTTTATTTGCTGCCTGCAGCTTGTTCCTGCAGCTGCAACAATAGACTTGCTTTCGAGTTTTTTTATTGCAGGAAATAATATTAACTCGCCTACTTTCATTGATAAATCATAATGTTCTTTTTCATATCCGAATGCGCCTGCCATACCACAACAACCTGTTGGAAGTTCAGTTAGTTTATAATTTTCTGGTAATGTCAAAATTTTTATGACAGATTTTGTACCCGACAAAGCTTTTTGATAACAATGACCATGTAAATATATATCTATGTTTACAGACGTAAACATTTTACTTTCTATATTGCCATTTTCGATTTCAGTAGCAATAAATTCTTCAATAAGATATGTGTTTAATGATATTGCTTTGGCTATATTTTTATATTTTGCTGGCACTAAATTGGGGTATTCATCGCGAAACGCTAATATTGCAGAAGGTTCTATACCTATAAGTATATTTTTATTATTAATTAATCCCCTTACGGTTTTAATATTTTTCACTGCAATAGTTCGGGCTTTTTTTATCAAACCTTTTGAAAAAGATGCCCTACCACTATCATTACAATTGACAATTGTAACTTTATAACCAAGTTTTGTTAAAAATTTAACCGTCTTTATTCCTAAACTCACATCTATATAATTAGTGAACTCGTCTATAAAAAGGTAAACATCTTTTTTGGGCTTTTCAAGTTTGCTATTTAATTGAAATAAATTCTTTTTGCACCATCTTTTTACAGTTGTGTTTTCTAAAGTGGGGATATTACGTTCAGGGGCAAATCCAATTATTCTTTTTATTAATCTTGAAAATAATTTATTTTTTAAAAAAAAATTAAAGACTGAAGGAGCAATTGATCCAATCTGATAAAAAATTGACATGTTGGCGATTAAAACTGATCTTATAGGAGTTCCATTAGTATCATAATAATGTTGCAGAAATTCTGCTTTAAGTTTTGCCATATCCACATTAGATGGGCATTCGGCTTTGCATGCTTTGCATGAAAGACATAAATCTAGCACTTCATAAATTTCTTTATTGTTAAAAGGATTTTTATTTGGAGCATTTGTAATAAGCTCCCTTAAAATATTTGCCCTAGCTCTTGTGGTAGTTAACTCATTGCGTGAAGCCATAAAACTGGGGCACATTGTACCTCCAATCAATTCAGATTTTCTACAGTCGCCTGAACCGTTGCATCTTTCAATATGCCTTAAAAAACCTTGGGAATCAGAAAAATCGAAATATGTTTTAATATTTTTTACAGGTTTACCTGGCTCGTAACGTAAATTAGTATCCATTAAAGGAGTATTTACAATTTTACCAGGATTTAATATGTTTTGAGAATCCCAATTTTTTTTTATTTGTTTAATAAGCTCAAAATTCGTTTCTCCTATTATTATTGGAATAAACTCACCTCTTAATCTACCATCGCCGTGCTCCCCACTTAAAGAACCCTTATATTTTTTTACAAGATAAGCAACTTCAGTTGCAATATTCCTAAAAAATTTAACATGTTCTTTATTTTTCAAATTCAGTATTGGTCTTAAATGTAATTCTCCTGTTGCTACATGTGCATGATAAACACAATTCAATCCGTATTTATCAAGTATACCTTTAAATTCTTTAATATAACTCTCTAATATTTCAACAGATATTGCTGTATCTTCGACTAATGATACTGGTTTTGCATCGCCTGAAATATTAGTCAATAGCCCTAATGCAGCTTTACGCAATGCCCACACTTTTTTAGTATTATCACCGCTAATTAATGGAAAATGGAAACCTAATCCATGTTTTTGTAACTCTTGTTGAAGCAGATTAGCAATTTCTTGTATTTCTTCAATTGTCTCTCTGGCAAATTCTATAATAAGAATTGCCCCCGGGTTTCCACTAATAAAAAATCTGTTCCTACTTTGTTCAATATTATCTTTAGTCCTTTCAATAATATTTTTATCAATGAGTTCAATTGCGCCGGGTTTAAAATTTAGTGCTATTAAGTTGCCTGCTAAGGCTTCTTCCAAAGTATTAAAATGTGCACAAATTAATCCTGTAAATTTTGGCGGTAAGTTTACCAGATTAAGTTTAATTTCTGTTAAAAGCATTAATGTACCTTCTGAGCCAGCTATTAACTTACAAAAATTAAATTTTTCTTCCGATTTAGAAAATACATTTGTATTTAAAAGCAAATCAATAGCATATCCTGTATTTCTTCTTTTAATGTTTTTATTTGGAAACCCTTCTTGTATGGATTGCTGGTTTAAAGGATCGGACAGAATGTCTTTAATGTTTTTGTAGATTTTATTTTCAAGATTATTACCGAGACATTTCTCTTCAAATTCATCTTTATTTACATTTTTGAAAACAATTTCTGTTGCATCGGACAAGAAACCCTTAACTTCAAGCAAGTGATCGCGGGTACTTCCGTATATTAGTGAATGAGCGCCACATGCATTATTACCGACCATTCCACCTATCATACACCTATTTGATGTAGAGGTTTCAGGACCGAAAAATAACCCGTATTGTTTTAAAAACAAGTTCATTTCATCAAGTACCACTCCCGGTTGAACTCTTATCCATTTTTCTTCAATATTAAAATCAATTATTTTATTAAAATATTTAGAAAAATCGACAATAATTCCATTACCCACAACCTGACCAGCCAATGATGTACCGGCA
This sequence comes from uncultured Bacteroidota bacterium, assembly GCA_963808135.1. Classification (GTDB taxonomy): domain Bacteria; phylum Bacteroidota; class Bacteroidia; order Bacteroidales; family DTGW01; genus CAWEFA01. The sequence goes on from CAWEFA010000102.1 coordinate 58,080, forward strand.
GTTCGGGAAATAAGGCCAATTTTATTTCTTTGAGCAAATAATATTAGTTTTTTAATATCTTCGCCAGATTTGGGATATATTACTGCTTTTGGAATTTCCCTGTATGCCGAGGCATCCGTTGCATAATTTAATCTGTGAGTTAAATCTGAATAAACATCGCCTTCAAAATTCTCTTTTAATAATTTTTCAATATTGTCTGGCATCATAATCTATTGATAATTAAGCAAAAAATTAGAAAAATGTTTTATTATAATAATATTTTAAAGATATAATACGTTTGAATAAATATATAATTCTAAATTTAATTTTTATCAATTTAAAAGCTACAGTAGAATAAAACCATTATTAGTTAAGTTTCATCTTAAAATATTTTTTACTTCTTACGATAGATTCATTTAGTTTAAATACCAGCAATAGTCAATATTCATAGGTATTTGAAAATTTACTATATAGTTATGCGGCCTAAATGTAGTAATTTGATACAGAGTTTTAAAGTATAAATATTACATATCAGATAAAATTCATAATCATTCAAACATACACTATGCTGATTTTTATTTACTTTTATAGTTTTATATGTTAAAATTTAAAATACTGAAAAACAATGGATTTATTAGAACAAATTAAGCATAATGCGAAAATCTACAAAAAACGTATTGTTTTACCGGAAGGGTTGGAGGAAAGAACATTGAAAGCTGCAGATTTTATTCTTAGTGATGATATTTCACAAATAATTCTTATAGGAAACCGGGAAAAGATAATTGAAGCATCAAAAAATTATAATCTGAAAAATATTGAAAAAGCAAAAATTGTCGATCCAGTAAAACATGAAAAAAAAGATGAATACATTAATTTAATGGTAGAACTACGAAAAAATAAAGGATTGACAAAGGATGAAGCAAGCAAACTTATTGAGAATCCTTTATATTTAGGAACTCTTATGATAAAAAATTGCGATGCAGATGGTGAAGTTGCTGGGGCTATAAATGCTACAAGCGATGTTTTAAAACCTGCATTTCAATATGTAAAAACATTACCGGGAATTAGCGTTGTATCAGGAGCTTTTATTATGATATTTAAAAACAAATCATTTGGTCATGATGGAATGCTGATATTCGCCGATTGTGCTGTACACCCTAATCCGACAGATAGAGAATTGGCTGAAATTGCAGTTGCTACAGCAAAAACTACAAGGGCTATTGCTGGCTTTGAACCTAAAATCGCAATGCTTAGTTTTTCAACAAAAGGCAGTGCACGTCATGAAATGTGCGATAAAGTAATAAATGCAACCAAACTGGCAAAAGAGATGGATGCTAATCTTAAAATTGATGGGGAATTACAGGCAGATGCAGCTATTGTACCGGCAATTGGAAAGAGTAAAGCGCCAGGAAGTGAAATAGCCGGAACGGCAAATGTCCTTATTTTTCCCGATCTTCAATCCGGTAATATAGCTTATAAACTAGTTCAACGTTTAGCGGATGCCGAAGCAATAGGGCCAATTTTACAAGGTATGGCAGCACCCATTAACGATTTGTCCAGGGGATGTTCAGTTAGCGATATAGTTAATATGATCGCAATTACTGCAAATCAAGCTGCAGGTATAAGTTAGTCTAATATTTTATCAATTGATTATTATTAAAGAAAAAATAAATAAAATAAAAATATGTCGGAATCATTAGAAGATTATGCATTAACGCAAAATATCCACAGGAAAGGTAGCATACAAAGAATAGGAATCGTTGGTTGCGGTGAAACAGGACAGGAAGTTTGCCGGATTGTCAGCCAATTTGGAATGGATGCAATTTTTCTCGATGTATCGGAAGAAAAGGTTAAATTAATTTATGAAAGCATAGTTCAACAGTTAGATGATGAAATAAACCGTTGGGGATTAACAAGTAGCGAAAAAAAAGCCATACTTACAAGGATAAAGGGTACTATTGATTACAAAGACCTTGTTGGATGCGATATAATATTAGAGTCGGTAAATTCAAAAAATCCTGGAAGCAATTTAGAACTTCGCAAAGATGTTTTCAAAAAAATTGAAGCAGCTGTTAGCCCTGAAACAATAATAGCAAGCAACAATTCTACATTAATGATTTCTGAGATAGCCTCGGGTCTTGATAAACCTGACAGGACTATCGGTCTTCATTTTTTAAGTCCTGCTACAACAATTAAAATTGTTGAAGTTGTTAAAGGAATTGAAACAAGTCAGAAAACATATGATACTGTATGTAAATTTGCTAAGATGATTGATAGAAAAGTAATTAACATTAATGAATCTCCAGGACATATTAGCACAAGACTCATAGTAACATTAATTAATGAAGCATGCGAATTACTTATGGAAGGTGTTGCATCTGTTGAATCTATCGATAAAACAATGAAACTTGGTTACGGAATGCAATTTGGCCCATTCGAGCTTGCCGATAGGATTGGTTTAGACAGGGTTGTAAAATGGATGGACAATTTATATGAAGAATATAGTATTATGAAGTTTAAAGCTTCACCGGTCATTAAGCGGCTTACACGGGCCAATTACGAAGGCAAACGCTCCGGAAAAGGCTTTTATACATATGAAAATGGTAAGATTGTTGGAGAAACCATAATTAGCGCAGCATTTAAATTGCAATAAATAAAATACGCATCATTGAAAATAACTATAAGATAAAGAAATAATAATTTAATTTTATAATACAATTGATGCATTATATTTATTTAATATTTAGTATTTTAAATATATTAATTCAGTAATAACTTAGATTTTGAATAATAAATAGCTTGAATGAAAATAATAGTATTAAACTGCGGAAGTTCGTCAATAAAATATCAACTTTTCGACATGACAAAACAAAATGTTATGGCAAAAGGAGTTGCCGAAAAAGTTGGGTTGCATGGTTCATTTCTTAAATATGAACCTTATAATGGTGAAGTTGTTACGCTTTCTGGTGAAATAATCGACCATCAATCCGGAATAGAACATATCTTAGGAATATTGTGCAGTAAGAATCGTGGCGTAATGAATTATTTAGAAGAGATCGATGCTGTTGGCCACAGGGTAGTTTTGGGTGGTGAAGAATTTCGAAATAGTGTTTATATTGACGATCATGTAATACAAAAAATCGAAGAATTTGCTAGCCTTGCACCTCTTCATAATCCGGCAAATTTAAAAGGTATTTATGCTATGCAGGCTTTATTGCCCGAAACACCCCAGGTTGCAACATTCGATACGGCTTTTCATCAAACAATGCCTGAACATGCATACATGTATGCAATACCATACTCATTATATAAAAAACATGGTATCAGGCGATATGGTTTTCACGGAACAAGCCATAGATATGTTTCAAAAAAATCGTGCGAAATACTCGGGGTAGATATTAATAGCCAAAGAATTATCACTTGTCACCTTGGAAATGGGGCTTCAGTAGCTGCAATAAAATATGGTAATTCGATAGATACTTCTATGGGTTTAACTCCTGTAGAAGGATTAATAATGGGAACCCGATGTGGTGATATTGATCCGAGTATTATTCCTTTCATAATGAATAAAGAAGGTATTGATATTTCAACTGTCAATACTTTGCTTAATAAGCATAGTGGAATATTAGGAATTACTGGTATCTCATCAGACATGCGAGAAATATATGAGGCTGCTTATAAAAAAAATAATGAAAGGGCACAACTCGGATTGGACATGTATCATTACCGAATCCGTAAATATATCGGGGCTTATGCTGCGGCAATGGGCGGTGTTGATATTGTTATATTTACCGGGGGAATTGGAGAAAACTCAGTTGAATCGAGATATGAGATTTGCTCATCTTTGGAATTTCTTGGTATAGATTTCGATGAAAGGGCAAATATCGGGCTTCGCGGTAAAGAAATTATTATTACAAAACCAGATTCAAAGGTTAAAGTAATGGTTGTATCAACCAATGAAGAATTTGTTATTGCTCAAGACACTATGGAAATAGTTGAAAATTTAGCATAAATAAAAAAATGTTTATAAGTAGACATTTTCATTAATGGTATTCAAATCATTAGATAATATTCTTGAAAAATCTTTAGAAAATAAACCTAAAAGACTTGTTGTTGTAATAGCTGAAGATAAACACGTACTTGAAGCTGTAGCTCTCGCCACGAGAAAAAATATAATTATTCCGATCCTCATTGGGAATATTGATAAAATAAAAGAAATTGCAGGAAGAATAAACTTTGATATTAGCTCTCTTGAAAATATAAATATCCCCGATCCTGAATCAGCATCAGAAACAGCAGTAACATTCATCCGCGATAATAAAGCGGATATCATTATGAAGGGGCTGATACCAACTGCAACACTTCTAAAAGCCATTTTAAATAAAGAAAATGGTATTGTTGGCAATAACCTTTTAAGCCATTTGGCTATTTGCCAAATACCATTTTATCATAAGCTATTGGCTGTAACCGATGCTGCAATAAATATTAAACCCGGTTTGGCAGACAAATTAAAAATATTATTTAACGCGGTTAAAATATTAAACAAGCTTGGTTATGAAAGGCCTAAAGTTGCAATTGTTTGTCCAATAGAAGCCGTAAATCAGAAAATTGAATCCACGGTGCATGCTGCAATGTTGACCGAGATGAATAAAACAAATCCAATTAATGATTGTATCGTATTTGGGCCTTTAGCTTTAGATACTATCATTTCAAAAGAAGCGGCATTAACAAAAGGCATAAAAAGTGAAGTGGCAGGAGACGCCGATTTAATTGTTGTTCCTGATCTTGATTCGGGAAATATATTATATAAGGCAATTAATTTTTTAGCCGATGGTATTGTAGCTGCAATTGTTACAGGCGCGTCAGCTCCAATTGTGCTAACATCCCGAGCCGATTCTGAAATAAGCAAATTATACTCAATTGCCCTTGCTTCATGTTTATAAAGCAATTATAAATGATAATAAAAACTTATTTGTAAATTATTAAGTTAAACTTCATATTAAGTGTTTAAATTTACTTAAAGTTAGATATTTAATAAAATAATTTTTTATATGGAAAATAACAGGGTACTTGTAATAAATCCGGGGTCAACTTCAACTAAAATTGCCATTTATCAGAATCATACCCCAATGTTTTTAAAATGTATAAATCATCCTATTGAAGAATTAAGAAAGTTTCAAAAATTTGCCGATCAATATGAATTTCGAAAGAATATTGTACTGCACGAACTCGGTTATTCAGAGATTGACTTAAACACTATTAGCATTGTTATCGGCCGAGGTGGGCTTATGAAACCCATAGAATCCGGTATTTATGAAGTTAACGAATCCATGCTCAACGATTTAATGGAAGGATATTTAGGGGAACATTCCAGTAATTTAGGGGGCATTATTGCATATAATATTGCCAAATCGTTACCGAATGCGCGGGCGCTTATAGCCGATCCGGTTGTTGTTGATGAATTACAAGATGTTGCCAGGATTGCAGGGCATCCTAAATTTAAAAGATATTCAATTTTTCATGCATTAAACCAAAAGGCAATAGCACGCAATTATTCCTATTCCCATGATAAACGTTATGAGGAGCTTAACCTTATTATTGCGCATTTAGGCGGGGGTATTTCAGTCGGCGCCCATTATAAAGGAAGGGTAATTGACGTAAATAATGCCCTTGACGGCGAAGGGCCGTTTTCACCTGAAAGAAGCGGTACCGTTCCTTCAGGCCAGTTGGTAAATTTGTGTTTTTCCGATGAATTTAATCACGATGAAATAAAAAAGATGATAGTGGGCGAAGGAGGCTTAATAGCCTACCTGGGAACAAACGATGCCTACAAAATTGAAATTCTTGCACGCGAAGGGGATAAAGAAGCCCAGCTTATACAGGATGCAATGAGCTACCAGGTTGGTAAAGCTATTGGCGAAATGGCCACTGTTTTGAAAGGGGAAGTAGATGCAATACTTTTAACCGGCGGAATTGCCAACAATACTATGGTAATTGATTATATAAAAACGATGGTTAAGTTTATAGCGCCTGTAATTGTTTATCCCGGGGAAGACGAAATGAAAGCGCTGGCGCAAAATGCTATCAGGGTTATAAAAGGCGAAGTTGAATGTAAGGTATATAAATAAGCTTAATTTGGTTAAAAAACAATTGCCTGCTATTTTGTTTATTTCAAGAGAATTATATTTACACACTTTTTTGGATACTCTCAATTAGCAATGAAAGCAAATAAATCGTTCTATGCTTGATTCAAAATATTTTAAGGATGAATGAGGAAAAATATGAATCTTTTTATGCCGGAAATTTTAATGGTCACAAAAAATTAAGATTACCAAAATATAAATCTTGTTTAAAATTAATAGCAACAATCATAATAATCAGATTTGCTTCAATGTTTTGTACTTTTTAGAATATTTCACTATATTTAACATTATTATATTTTAAATTATGTAGAGCTAAATAATTTTACTTAAAATATTTAAAATGAAAGCTATAAAAATCATTCTTTTGGGTGTAGCTTTTCTCGTTTTCTTTATTTTAATAGGTTTATATGTTATATGGTTTTTTTATCCAAAAAAAGAGCTTAATTTATATGTTTTAGACAAAACTGTAAAAGATTTCAGCTATTCAAACCATCGTTCTCTTTTTTGGGTATTAAATAATTCCCGTATAACAAAACGAGTTGGCAGCAATTATAATTATCGAAAAGACTATTACGGATTTTTTCCTCTCAGACCTTTAAGCGATAGACAATATGAAATTAAAAGTGTTGCTATTGAGCACATAGATAGTATAGCGAATGCATATGATGCACTTTATTACTGCGATACTTATGGTGTATATTTCAATGAATGGTTCAGGGGTTTTAAATCGGGGGATGAAAATTCAGTGATCGATGGCGGTCTTAACCAAAATGATTTTTATCTTCTCAAAATGATGAAAGAAAAGCATAAACTTATTATTCTTGAATATAATACTGTTGGCCCACCTACCAGTGATTTAATCAAGTATAAGAGCGATATTTTATTTGGTATTCGGCATACCGATTGGATTGGCAAGTATGTAAGCAACCTTGATTCTTCGAATCATTTAGAATTGCCAAAAGAAATTGTCAGCAAATATCTTAATCAGAATATTGGTCCGTGGCATTTTAAAGGGCCGGGTATATTACTTACAAATAATTCTGATGTAATAATTTTGCAGAAGAAAATTCATTTGGTTATAGAAAAGCCATTTATTTATTCTTCAGCAAAATCACAGAAAAAATATCGAATGTCCGATAAAACTGCGTATTTAAACTGGTTTGAAATTGTAAATTGTGCCGATACTGATGAAATAGTTTCAAATTACAGGCTTATCCTCACACATGCGGGTGACTCTGTTTTGCGGGCAAATAATTTGCCTTCTTCTTTTCCCGCAATTATAGCATATCAAAGTAATGGTGCAAATTTGTTTTACTTTGCCGGCGATTTCGCAAACAATAAAGTTGCAGGATTTTATGCCAAACTTGCCAACAGTCGTAAGTTTCTTGCAAGGTTAACTTCGGATGAAAGAAAATTATTTTTCTATAATTTTTATTTTCCTCTTATGGAAAGCATTCTAAAAAATAATTCTTCTGTAAGGAGAAATTAAAAATTACAATTTCTATTTTTGATAAATGATTAATTAAGTTATATTTTAGGTAAAATATTAAATAACTACAAATATGAAAAAGACGAAATTACTATTATCCGGAATATTGTTATTACTAATTGCTTTTAACAATTCCTATGGGCAAATTAATAACATAGGCCAATTCTTAGCCGGCGGTATTGATGATGGAAGTAAACTCATGCAGGCTTATATTAAGCCTTTTACTAATGCTTATGGTTATAATATGACTGCGGGCTGGTACAACACAGCCAAAGTGCATAGCTTGCTTGGGTTTGATTTAACATTCACATTTGATGTTGCAATTGTGCCAACTGCTGATAAAACTTTTGAATTAAGTTCTTTAAATCTTTCTTCAAATAGTAATGGTACAGCTCCAACGATTGCTGGCCAAAATACTCCCGGGCCGATAGTTACATATAATTCTGGTCCTAAAACAGTATCATATAATACACCAAACGGGATCAACTTAGGATACTGGCCTGCGCCAATGGTACAATTGGGAATTGGATTAATAAAAGGCACTGAAATTATAGGACGCTATTTGCCAGAACTGAAGCTTGGCTCAGAAGGATCAATCGGGCTTTGGGGTATTGGTTTAAAACATAGCATTAAACAATGGATACCTGCAATAGATCATATTCCTTTCCTTAATGTTGCTGTAATGGTCGGATATAGCCAACTTCATACGGTAGACAACATCAGCGTCACTCCAAATAGTATTGGTGTTATTGATAGCACAGGCAACAATGCTTTTCAAAACCAAAAATTAGATTTAACAATTAAAAGCTTAACAGCAAACGCAATAGCTTCAGTAGATATACCGATTCTTACAGTATATTTGGGTTTAGGATTCAGCAGCACAAGCGCTGTTTTGAAAACGTTAGGAAATTATCCTATCCCAAACATTAATCATTTTAATGGTTCAAATATTTACATAACAGACCAGGATATTGTTTCCGAACCAATAAATAAAACTATGAAAGCCGGGATAAAAGCGAGGCTTAACGGAGGTATAAAGATTAAAATGGGCGTAATAACTTTGCATTTCGATTATACCAAAGCCGATTATTCAATTGTAACAGCAGGACTGGGTGTAAGCTTCAGATAAAAATTCAAAAAATATCATAATGCAGATCCCGGGCATATAATTGTTCGGGATTTATTTTATTATTTTGCTAATTACATTTAAAAAATTGAAAGCATTTTGACTTGATTCGATGTTAATGGAAAAAGTTTTTATTGAAGATAATGTTGTTAAAGAATACCGGAAACTTTTAAAGCTTTGCAGGTATTCGATACATTCAATTGATATTTCACAAATGCGGCAGGCATTTACCTTAGCAAACGCTGCCTGTAAGAAACAAAAATTTAATCTGTATAATTCATCAATTGTGCAAGCTATTAAGGTAGCTCAAATTGTAGTTTCTGAAATTGGTTTGAGCACTCCTTCAATAGTATGTACATTACTTTACAAATTTGTTGAAAACAATAGTCTGGATATCCCTCTTGTAAGAGAAAATTTTGGCAATAAAGTAGCAGTTATGGCGGAAGATTTATCAAGGATAGCTGCAATCGATACTAAGAACATGGCCAAACAAGCCGAAAATTTTCGAAAACTATTGTTAACGCTTACAGGCGATATAAGGGTAATTCTCATAAAACTGGCCGAAAGGTTATATGTAATACGCAATCTCGACATTGAAGAACCTGAAGCCCAATTAAAGATTGCACGTGAAACATTTGACCTTTATGCACCCCTTGCTCAGCGGCTCGGTTTATATTTAATTAAAATTGAACTGGAAGATTTATCATTGAAATATTCGAACAGGGAAATATACGATTCCATTATCCAAAAGCTTCAGGATACTGCAACTAAACGAAATAAGTTTATTAAAGATTTTATTGCGCCAATAAGGCTGGAATTGGACAACCTTCAATTTAAATATGTAATAAAAAGCCGTACGAAATCAGTTTTTTCAATTTGGAGTAAAATGCAAAAGCAGAACGTGGAATTAGAAGAGGTTTATGATTTATTTGCCGTACGCATAGTAATAAATAGCAATGAAAAAAATGAAAAAGCCGATTGTTGGCGGGTGTTTTCAATTGTTACCGGCCTTTATCAACCTAATCCTGAACGTATGCGCGACTGGATTTCCATTCCCAAGCCAAACGGTTATGAAGCGTTGCATACTACAGTTACAGTGCCCGGTGAAAAATGGGTTGAAGTTCAGATTCGAAGCAGAAGAATGAACGAAATAGCTGAGAAAGGTTTAGCTGCCCATTGGAAATATAAAGGCATTAAAGGCGATAGCGGATTCGACAACTGGTTGAATAAAATCCGCAATGTCCTCGAAACACCCGATTCAGAAGACCATAATCTTGTTGACGCAATCAAACTCGATCTTTATTCAAAGGAAATTTATATTTTCACGCCTCAAGGCGACCTCAAAATGTTGCCAAAAGGCGCTACAGCCCTTGATTTTGCTTATGATATTCATAGCGAAGTTGGCAATGCGTGCATAGGCGCGCGCGTAAATGGCAAAAATGTTCCTATCAGGCAAATTTTAAACAACGGCGACAGAGTTGAGATTTTAACGTCTAAAAACCAGAAACCTAAAAGCGATTGGATTGAGTTTGTAGTTACATCGAAAGCCAAATCGAAAATAAAACTTGCTTTACAAGAGGAAAAGCTTCATGAGGCAGAAAACGGGAAAGAAACGTTCAAAAGAAGGCTCCGAAACTGGAAGATACCATTTAACGATTTGTTGATTTCTAAATTGCTAAAACATTTCAAGCTTAAAAATTCGCTGGATTTTTATTCGATGATTGCCAACGGGAAAATTGATATAGCAAAAATAAAAAACCTGATTATTGATTTAGATAGGGTTGAACACAATGAACCGGGAAAAACAGGAGAGTTCCCGCTGGAAAAAATAATGCCGGCAATAGCTGATACTGTTAGCGAAGTTTTGGAAATTGATGAAAAAGTATTAAAAAAGGTCGATTACAAATTGGCAAAATGCTGCAGCCCGATATTTGGCGATGATATTTTTGGTTTTGTTACCATTAGTGAAGGAATAAAAATACACAGGACAAATTGCCCGAACGCGGCACAAATGATCAACCGGTTTGGTTACCGTGTTGTAAAAGCGCGTTGGGCAAAAACCGATAATCAAACAAATTTTCAGGTTGCCTTAAAACTCAGTGGTGAAAACAGGATAGGAATTTTAAGCAAAATTTCCGATGTTATTACCAAAGATAATAAAGTTAACCTTCGTTCAATTAACATCGATACTAATGAAGATCGCTTCGAAGGGCTTGTTAAACTTTTTGTAAAAGATGTTAGCAATCTCGATAGGCTTATACACAATTTATTAAAAATTAAAGGTATAAACAGTACCCACAGGATCGAAGGCGTTTAAAGTAAATTCTTGCATTACTAAGCCAAAAGCAAAGCAAGAAAGTAAAAATCTTTATGAATAAAAGAGTTTCTTTCAAAATTTACACATAAATTTAGGTTTGTAAAAACAACGAATTCATTATGAAGTATTATAAAATTTTACTTTTGTCTTTATTGTATTCTGTCTCAATTAAAGCTGATCCTGTCAATTGCCGAATCGATTTTTTTGTAAGTGGACTGGAAAGTAAAAAAATTGTGCTTGCTTATGAATATGGCTATAAGCAATTGGTTGTTGATACCATTAGGCTCGATAATGCTGGTAAAGGTTTTTATGCTTCTAAAAACCGCTTGATTGGCGGAATATACCTGTTGATATTTCCCGACAAAAATAAATATTTTGAATTTTTGATTAATGAAGAACAATTTTTTACGATTAATTCCGACACGTCTGATTTTTTCGGAAAAATGGAAATCGAAGGTTCTGATGAATCGGAATTGTTCCGGCAATACCAGGTTTTAATTAAAGAATTTGAAACAGCAGAGAAAAATACTTTGCCAAAAAATAATTATAAGGATACCTTAAATACTAAAACTTATAGCCAGGGTAATCCGGGTATTGCCGAACTGCAAAAAAAAATAGACGATTTCAAGTCTTCAGCAATAAAAGAAAAACCACAAAGTTTTTTGGCTGCTTATTTTAAAATGCAAAATGAACCGAGCCTGCCTGAACAAGTTATTGGCCAATCCCATGATCCAAATCGTGATTTTTTTCTGAAAAGATATCAATATTTAAAAAAACACTATTTAGACAATATACCTTTTGCCGATAACAGGATTCTTCGGACAAAACTAATTTATGAAAAGTTGGAATTCTATTTTAACCGTCTTATTTCCCAGGATCCCGACAGCCTGAAAGCCGCAGTTGATTTTGTCACAACCCTTGCTAATGTTAAAGATGAACCGTACCAGTTTGTGTTAAATTTTCTTTATTTTAATTACCGCAATCCTAAAAATCCAGGCCAGGAATGCGCTTTTGTTTATTTGGCCGATAAATATTTACTCATTAAAAAAGCTAAATGGGCTGATACCATATTCTTAAAACTCCTGAAATTAAAGGTTGATGCTTTCAGGCCATCATTACCTGGAAATATAGCACCTGACCTTGAATTGCAAACCATGGATGAAAAAACAATTAACATTCATTCCATTAATTCCGATTTTTTATGTCTCTATTTCTGGTCGCCGGATTGTGATATTTGTAAAGAAGGTATCCAAAAATTATATGAAACATACAATAAGCTTAAAAGCATCGGACTACAAGTTGTTGCAATATACATTCATGCCGATAAAACAATTTGGATGAATTATTTATCAGAAAAAAAATACAACTGGATAAATGCTTACGACCCTTTATTAAAAAGCAATTTTACCAAACTTTACGATATAAGGACTGTTCCCAGTCTTTACCTGCTTGATAAGAATAAAAAAATAATAGCGAAAAAAATTAATGTTTCGCAAATTGAAAAATATATTAATCAATAGAAAAGAGCTTAAATTATAAATCAACATAATTCTTAAACTTTTAGTGAGAAAACATAGACGAATCAAGTAAATCATTGTCTTTTAAAAAAAATAACTTAATGAGAACTAAAAAACTATTGAAAAGCTCTATTATACTTAGTTTAGTATTCATCTTTGCAAAAGAAATTCAAGTGCATGCTCAAAACAGCCCTGATTCAACCGGAAACATTATTCGCGAACGATCACTAATGGATCAGGATTGGCGCTTTGCTTACGGGCATTCCTTTGATGCTGGAAAAGATTTTAATCATGGAACCGGGTATTTTTCATATATGACTAAAACCGGTTATGGCGATGGCCCTGCATCAAAGAGTTTCGACGACCGTACCTGGCGTATAATCAATCTCCCGCACGATTGGGCTGTTGAATTGCCTTTCGATTTTAAAGCAGGTTACAGTCACGGATATAAAACAATAGGCAGAAATTTTCCCGAAACCAGCGTTGGCTGGTACCGGAAAACATTTGTTATTCCCGAATCCGATCTCGGCAAGCGTATCAGTATTGAATTTGACGGTGTCCGTCGTAATTCAATAGTATGGGTGAATGGCTTCTATCTCGGACAGGAACATAGCGGGTATAATAATTTTCAATATGATATTACCGATTACCTTAATTATGGAGGGGAAAATGTTGTTGCCGTCCGTGTGGATGCAACTATGGAAGAAGGCTGGTTTTATGAAGGCGCCGGTATATACAGGCATGCTTGGTTAGAAAAAACATCGCCGTTGCATATTTCTCCTTACGGAATATTTGTTACCTCCGAACTTCATGACAATAATGCCGATATTACAGCCAGAACCACAATTATAAACCAGGAAGATGCTGAAACAACCTTTGATATTGATCAGACAATTTTAGATGCCGATGGAAAACCTATTACCTCAGGGATATTAAAGCAACTCAAACTTAAAGCTGGCGAAGAAAAAGAATATTTTAGCAATATTAACATATCAAACCCCAAACTCTGGTCAATCGAAACGCCTTACCTACATAAGCTTATAACCTCTATAAGAAGAGGCAATACGGTTATTGATCGTTCGGAAACTACTTTTGGTATCCGCACACTTAGGTTTGACCCGAATGAAGGATTTTTCCTGAATGGCAAACATGTGCTGATTAATGGTACAAACAACCACCAGGACTTTGCCGGGGTTGGCGCCGCCATGCCCGATGCATTGCAGGAATTTCGCATTAAACGGTTGAAAGAAATGGGCTGCAATGCTTACCGTTGTTCGCATAACCCTCCCACGCCTGAATTGCTCGATGCTTGCGATCACCAGGGCATGTTAGTTCTTGATGAAAACCGTTTGATGGGTATCAATACCGAATATATGGATTTATTGAAGCGTATGATTGTACGCGATCGCAACCATCCGTGTATTTTCACATGGTCGCTTGGCAACGAGGAATGGACAATCGAAAGCAATGTTTTAGGGGCGCGTATTGCTTCAACTATGAAGGCATTTGCTCACAGGCTCGATTCAAGCCGCCTTGTTACTACTGCAATTGACGGTGGATGTGGAAACGGGACATCCACTGTGCTCGATGTTATGGGATTTAATTACCTGCGCCAATGTGATATTGACGAATATCATAAAAAATTTCCGAACCAACCCGGTATGGGAACGGAAGAAACCACATCGCGGGGAACACGGGGAATATATGTTACCGATAGCGTTAAAGCCTATTTGATGGCAACCGACCGGGCGCCTTCAGGATGGAGTATCGAAAAAGGGTTGCAATTCTATGCTGCCCGGCCATTTCTCGCCGGATTATTCTTTTGGACAGGCTTTGATTATCGGGGTGAACCTGCTCCATATGGCTGGCCACAGGTTAGTTCGCAATGCGGCATTATGGATATTTGCGGTTTCCCAAAAGATCAGTATTATTATCTAAAATCGTGGTGGACTGACGAACCGGTACTGCACCTGCTGCCTCATTGGAATTGGAAAAGCATGGAAGGGAAGGCAATCAGTGTTTGGGCATACAGCAATTGTGAAGAAGTGGAATTGTTCCTGAACAATAAAAGTTTAGGACGAAAAACTATGTTGAAAAATGCTCATCTGGAATGGATGGTAAATTATGAACCCGGTACTTTGCTTGCGCGTGGCTATAAGAACGGTAAAGAGATTATTACCGACAAGGTTGAAACAACAAGTGAACCGGCAGTAATTACGCTTATTCCCGATCGCACTTCTATAAAAGCCAATGGGAAAGATGTTTCAGTAATTACAGTACAGGTCAATGACCCGGAAGGGCGTTGTGTACCCAAAGCCTGCAATGAAATTTCCTTCACTTTACAGGGGCCGGGCAAAATAATTGGCGAAGGCAATGGCGATCCTTCTTCGCATGAGCCGGATAAATTTATTGAAGAAATAAGCCAAATAAGAATTGAAAACCTTAAAGCAAAATTGTTGTCTTCAAAAGATAATTATCCTGAATCCGCTGTTGATTTCAACGATTCGAACTGGCCGCCAATGACAGATGAACAGGGCAATTACAATGTTAAAGCAAAAGATTCGCTAAAAACAGCAGTAATTCGCGGCACATTCAGTTTACCCGGGTTAACGGATAGTACGGAAATATCCCTGTGGCCAAAAAGCCTCGGTGAAGTACAGGCAATTTATATAAATGGAAAACTTATAGCAAAAAGCATAAAACGTGATGATGCCGTTCAAAAATACATACTCGGGCATCAAATACTTAAAAAAGGCAAAAATATATATGCCGTCGTTTGTACGCCATTAGTTCCAAGATACCAATGGGACAATCTGAATACCGATCCGGGCATAATAAGGGTTTACCTGCCTGCCGGAATATGGAAACGTAGGGCTTTTAACGGTTTAGCCCAGGTTATTGTACAAAGCAAAAATCAGGCTGGAGAAATTAAATTAAAGGCAACTTCGCCAGGCCTTTCGGAAGCGGTAACTACAATACTTTCAAATTCCGTTAGCTTGCAACCGAAAGTAAACTCATTAGACGTGAAAATGAAATAATCATTTATACAGTTTTCCGGACACTCTCAATTTTTTTAGTGAAAATCATTTACTTCGAAATTTATTAAAAAAACAGAAATTGATACTTTTGGTATAGTAATTGAATAAACTTTGCATAAGAAATAATTTAAAATATTAAAATCATGAAAAAGATATTTGTTTTACCGGCAATATTAATGGTATTAATTATTTTGAACGAATGCACAACCCGTAAGGTTCAACGTATTAGTACCGATCAGCAAATCGATTTAAGCGGTCGCTGGAACGACAGCGATTCCAAATTGTGTGCTGATGATCTTACACAACAATTTCTGTCTGAAAAATGGATACCTCAGTTTGAACAACAGCACGAAATGAAAAAAGCTTCAGTGGTTATTGGCTTAATAAAAAATAAAAGCCATGAACATATTGATGCTGAAACATTCATTAAAGATATAGAAAAGGCTATTATAAATAATGGCTCAGTCCGTCTTGTCCAGGCTGGCGACAAAAGAGAGGAATTGCGCAGGGAAAGGGCCGATCAACAAGACTATGCTTCGAAAGAATCAGTTAAAAAATGGGGACAGGAATTAGGAGCTGATTTTATTTTACAAGGCACAATAAATTCAATTGTTGATTCATATAATAAACAAGAAGTTGTTTATTACCAAATTGACCTTGAGCTTACCAACCTCGAATCAAATGAAATAGTTTGGATTGGCGATAAAAAGATAAAAAAGCTTATTAATAATTGATTTTTCTTTCAGCCAATCTCTATTGTAAAAAAGCATAATCGCTAAATTACAATTGACTAAAATAATACAGGGAAAACCAATTATTCTGTAAGATTTGGTTTTTTCCATGTATTATTTCTTCAATTGGCTTATTGATTTTATTACAACCTCATTTTATATTGTACCAATTTCAGAATAATGAAACCGAAATTTCTTAATGGAAAAAACCTTTGTATCATTGCGCTAATTTTAATATTGTCGGGTTGTGCCACATATTACATGAAAACATTGAGATTCCAGGAAAAGGTGCTAAGGGGCGATATGCTTGATGCCGACAAATATCTTACTAAAAATAATAAAGACGCTAAGGGCAAAAATGCAATTTTACATTTTTTAAACCGCGGATATGTTTCATTTATGCTAAACCAATGGGATAGCAGCAATCAATATTTTGCCAATGCAGACAGGCTGATTGAAGACCAGCAAAAAAACTATTTTAATGAAGCTCTTGCATTATTAACAAATCCTATGGTTAAACCATATAAACCTGAAGATTTCGAGGTAGTTATTCTCAACTTTTTTACTGCTTTAAATTATATAAGCTTGGGACAATTTGACGATGCCTTGGTTGAGTGCAGGCGAATTGATATTAAACTTAATAAGCTAAACGATAAATACGGGCAAAACAAAAATAGGTATCAGCACGATGCTTTTGCAAATTTAATAATGGGATTGGTTTATGATGCCAATTCGGATTATAATAATGCATTTATTGCTTATCGGAATGCTTACGAGGTTTATGAAAGCGATTATAAAAAATACTTTAATATGCAAGCGCCTGAGCAGCTAAAAAAAGATTTATTACGAGCGGCATATCAAACAGGTTTTTATGATGATTTAGAAGAATACGAAAAAACATTTAATATGAAATATCAGCCTGATTCAAATTATAATGCCAATCTGGTTTTTGTTTGGCTTAATGGCTTTGGGCCTGTGAAAGACGAATGGAGTATAAATTTTGCCGTAGTAAAAGGACAGGGCGGGATTGTTTCGTTTGTAAATGATGAAAACAATTTTTCGTTTCCATTCAGCACGGCAAGTATGAATAGTAACGAAAGAACTTCTTTTTCGGATTTTAATATGTTAAGGGTGGCATTTCCCAAATATGTTGAACGAAAACCTTTTTACTCATCCGCCCAGCTTATTGAAGATAACAATACTTACAATGTTGAATTGGCAGAAAACATAAATGAAATAGCATTTAAAACTTTAAATGACCGTATGCTGCGCGAATTTGCAACTTCATTGCTCAGGCTTGCGGTTAAAAAGGCAATGGAGCAGGCAGTAAGACGCGAAGATAAAAATGCCGGAACAATTTTAAGTATTGTTAATGCTTTAACTGAGAAAGCCGATACACGAAATTGGCAAACCCTGCCATATTCATTTTCCTATTCGCGGATTCCTTTAAAAATTGGCAACAATACTTATAAATTAAAGGTAGCTTCTCCAAATGGCAATGAACATGCTTATGATTTTACTGTAAACGCTGAAAAAGGTAAAACATACTTTCAGACATTTCATAATATTGAAAGCCTGCCATTAAATTTAAGATAATAGATATTTTTGACGATTAATTAATGCAATAATGAAAAAATATCGGTGTACTGTTTGCGGATATATTTACGATCCTGAGGAAGGCGATCCTGATGGCAATATAAAACCTGGCACTTCATTCGAAGCTTTGCCGTATGATTGGGTTTGCCCGGCCTGCGGAGTAGCAAAATCGGAATTTGTTGAAGCATGATTCAACAAAAGAATCATTAGAAAGATACGGTCAATTTTACATTAAATCTTCTCGATGTAAGATAATTGGGCACGGCAAAATAACCCGGGATATTTTCATTATTGCTTACCGTTTTTACCCATAAGTACGAAGCCGTATTATTAACTCCTATTACATTGAATATTTCAGCGCTTAAACATATTTCTTTAAAATGTTTAAAAAAATTGCCGGGCAATTCATCATCCGGGCCTTTAATAATTTTCGAAAAACCTACGTCAACCCTTTTATATGAAGGAAGTATTCGATATACCTGATCCCAACGTGGATTAATTGGAATAGATATCGGTAAACTGCTACCATAATGTATGCTAAGGAATACTTTATAAGACGGATACCGTGGCAAATAATCCTGGAAATACATACCCAGGTTTAATAACTGGTAAGTAGGCATTGGAAAATAACCAATTGAATCATTTTTTATGTGTTCCATTGAATGTAAAAGCGACAGGCTAAACCACGATTCCGTTCCTTTAACAAATTCACCGTTAATTTTAAAATCAATACCGGTAGCATAACCAACAGCCAAATTTTGTCCGCCATATATTGTCCGAACGTTATCAATTTGGTATGGCACCAAATTATCATAGCTTTTATAATAGGCTTCGGTTGTTAGTTTAAAGGGTTTTGTGAGTACGTAAAATATATAATCGGAACCCAACACATAGTGTATTGATTTCTGAGCTTTAAGGTTTGTGTTTAAAACTCCCTGTGGGTTTATCATTTCTTTGAAAAAAGGAGGTTGGTTGTAAAAGCCGGTAGCAAAATATAAAACCAGGTTCTTTTTCCAGGAAGGTTTATATGTTATTGAAAATCTCGGATTAAATATTGTTTGTTTGTTAAGCGACCAATAATTTGCACGGAAACCGGCCGTAAGATATAATTTGTCGTTTCCTGGCGAGAATTCAATAGTATTCATGGCAAATCCCATAAGCCGGTGAGAGGTAAAATCGTTATTTGAATGGCATGCATTTGAGAGAAGTATTATACCGGTATCATAAGGGATTGCATAACCGGCTGAATCAATAAGGTTCCATTCATCTAACCTGTCCTGAATAATTTCCTGTTGATACGTTAGCCCCCATTTTAATTTATTGTTTTCATGGTTTAAAGTTCCTATGTGTGAAACAGAAAAAATGTCTGCATCGAAATAATCACGGGCATGGTTTAATGATGAACCTATTCCAATATTTATTGTGCTGTCGGATTCACCAGGATTTATATCGAGTTGGTTGATTAAGTATTGACCAAGAATATCAAAAGTTTCAGATTCATGGATATTATAAGCCGAAGTAATTATTTTGAGAGAAAGGTCATTTTTCAAATGGTAATTAAATGTAAAAGCCCCCATCATATTTCTAAACAAATCATCTTCCTGGCCTTCATAATATACCTGTAATTGCAGTGGTTCCTGAAATGTTCCGAAATCAGTAGTCCTGTCGGTTGGAATAAACTGGTATTTATTCTGGCTGAAATTTCCAATGAAGCTTGCTTCAAATTTAGGCGTAATATCATAGGTGAGATACGTTTGGGCATCGACAAATAAAGGCTTGTAATCGCCTTTGGTATCAAGGCTTAACAAAAGATATTGTGTTGTTTTGTACCTGATACCAGTTATATGCCTGAATTTGTTATCTTTTGAAATTCCTTCAAAGTACGCATTTGCCCCCAACATGCTTGCGCTAACCGAACCTGTATTGTCAACAGGGCGTTTGTAAGTAACATCGAGGACTGATGACATTTTATCGCCATAACCCGCATCGAAACCCCCAGCCGAGAATTTTAAAGAACCAACCATATCGGGGTTAATAAAACTCAAGCCTTCTTCCTGTCCGCTGCGAATAAGAACCGGACGGTATATTTCTATATCGTTTACATAAACGAGATTTTCATCAAAACTTCCACCCCTGACAGAATACTGAGAACTCAGCTCATTATTTGATGCTACGCCGGGAAGATATTTTATCATATCTTCAATGTTTCCGCTGATGTTTGGAATTTTCGCCAACGTGCGTGTATCAATCCTTTGCATTGTAGCGCTTACATCGAAACGTCCATTTACTTTTACTTCTTCAAGTTTCTCAACAGCTTCCTGCAATATAAAATCAATATTAATTCTTGAAGATGTATCTTTTTTAATCTTTGAAGTTAAGGTTTGGTAACCTATGCAGCTGACAACTATTTTATTTGAATCAGCAGGTATTTGCATTTCATACTGGCCTGAACCGGTTGGCAGTTGTTCCATATTTTGTACCAGGTATGCTGATTGTGGCAAAACCTATTGAATACCCTGCCGTGTCAGTTATCATTCCATATATAACTGACAATTTTTGGCCAAAACCATTAAATGAGATTAAGATAAAAGTTAAAATAAAGGCTAAGCAGGTTTTTATTATCTTCATTAAAAAAATTTCACTTAAAAACTCAAATTTTGTATTTGAAATTGTGTAAAGTAAGTATTTTTTTGACTTTCATTTATCCAAACTGAATTTAAGCTTATGATTTGAATTCATTTTTGTTTGTAAGAACCAAACAAATTTATCTAAAATAAAACAACCGGCTTTGAGTCGGTTGCTTTATCATTTTTTAAAAATCAAGTAGGCTGCAATTATGCCTTATTTGCGCTGCCAAGAACATTATTTATTTTATGTTTATAAAGTTCCTTAAGTTGATCGCGTGCAGGGCCAAGATATTTCCTTGGATCGAATTCTGCCGGGCTGTCAACAAAAACTTTTCTCACAGCGGCAGTCATAGCCAACCTGCCATCGGAATCGATATTGATTTTACAAACTGCCGATTTTGCAGCCCTTCGTAACTGTTCTTCCGGTATGCCGACAGCGTCTTTCAATTTGCCTCCGTTTGAATTAATAATTTTTACCAATTCAGCAGGCACTGAAGAAGCTCCATGCAGAACAATCGGGAAGCCCGGAATTTTTATTTCAATTTCTTCTAAGATATCGAATTTTAATGGCGGGGGAACAAGTATTCCATCAGCATTTCTGGTACATTGCTCCGGTTTAAATTTGTTGGCGCCATGCGAAGTGCCTATGGAAATGGCAAGAGAATCTACGCCTGTTTTTTTCACAAAATCTTCAACTTCCTGTGGACGCGTGTATAGACGAATGTTCAGCAACAACTTCATCTTCAATCCCGGCTAAAACGCCCAATTCACCTTCAACAGTAACATCGTATTTATGGGCATATTCGACAACCTGTTTTGTCAGCTCAATATTCTTATCATAAGAATGGTGCGAACCATCTATCATAACCGATGAAAACCCAAACTCGATACACGATTTACATAACTCAAAAGTATCGCCATGATCGAGGTGCAATACTATGGGAATTTCATAGCCCAATTCTTTGGCGTATTGAACAGCTCCCTGAGCCAGAAAACGCAACAAAGTTTGATTTGCATATTTTCTTGCACCACTGGATACCTGTAAAATTACAGGCGATTTTGTTTCAACACATGCGCTTATAATAGCCTGCAGTTGCTCTAAGTTATTAAAATTAAATGCCGGAATGGCATAACCGCCTTTTACGGCTTTTTGGAATAATTCTTTAGAATTTACCAATCCAAGTTCTTTATATTGAATCATAATTTGGTTTATTTATATTATTAAATTTTAAGCCGCAAATATAAAAAAAATGCAGTAAGTATTTTAAGTAACAATGCTTTTTATGTTTTGTTGTTATTTCAAAAATTTTCACTCCGAAATAACATAGGGCATAAAAGGCAAATATTAAAAAATGATTTGACAAAAAATATTATTGATTAGGCGCTTCGGGCAAATCTTTTGAATTTTTGAAAGTGCCGTCCTGTAAAGCTTTAATAAACTCAGCCCATGCAAAAGGGTTTAATAAGCTGAAAGTAGGGACCATGCCTAAATTGCATGCTTTATCAATTTGCTGTTGCATTACATAATTGAAGTTCTTATCGGGTTCAGGACTATTGTATAAAATTACCTGAGTTTGAATTAAAGCAATATTTTTTATTGCGTTATTTATATCTTTATTTTTGGGCGGTTCATATTTCAAAACAGCTTCCTTAAATTCATCAAAAGTTTTCCATGGAAAAAGCGTTACGGCATCGATTAAAATAGTGTCCTGAACCATAACAATATCCATAGAATAAAACATATTATCCAATGTATCGGGAATTTTAAATTTAGTCTTTCTGTAACCTGCACACGATACAAACACAGAGTCTTCTTTTCTGGCAATTATATCAAACATACCTTTTGAACCGGAAAAGACACTTTGACGCTTATTTTTTATTTTTACCAATGCGCCCGGAAGCGGCTCGTTATATGAGTTTTTAACAACTCCTGAAAAATCAATATATAAATTCTGGCTTTTAATACCGACTGTTGAAAAAATATCGATTGCCAGCAAAAAGAGTAATCGGAATAATATTATACAAAAATTGTTTTTCAATGTATTTGGCAATAATGATGAAAAATTTGTTCTAATCCTATTAATTCAGTAACGAAAGAATAACAAAATTGTTTTTTCCGGAAATAATAAATATCCCAAATATGTGCCAAAGTAATTATCAAATTTATGTTTTTTTAGTCTCGTTACTGAAACATTATATTTACTTTTTTTAAGTCAAATAAAAATAATTGTAAGGCGTTCATTAAAGAAGGAAAAAAATCATAGGCTTTGATTATAGTGCTTCGGACAGTTCAATCCAACTGTGTTATAAACATTCTCTATTTAATTATTTTTTATCATGTTTGTATATAAAGCAAATATTATTACTTTTGAATTACTCTGTGTTGGGAATATAGAAATAAATTACTATTAGTTAATGTATTTATTATTAACCATATTTCTAAAATTCGAAATTCCCAATGCAATTAAATCTATTAAAGAGTTCAAGAAGAAACATAATCATCATTCTTTTTTTAGGTATCGTATTTAGGTTGTTATTTGTGTTTGTAATACATCCGCCTGAAAAGTATCTTTTCAGCGATATGCAGGGTTATTACGAACGCGCTTTAAAGTTCGCCCATGGCGAGAAAGAAAATAATATTTACGACTCTTTTTTCCCTCCCGCAACGCGCACTATTTACTCGATATTTTTCAAAGTAAAAAATTCATTTTTTGGGGTTGAAATATTTAATTCCTTTATAAGGCCTAAAGGCAGCTAAGTTGCATTTTATGGCAAAGCAACTTGTATATAATTGAAATAGAACATTATAAATTGACATGGTTTTTTCATTTTTCATGCAGTTGTAAAATTTTATGTACATTAATTTATAAATAATTACAATATAGCTTGCACTTGGTTACAGCTACGCTACTTATAGGCCAATTCGTAAAGAATAATAATTGGTATATTTTATTCTTAATAAATTTTAGGTAAAAATGAATGAATTAAATATTTCTGCTTTCTTTCCGGCGCATAACGAGGAGGCAAATATTGAAGCCCTTACAAGAAAAACAACACAAGTATTGTCTGAGATATGTGAGGATTACGAGATAATTATCGTAAATGACGGCTCAAAAGACAGGACAAAGGAAATTGCCGATGCCCTTTCAAATGAAAACCCGAAAATAAGGGTAATCAATCATGAAATAAACAGGGGATATGGTGGGGCAGTAAAATCTGGATTATTCGGGGCTAAGCTTGAATGGGTATTTTTTACAGATGGCGATGGACAATTTGACGTAAACGAAATTAAAATACTTGCAAAATACATTAATGAGGCCGATCTGATAGTGGGATACCGCATAAAAAGGGCCGATTCGTTCATGCGTAAACTCAATGCTTTTGCCTGGGGAACGCTGGTCAGGATTCTTTTCCATCTCAAGGTACGTGATATCGACTGTGCTTTTAAGCTTTTTAAAAAGGAAATAATAGAAAAAACAAAACCGGAAGCAGAAGGGGCAATGATTTCAACAGAGTTCCTGGCAAAGGCAAATAAGCTCGGTTATAAAATAAAGGAAGTCGGCGTCAGTCATTATCCCAGAAAGGCAGGTACATCATCGGGCGCTAATATAAAAGTAATATTACGAGCTTTTGTGGAATTATTTAAACTGTATAGAAAATTATAATTAGCTATTTATTTTTCGAACTTAGTTTATCGAATCTAATAAATTTAGAATCTTCGCCTAAATAATATTTATTGTCTTCATCTTTCAAAGGATATGGGTTATACATGGCAACAATTCCAGGTTCATAGTTATTACCACCATAATAGTGATATAAAAGCCTGAAAGTATGTTTGCCCTTCGAAAGATCCCTAATTACATGTAATTCCTTTTCATCCTCCTCAGTTTTATAAAGGGGAATAAGTGTAATATCATCAACTCTAAATTCGATACTGTCTAACGAATAAATAGAAAAATTATAAAGTCCTTTTTGAAGAACTTCAAAAGAGCCTTTTAAATTGATAAAAAAGGAGCCATCATGACAAATCTTACCTAAAGTTTTATGTGTAAATCCAGTTTCATTTAATGGGAAATTAACAGCATCTATATTAAACCCAGATGTGTCTCCTATAATAGTATTGGGGTTATTTTTGTCTTTTAAGTGAAAATTATTTATTAATGTAACATTTATTTTATCTTCCATTCTCCACTTTTTAACCTGTAATACCCCTGCATTAATAACAGGAATGCATATAACTATGGATATAAAAATTATAAGTTTTTTAATATATTTTCTGAAATTGGAAACTACTTCAAATATTGTATCTATAGCTATTGCATAAATAGCAAAAATAAAAGGGAACAAATACCGGTGTTCGGTATTAAACATGTAACAGACTAACAGTGAAAATAAAATGACAGAAAGTACTACAAGATATTTTTTCCAGTCGAGCCTGGAAGCTGGACGTGTAAAGAAAGAAAATGCTACAACTAACGACAGGATAAAAAACAGCCACCTGAAAGGATCTATTAATATACCGAACCACAATGCATTATACATGGAAGGGAATAATGTCCCGAAATATAATTCCCTAAAATCATCTAATTTTTTAAGAAACACCAAAGGATGCTTTTTTATATATTTATTAGTTAATTTGATAAAACTTTTTACATCATAAATAGGTATATTAGTTGTTAGTATTCCTCTTTCCGGGTTAAGAACCGAACCCGGCGGAACAATCACATAATAGTAGCCAAAAGTACTTTTTACCATATAACACTTGGTAAAGGAACAATAATAATTTACCCCGCTCGAAGCAGCCAGGCCTTTTACTTTCCCCTCTGAAATGTAATTATTCTCAACTATAATTAAAAAAAATATTGAAAAAAAACCTGTTGAGAACAAGACAGCTTTCCAAATTCCTTTGAAAAAAATAGTTTGTTTCCAGTTTGTTTTTAATGATTCCGAACCGGATAATAATGCATATAATGCAAACGGCAATCCAAGCAGCGCAAATCCAGGACGTATACCGGCTGCAATTGCCAGCAACACCCCGCTAAGGAAATAATATTGTTTCTTATTACACAGCAAATAATATACAGCCGCTATAACAATGGGTACTCCAAAATTCTCAGAAAGAATATAGGCATTGAAATAAAACGAATAATATGTAAATGCATAAAGTGTGGCGGCACAAAAAGCTACAATATACTTTTTGGTGAAATTATAAGTAAGCAGGTATAAGTACAGAACAGAAACAGAAGAGAGAATTATGTTAATACCCAATACAATTTGTAATTTATATTTCAATAAACTGAATAAATAAATAACCTTAAATATTTCCGTCAGGATAATGTGAAAAAAAGGCGGCCAGATTACCCATTGATCGATTCCTTTAATATCTCCGTTAAAACGATCAGTTGCGCGATCCCAGTAACCACTCATATCGGCACCCAAATAATTTTTATAATCCGTATGATAATAGACAAAAATAAACTTAAGCACTGTAGATATTAGTAACACCAACAAAAGCAAGCAAAGCATTATTTCCCGTTGCTTCATGTTTTTTATTATGCCAAAAAATTTGTTGATATGTTTTCTTTTAACCTCGAAAATCCCTTTGAACAGTTTGATTTTACTTCTCTCCTCTTTGCTTTTTTCAAGGTATTGTTTCCCGCCTGTTTCTTTTAGTTTCATATTTTTCCCTTCAATAATATTTTTCAAATTCCGCTATTTAATACTAAAATATTTTTTAATAGCCCGGATTAAATATTTCAAATATAATTAATATTCTATTTTGCGAAAGATATTCCGAATTTTTTGTTCTTTTCAATTGATTTTGCTTATCTTTTCAAATCTATGTAAAAATTAAAATTATATTTCTTCAAAATTTTACTGTAAGAAAAATATATTTCCCTCATAGAATGTATTTTTGATAAAAATCAATTTTCGTGAGGTTAAAAATTTTGATTTTTAATTAAGATTAATAATCAAAATCTAATTTTGTAATTTTCGAATATCAAATTATTATTTTTTTCTTCCTGTATTTACGCTAAATTTCGCATCGTTATTATTATAAAATAGAATATGAAAAAAAATATTAACCTGTTTATTAATGTTTTAAATATTAAATTTTTATATTGCCCTTTATTTATATGGCTATTAATAGCGGCATATGAAATGTTGATGCTTGTGAACGTATTAATGTTACACCCTCCCTGGCTGTTTATTACTTCTGATATGGGCAATTATATTGAAAAAGCCCAATGGTTTGCAAGAGGTATATTTTATGAAAAATATACTACATTCTATCCTCAAGGTACTTATTATATATTTGCTATCTTCTTTTTTATATTTGATTATTTCACAGCGCTGCATCTTATTGCTATCTTTCAAACATTATGTATATCGGCGGCGATTTATATATTGTATAGGTTTGTTTTCGACTTGTTTAAATCAAACACAATTTCTACGCTTGCAGTTATAGCTATAATGATGATAAGAGGCATTTTTTCTTTAGGCCGGTTTTATCTTTCAGAAAATTTATTTTATGTATTCATGCTTTTCTCATTATGGATGATTTATAAGGTTTTTTTCCAGGAAAAACCATTCAAAATTTATCTCCTTATTATAGCTGCCTTCTTATCGGGATATACCATATTGATAAGGCCTGTTATACTTCCCGGTTATTTAGCGATCGGCGTATTTCTTCTACTTAAACATGGAATACATTTATTCCGCAAACAGGTTATTTTATTTATTCTTTTTGGCGGTATACCGGTATTGTTACAAAGTATTTATACTTCGATATTACTTAAAAGGCCGTCGTTTTTCACCAGCGGAAGCGGTTATGAAATTCTGTTCGGCTTGTCAGGATATAGAACAATTACAAGTCATTCTAAGGACGGTAACTTTATATTTACCAATAACAATTATAAATTCGACAACACTATTGTAAACGAAGTGGTTTTCCCATACCCGCTTTGGGAGAATGAAGGATGGATGTACGAAGTAAAAAAATTATGGAAACAGGACAAAAACAGGGTGTTGAAAAATATTTTAAGAAACTGTTCCCAGGTATGGAAGCCGGTAGTTGAATGGCCAAGCGTTTGGAGAGGCCACAGTGAAATTGATAAGATATTCGTTCCGATTAAAAATTATGCCTGGATAATGTATCCCTTAGCCATTATAGGATTATTGCTGCTTTATAAAAGAAATTTGTTCGATCAGATTGTTATGCTATTGTTGCCTGTATTGGGCCTTCAATTTACCTGTCTTTTACGATGTGGCGAACCGCGTTATTTAGTTCCTTTTTTTTGGTTAATAGTAATATTTATGGCATATGGGCTATTTTGGATATTAAAAGAAATAATATTTAAGAACAAATGGCATTTTTCTCTTTCATTAAACGATATTAATAATAAAACAAAAACCTTTGCCCGCAATGTTTTAATTGTTATCATTGTAATATTGTTTTTTGTTCCGATAATAACCTGGAAAATCAAAAACCCCGATCCTAAAGTTATTTGGTACAGGAATAACGAAGTTTTATCTCATTTAAAATACAGGACGCTTACCAGTATTCCTCCATACGATGTTTGGTCGCCACGCGGAGTTGTTAAAAACAGCAGATTGTTCGGGGGAACAATTACAGTTCACAACTTTGAATATACAAATGGTTTTTTTACAAATGGCGATGCAGAATTAAACTTTAATTTAAATGGCAAATACGAATATTTTGAGACAGATATGGGTATTGATCAACATGCAGATCCGGGAAGCTGGGTGGAATTCCGGGTATTTCTTGATGGCAAGCCCGTTTTTCCAAATTATAATAACGGAATTATGCAATTTAATGTTAGCAAATATGGTTCAGAACCGGAACATATAAAATTAGACATTAAGGGTTGTCAAAAATTAACTTTACGTACTTTCGGAAACCCTGATTTAAGTTCCTGGTATAATCAGGGAATTTGGGGAGGGCCTATTGTTTATTAAGAAGAATTATTTTGATGAAAGTAAAAAATTGCATGTTAATACAAGTACCAACAATACAAGATGGTATAGATGGGACTGTTTCTATAGCAGAAAATTTCAAACAAATTCCATTCGAAATAAAAAGAGTGTACTATATCTATAACCTTGCCAACCAGGAAGCCATAAGAGGTAAGCATGCACATAAAAAATTAGAACAGGTTCTATTCTGTTTATCAGGAAGCTTTCTTTTGCAATTAGACGATGGCACAAACCAAGAAGATATGCTGGTTTACAAACCCAATATCGGTATTTACCTGGGCAAGGAACTATGGCATATAATGACAAACTTTTCATCTAATTGCATTTTAATGGTATTAGCTTCCGATTTCTTTGATGAATCGGATTATATAAGGGATTACAAT
Organism: uncultured Bacteroidota bacterium; assembly: GCA_963808135.1. Taxonomy (GTDB): domain Bacteria; phylum Bacteroidota; class Bacteroidia; order Bacteroidales; family DTGW01; genus CAWEFA01. The sequence continues at coordinate 87,024 of CAWEFA010000102.1, forward strand.
GAATTCCTCAAATATGTTGCCAATAATAATTTATGATATTTAAACTAAATTTCTGATTAGCATTTGCTGGTTTTTAGCAAAACGTTCTTAAAATAAATAACAGATAAAAATGCCTTCAAACCCTGATATTAAATCGCTTTCAATTGTCATACCTGTTTATAACAGTGCTGATACAATTGAAAACCTGGTTGATGAGCTTGTAAATAACCTCAATGAAAAATACCAGCTCGAAATAGTACTTATAAATGATTATTCAAAGGATCATTCGGAAGAAGTTTGCATTAACTTATATAAGAAATATAGTAAGATTGTAGCTTTTTATTCCCTTTCACGCAATGTGGGCGAGCATAATGCTGTAATGGCCGGATTAAATCAAGCAAAGGGAGATTTTGTTGTTATCATGGATGATGATTTTCAAAATCCTATCAGCGAAGTGATTAAAATGGTAGATTTTGCAGCAACACACGATTACGATGTTGTATACTCTTATTATGAAAAGAAAAAACACTCATTTTTCAGAAATCTCGGTAGTTCATTTAATAACTGGGTGGCTAATGTAATGCTGAATAAGCCGAAGGATTTGTATCTCTCGAGCTTTAAAGTATTGAGCAATTTTACCGTAACAGAAATCATTAAATACACCGATCCCTTCCCATATATCGATGGTTTGATAATCAGGACCACCAGTAATATAGGAAAGCTGAAAGTTGAACACCAGGCACGGATGGTAGGGGAATCCGGTTATACCTTTAGAAAATTAATTCGTCTTTGGCTAAATATGTTTATTAATTTTTCAATTCTTCCCCTAAGGGTATCTGTTATAATGGGTTTTATTTTCGCAGCAATAGGTTTTATTATTGGAATTGATGCCGTTATTGAAAGGTTTTCAAATCCAAATCTTCCTATGGGTTATACCTTTTTAATTGTTGTTATATCAATTTATTCAGGAATTATCCTTATTTCAATCGGAATGGTTGGCGAATATATTGGCCGGTTATTTTTATCGCAAAATAAAAAGCCACAATACACCATCAGAAAAAGATTTGATAGGGTAAAATAGTTTAATTCATAGCTATTAAATCACATTTTTTTTGCAACACAAATAAGAGATACGCCTATTGGCATTTTGCCAATAAGTTTGATAAAACGCGCCTCGGCTTTTAATAAATTTAGCATTATTGTGTTAATGACATTTCCGGGTAATTTTATTTCTTCAACACCTTTTTTTTCATCGTTAATATTTTTATTTCTGTTCAACCTGTAAAGCAATACCGACAATAATACCGGCACATAACTAATACTATTGAAATAGCTCCCGCTGACTATAACGAAACCTGCTTGTTTAAGCATTTTTTTCATTTCTTTCAGCCTGTATCTTATTTTACCCATATCCTGAATATCGTGTTGCCGCCACAAATGCATAAAAGCCGGTTCTGTAATTACAATGTACCCTCCTTTATTAAGAATTTTATATGTTTGTTCAAGAAAATCTTCATCATTAATAATCCATTGATGATAAAGCACATTCAATACCGTAACCAGATCGAATGAATTCTCTTCATATAATGATGAAATTTTATTTGCATCGCCGATTAAAAAGTTGCATGAAGGCCATTTTTCTTTTGCAAGTTTAACAGCAGCTTCTGAAAAATCGAGACCGGTAATTTCTGTACAATAATTTTTCAAAAAATTAACATTGCCCCCAACGCCACAGCCTATATCAAGCGCATTTTCAAAGTGGGTTTTACCTGTTTTTAAAAGCATTTCTTTAATCAAATACCTGCGCCCTAAAAACCACCAATGATCATTTTCAATTTCTGCAAATTGGTTATACATTCCTATATTCATGGCTAAAAGAAATCAAAATCATTTATAACAAAGATAAACTGAAATTTAGCATTTGCCGGAAAATTCATAAAACGTATAACATTAAACCCGGGATAATTAATAAAAATCGCCAATAATTTCAGCTTTTCCTGATCCTCAGATTATTTAGGAAATCGAATTTGGGTTTTTTAACTTCGTGGTTAAAGCATTATATTTACTTTTTTACATCAAATAAATATTATCATAGCATGGACAAATTAAATATCCTGTGGATAACTGTTAATAAAGATACAATATTTAATATGTTATCAACGTACGCGATTAATTCAAAAACCAATGATTGGTGGAAAGAAGTTAATGTAATTATATGGGGCGCATCGGCTAAATTAGTGGGTACCGATACCCAGGTGCAAGTTGAAGTTGCTGAAATGATCCATAAGGGGGTACAAATGGAAGCTTGTAAGGACTGCTGCGACAACTTTGGCGTTACTGAAAAGTTAACCCAACTCGGGGTTAATGTAAGGTACATGGGCAAACCTTTTACCGATTATATTAAGGCAGGGGAAAAAATACTGACAATTTAACCTGATACATTTTCTTATCATTTACACAGTTTAGTGTACCCTACCCACTGTTAACGTGCTTTTTCCAGCTTTATTTTCAACATTTGTACCATAATCGTCAACAATGGTAACATTGTTATCAACGATCGAACGATTGTCGTCAAAAATGTAACCATTGTTATCAACGATCGAACGATTGTCATCAAGAATAGTACGATTGTTATCGACGATCGAACGATTGTCATCAACAATGGTACGATTGTTATCAACGATCGTACCATTGTCGTCAAAAATGTAACCATTGTTATCAGCGATCGAACGATTGTCGTCAAGAATGGTACGATTGTTATCAACGATCGTACGATTGTCGTCAAAAATGGTGTGATTGTTATTAACTCTTAAAAAAATGTTAAAAATGTGTTAAATGGATTAAAGAAATATTACTAATTTGCGTGCATTAACCTCAAAAAATAAACCATGAAAGTAAAAGTTGTATTAAACTTGTCAGGCAGCAGTAATAAAAAACCTTCTGGGTTTTAAAACTCGGAAGGTTTATGCAATATAAAAACATGACTTTTTTGATAAACAATAAATTATGATTAAGATAAGTTATAAAATTATAATTTTGTTGGCAGAACCTTATTTATATATACAGTGGCTGTGGGCAAGTTTAATAAAGCTACCGAATGTCAAATAAAGAAATTATTGAGAATTATAAATATTAATAAATATTGTATAAAATGAGAAAACTAAAACAATTTATGCTGCTGCTATTTGCAGCAATAGCATTTTATGCTTGTCAAAAAGATAATTCGACAGGAACCGCAAATTTAATTGGGTACGCGTACCTTTATGATGTAAACGGCATACGCGAAACAGATAACAGTGGCATTTCTGTCAGGGTTGAAGGCGCTTCTGATTCAACAACTACCGGGACAGACGGCAAATGGACATTATCGAGACTAAATGCAGGCACTTACAACTTTGTGCTATCTAAACCAAATTTTAACCCTGTAACATACCAGGGGTTTAAATTTTCCGGTAATGGCCAAACATTTGGTTCCACTTCTTTATTTCAAACACCGCCTTATAACATAGTTAATTTATCTGATACTTTTATTCAGCGAAATAATAGTATAAATATATTTGGTTCCTTTTCCGGTACTTTGCCAACTGTATATTGTTATCACTTGTATTTTGGATTCAATTCAAACGTTTCGCCAAACTCTGCAAATTATTTTTATACTACAGTTGTTACAGGTAATCTTCTGAATTCAACCTTTTCTACAACTATTAGTTTATATTATTTCCCTAATGATTGGACGATATATTTAGGGGATACCTTGTATGTGGTTGCTTATACAGATAATTCTTCAGCAAATATAAATGTTGGAGCATATGTTTATCCAGGTCTAAGCCCAACGCCATCAAATGTAGCTAAATTAATTATTCCTTTATAATAGAAATTATACAGTATTCATACTTTAAAAATATATAGAAATGAAAAAAGTAATTATTGCATTAATGTTGTTAAAACTAAGCATAGGCGCTTATTCGCAAGAGCCCCAAACGAATTTTCACGAAATAGGATTATTATTTGGCACTTTTACTACAAATAGTTTTGGGCTACGTTATAAATATGGCAACGACAATGCCATGCTCCGTATTACCTTACATTCAAGTATCTAATGCAACTATTAGGATTAATATTTACACTGTAATAATAGTCATTTTTTTAAATTTTACAATCTTTTTTATAATATATTTTATAATACTTTTCTCCTGTTGAAACGAGAATAACCCCAATAAGTTTTGTGTTAATTTCATAATGCCGTTCCGGGGTTATTACCCGTTCCAACAGGACATCATCAGCATCATATGACATTTTTTGTATAAGTTGTCCCGGCTTTGCCCCTCAAGATATATTCATTGAACAATTCATTTGGTGTTGACCAGTCCAATGTCTTTCGGGGCCTGTTATTAAGCAATTCTTGTACATGTTTGATCTTGCCAGATGGTATGGTATTAAAATCTGTGCCTTTTGGAAAAAAATCGCGTATCAACATGTTTGTGTTTTCGTTTGTGCCCCGTTCCCATGGGCTATATGGATGGGCAAAGTAAACTTTCATTTGGGTATCTTTGGTAAACAACTTGTGGCTGGCCATTTCCGTGCCATTGTCATGGGTGGTCGATTTTCGCATGTATGTAGGCAGTTCTTTTAGTTCCTGGGCAAAAGCATTGCGGACTGTCCGTGTACTTTTATCTTTTAATTTTACTATAATGACATATCGCGTTGTCCGTTCTACAATCGTACCTATGCAGCTTTTATTGTCTTTGCCGATTATCAAATCGCTTTCCCAATGGCCGGGTATAATCCTATCAGCTACTTCTGCCGGGCGTTCATCAATACTTATCCTGTCAAGTATCTTTGGTTCTTTTGACCGTTTCTCAGGACGTTTGCGTACACTCTTTTCCTGTCGCAAATAGCTTATCAACTCTTTGCGCAATGCCCCCTTTGTTTTCAAATAAATGTAACTGTAAATGGTCTCGTGCGATACTTGCATGTGTTTGTTGCTTGACTTGGTTTTTTGAAGCCGGTTGGCTATTTGTTCTGGTGACCAACCTTGCTTTAACCTCAGAAAGATATAATATTCCAACAAAGGATAACCTTGGATTTTGTTCCCTTTATGTTTGTGCTTGCTCTTTAATTTATAAAGGAAATCTGCTATTTCTGCTTTATACACTGAAGCCGAGTTCCTCTTTATTTCCCGGCTGATAGTACATTTTGGCCTGTCAATCAATTGGGCAATCTCGATTTGTGATTTGCCAACCTTCAAATAAGATTCAATTTGTACCCTTTCTAAAATTGTCAACCGTTCATATTTCTTCATATTGCAACTTGTTGTCTAACAAAGTTGCATTAGATTTTTGAACTGAAGTCGTACTTTTTTTATGGCTTCGATTGGTTAAACTCTTATACAAGAAACTACAATAATAATACTACACCCAATGTATCAACTTTTAACTATTATGATATAAATAATCAATATAATATTTTAACTTCATTATATAATAATACCAACAGCAGCAATGCATGGACTTTAAGTTCAGGGCTTGGGTTTGTTGTTGGATTGTCGTATAAAATAAGCGATTTATTTAGCGTTACAACTGAAATAGAGCCGTCCATATCTTATAAATATACGCAGACGACTACTTCAAGTACAAACTATGGTGTTCACTGGATTGGAAATTCAACAACAGGATATTCTCCAAACGATTATGTTAGCAGCAATATTTCGCAAACTACCGTTAATAAAGGCATTAATTATGGATTAACCAATTCAGCAGCTAATATTACAATAGTTTATAGATTGGTTAGGAAAACACAGAAGCCACAATAAACAAATTAATTAAAAATATAGCGAAGCGTAGTTTTCAACTACGCTTTTTTTATATAATATTTCGGCAATCTTATATCCCCGGTTTCCATAATATGCCTTTATTAAACAATCAGTTTTTAAAGCTATTGCCGGCAGGCAATAAAAGTTTTATAAAATGAGTTAATTGTGTTATTGCCCTGAAAAATTCCAAGCCGAAATAGTTTTAAGCTATCTTTGTGCTAAACTTTAAGATAAATAATTGCCCATGAAAGCACAAACTTTGCAATTTAATAGTATTGTCGAAACAATTTACAGCCTGCCGCTTGAAGATAGATTGGAAATCATAAATTTATTGGAGCATAATATTGCTGATACCAGGAGAAATGAAATTGCCAATAATTATAAGAAAACCCAAGTGGTTTACAAATCTGGCAAATTGAAATTTTCTTCTAAAATTAATGAACTCAAAAAGATGCTGTAATGGAAGTTTCATTTAGTGATTCGTTCAATAAGGTATATAAAAAGAAAGTTAAATCGACTAACATAGAAACTGAGTTTTGGGTTCGCTTAGAATTATTTATTAACGATCCATTTGATGTAAGGTTAAAGACACACAAATTGTCAGGAAAATTGAAGGATTTGTGGAGTTTTTCAATAGAATACGACTTGAGGGTTGTGTTTTATTTTACTAAGGATAAGCCAAGGAAGGCAATTTTTGTTGATATTGGAACTCATGCTGAAGTATATTAATAATTTAGTTAAGGGGTGGTTTCCCGGGTTAAGCGTAGTTTTCAACTACGCTTTTTTTATATAATATTTCGGCAATCTTATATTCCCGGTTTCACGGTTTTACAACAAACCCTGACTTCTTTAATTTATAATCTCTAAACCAACAACTAACATCTAACATCTAACATCTAACAACTAACATCTAACTATATTTGCAGGTAACTGTTTTAAATAATAAAAATGCAATCCAGTTAACTAAGTAATTTTAATTATGAGAAAGCTACTGTTTTTCATGTTGTTTGTTCCCTTATTGTCTTATTCCCAGGATTATTCAAGAGACGATATTTTGGGCGATTGGAAAATTTCGAAATGCGGATTATACATTAACAACGCAATATATAAAACCTCATATATAAACGAAACAAATAGTAAGGTTTTAGAAGGAAAATATACCGGCGAGATGGACGATGATATAAACAAAGCAATGAAAGCCATTGTCGGCTCCAATATTTTTTTCAATTCAGACAGCACAGTTACATGGAACGCTTCAGTAAATGATTTGGATATTTCAAATGCTTACTGGCAGTTATCCGATCCGGATTTAATTGTTTTTTGCGAATGGAGGAACAGGGCAAGGTTAAGGCCAATATTATTGGAATGTAAAATTATTGCATTACAACCCAATATGATGTATTTAAAAGCTTTTGAAGCTGGAATGGAATTTAGAATTACACTGAATAAATGAATTTTTCAATCGTTAATTTGGAGATAGAAAATTTAAAAATAATGATGAACTATATCATACTGTACAAAGAACAATTTGGATTATATCCTATTTATTCCTTATTACAGCTTTTTTAACGCGCAATGACAATTCATCCGGGCTGAAAGGTTTTGTAATGTAATCATCGGCGCCCAACTCAAATGCAGAAAGCACGGTTTCTTCAAGCCCAACGCGGGTTACCATAATAATTGGTATGTTCAATTTCAAATTGCTCCGTACAAATTTTATTAAATCGAGCCCGCTAAAATTAGGCATATGGAGATCGGTAAGCAATAAATCTATATTTTCTTTTTGAAGTATTTCCAATGCCTGCTTTCCATCAGGAGCTGAAACCACTTCATAGCCGTCAATTTTCATTCTATGTTCCAACGCTTTGCGCGTCATGCTGTCATCTTCTACAATTAATACTTTCATGATGATTATTATTAAAGTATAAAATCGGTTCTTATTTCTGTAATAACATTATTGCAAAATAACTTAATATTATTAAATAAAGGATTAATCATATCAAGGTTTTTTTGGCTTTTTGAAATATCTTCCAGTTTCCTCAGGTCATTATGGATGTTTTCAGCGCCAATAAAATCAAAAGAAGGGATAAATTTATGTAAGGTTTTATATAATTGACTCCAATTATTTGCAGCTATATAAGTTTCAATTTCTTTTAAAACAACAGGGGTATTGTTTACAAAATCCTTTAGCATATCAACAACAAAATCTTTATCACCGGAGGATATCTCTTCAAGATATTCAAGATTGTAAAGTTTTCCCATAATATCAAACTTCTTTAAATTAACCCAAAAAAAACAACCTTTCGCAGTTTTCTCATAATGAAATTTAAGTAATTGGTTTTAAACTGAAATCAAACCCTGATTTTAAATTTCGATTTGTTACAAATTTATTCTATTATGAATATTAATTAACATTAAGCTATTTTATTTTTTAAATGATTTAAAATTTTCTTACAAAGGACCCTGATTATATTATATTTCATTAACCCCCATCATCGAACAAATTATTATATTTATCTATTGAAAATTGATTAAAAAAATAAAGATTTCAGCAATGCAACCAAACCAACCTTTGGCTGACAGGATGAGGCCAAGGACACTTAAAGAATTTATAGGGCAGGATCATCTTGTAGGAGAAAAGGGCAGCATCCGGAAAAGCCTTGAAGCAGGGATTATCCCATCGATGATATTATGGGGGCCTCCGGGCGTAGGCAAAACAACTTTGGCAAAATTATTGGCCGACCGATTGGAACGAACGTTTTATATGCTTAGCGCAATTAATTCGGGTGTAAAAGATGTTCGTGAAACAATTGAAAAAGCAAAAAATCAGCAGCAATTTGGAAAAGGCGGGCCTGTTTTATTTATTGATGAAATCCACCGTTTTAGCAAGTCGCAACAGGATAGCCTTCTCGGTGCAGTTGAAAAAGGCATTATTACTTTAATAGGGGCTACAACGGAGAACCCGTCTTTCGAAGTTATTTCGCCACTTCTTTCACGTTGCCAGGTTTACATATTAAACCCTTTAAGCAATGATCAACTGATGGCCATTTTAAACCGGACAATTGAAAATGATTTATATATCAAAAAGATTGATGTTAAAGTTGAAGAAACAGAAGCATTGTTAAGGATTGCCGGAGGCGATGCCCGAAAACTTCTTAATGCAATTGAATTGGTTGTGAATACACAGGTACAGGATAATAAAACTGGTCAAAGCTCAACAAGTAACAATCAATAACGAACTGGTACTCGATATTATTCAAAAGAACATAGCGCTTTATGATAAAGGCGGCGAGCAACACTACGATATTATTTCAGCTTTTATTAAATCAATGCGTGGCAGCGACCCGAATGCAGCGATATATTACCTGGCTCGCATGTTAGAAGGTGGCGAAGATATTGAATTTATTGCCCGCCGCATGGTTATCCTTGCTGCCGAAGATATTGGGCTTGCAAATCCAAATGCCTTGTTATTGGCAAGCAATTGTTTTCAGGCTATTCATACTATTGGAATGCCCGAGGCTCGCATTATACTTTCAGAAACAGTTATTTATCTTGCTACTTCCCCTGAAAAGCAACTCGTCAATTATGGCAATTGACGAAGCCTTGCAATTTGTCAAACAAACCGGCAATTTGCCTGTTCCCCTGCATTTACGCAATGCCCCAACAAAATTGATGAAAGAACTTGGTTATGGCTCAGATTATAAATATGCCCATAGTTATAATAACAATTTCGTACTCCAGGAATTTTTACCTGATAAAATTGCCGGTAAAAAATTTTATAACCCGGGCAACAATATTAAAGAAAAAGAACTACTTACAAAGCTCCGTGAATTGTGGAATAAGAAATATGGTTATTAGATATTTTAATAAATGATTTTAAATACTTTTGCAGGAAATTTCAAAATGAAACAATGAAAAATTCTTTTTTAAATGAGATAGAGAACCTGCATAATCTCGAAAGCGGTAATTTCTTTATAATGGCTGGTCCTTGTGTGGTTGAAAGTGAGAAAATATCATTCGATATTGCAGAAAAAATTCTTGAAATTACCGATAAGCTTAAAATTCCTTTTATTTATAAAGCTTCATATAGAAAGGCCAATCGGCAAAAGCTCGATTCATTTAAAGGTATTGGCGATGAAAAAGCTTTAAAAATATTAAGGGCAATTGGGGAAATTTACGAAATACCTATTGTTACGGATATTCATAATGAAGAAGAAGCATGTATTATAGCACAATTTGTTGATATTTTGCAAATACCTGCTTTTTTGTGCAGGCAAACAGAATTACTGATCGCCGCTGCAAGGACAGGAAGGGTGATAAACATTAAAAAAGGCCAGTTTATTGCACCCGAGTCAATGAAATATGCAGCCCAAAAAGTAATTGATTCAGGTAACAATAAAGTTATGCTAACTGAACGCGGTTCTATGTTCGGTTATTACGATCTGGTTGTCGATTATTGCGGTATTATTGAAATGAAAAAAACCGGGCTTCCTGTTATATTGGACATTACACACTCTTTACAAAAACCCAACAACAGGAAGGCGGTATTACAGGAGGCAGGCCCGAATTAATTGAAACTATTGCAAAAGCAGGCGTTGCTATAGGCGTTGACGGGATTTTTCTTGAAACCCACCCAAATCCGGCTGAAGCCAAACCAGATGGCACTAATATGCTTAAACTTGATTTATTATATGATTTACTTTGTCGTCTTGTTGAAATAAGACAAACAATCAATAAATTTTAAAAATACTAAAATGGATTTTCGTGCAAATATGTACAGGTATCGGTTCTCTTCCCGGAAATATTTAAGCAAGGCCGAATAGATGATGAAGTTTTATATAAAGTATTGGAAGCTGCCCGTATAGCTGCCTTCTGCTGCCAACAAACAGCCATGGATATTTTACGTAGAAATCAAAGATGCGGAAAACAGAAAAAAAATTTCACGCAAACTATTAAACGGGAATGGTTGCAAGAAAATCCATTTTAGTATTTTTAAAATTTATTGATTGTTTGTCTTATTTCAACAAGACGACAAAGTAAATCATATAATAAATCAAGTTTAAGCATATTAGTGCCATCTGATTTGGCTTCAGCCGGATTTGGGTGGGTTTCAAGAAAAATCCCGTCAACGCCTATAGCAACGCCTG
>CAWEFA010000103.1:0-18240 GCA_963808135.1 uncultured Bacteroidota bacterium
GACATTATATAGATTAATTGATTTATGCGACACATTTCATAGTTATTCTAAAATTATGTAACCCACAAGCGAGTTCCATTATCAGATCATCGAATTCAAACTTGTGACAACGTAAACGTTCTTTGATAATTCGGCAACGCTTAGCTCCGCATATAGCGTGTTCGACAAGTACCCTAAACCTGGATATTTCCCGGTTCTTCTGTTTTTGTTCTTTAGACAACTCCTTGCCTTTGGGCTTTTTGCTTGGCATTCGGATATTGACTCCTTCAGGATAGTGACCTACAAAGCCAGTATCTTGCCACAAGTTTATTCCTTTTGGAAAGGTTAGCGGCTGGTCGTCACAAATTTTCTTATCGTGTACGCTACCATTGTAGGTTCGGCTCAGGAACAAAATTCGGCGATCGGGCAGTGAAAGAATGTTGTTCTTGACACTATGAGTTTTTTTTACCACTGTAGCAGTCTTGTTGCTGCTCAGCATTTAGTGGCCGTTGAATACTCCTTTCTACTCCATCAAGCAATATGTCAGGGCAATCTTTCAATAGCTGTTCCAGCTTTTGATTGTTTCGTTCAGGTATTTCTTTAAGCCTTTTAAGAGTTTTGCCAAGAATTGGGCTTAAAAGATGTACCCAAAAATTGGCTTGAGGTTGGTTCATCGAAAAAGTAGCAGCCTGAAGTTCTTGTAAAGGAAACGTTTTTAGGTACACTAATATAAACAATAATTTGTCCTGAACGCCCGGTAAAACACTTGTTGATTTAGGTAATGCTATTCGTTGTCGAGGTTTTCCTTCTAAAGTGAAATGATTGGAATATTGTTCCCATTCATTTCGGAATTCTAATGCCAATTCATCAAACTCATCTGGATTAAACCCTGTGAGGCTAAGAAATTGAACGGGATTCCTTCTTACTTTGTCAACTTTTAATCCCATAGTTATTGTGTCTATGGGTTACAAATATATGTAAAAGAACTTATTAATTTTTTAATCTATATAATATCTAATGAATTTTTAAAAATAATTATTGACGAAGAAGCTTTACTTTCTTACAAACTATATCATTTGGAATTAAAGGCGCAAGGGTTCAACTTTATAAATCTCTAATGTTGAATTTGGATTAATTAAAATATGTTGAATTATTAATTCGAGGGTCATGGGTTAAATAGGCTGAAATGATGTATATTTGTGAAAAACTCATCAATGAAGCACTTCAATATCATAACATGTCCAAATTGCAATAACGATGATTTAGTAAAGAACGGTCATAGAAATGGAACACAGCGTTGGCATTGTAATAAATGCAAGAAATATTTCCAGTATGAATTTAAGTACAATGCACGAAAACCAGGCATTAAAGAACAAATAATCGAACTTACGATGAATAGTAGCGGAGTCCGAGATATAAGCAGAACATTACAAATCAATAAAAACACCGTGATGTCGGTGCTAAAAAAAAACGCCACAAACAAACCCATACGTACTTGACATGATAGAGGCCAATCAGCTCGAAAGGCTTGATGTTGTTATATATTATACAGCAGAAATGGATGAGTTTTGGAGTTTTGTGGCGAACAAAAGGAATCAGCGGTGGACTTGGTATGCGATGGATAAGAAATCAGGGTTAATACTTGCCTGGCACAATGGCAAAAGGACAAACGAAGATTTTAGAACGCTATTAGGCTATTTGTCCAATATCCCAATCAATCGTTACTATACAGATGATTGGGGCGCTTATTCAAGCTTACTGCCGGAAGATAAACATGTAATTGGCAAGGATCAGACTTGGAAAATCGAAAGGAAAAACCTAAACTTTAGGACACACATAAAAAGGCTAAACCGAAAAACCATCTGTTATTCCAGAGATACCGACATTCATGACAATGTTATAGGAATGTACATAGAAAGGCATTATTACAGAAGTGGCACATATGGAAACGGAGTAATCAGCCGTTTTAACCCATGACCCAACAAATTTACAATGGAATTTTATTGGTAATCCTTTACAAGCAATTATAAATCATGATTTCCTGCAAATATCTACTTCAAAATATGAAAATTATGAAAAATTTCATCCTCTAATCAATGATTTACTTCAACCATTTTTTAATGTATATGATACAACTTGCACAAGGGTTGCATTACGGTATATTAATATTATAAATTTCCCTTCTGGTAATACTTTTGACTTTTCAAATTATATTAATGAATCATTGTTAGCATCAACTTTATCATTTAAAGAACATAATTTAACAAGGTCAGTGGGTTTCATGATTTTGAATGATAATGAGAATAATATAAATACTAAATTTCAATATGGTTTTGCCAATAGCGAATTTCCAAATCAAATATCTAAGAGAGAATTTATTTTGGATTATGATTGTTCTGTTATCATAAATGGTCGCATTGAGAATGTCAAAGCTATATTATTGAATTTAAGAAATAAAGTCAATTCATTATTCGAAAATTCAATTCTTGAAGGGTTACGAAATGAAATGAATAAATAAAAATATATGAGTATAGATAATATATTAAATGGCATTAGGAGTGATATTGAAAATAATTTTGATTCATATTCAAATACTCCTATTGAAGATTCATCCAAACAACCAGATTTCATTTTGGAATTTGATAAAGATTCAAAACTAAATTCAGTTCTTCAGAAGGATTATTCTATTGAGAAAAAGGTTGGTGAGTTTTCAACTGATTTATAAAATATTTCATTGTGGAAAGCAATATTAAAGAAAGATTTTATTCTAAAGTTGAAACTAAATTAAATCAAGGCGATATTTTTAGAGATGTATCTTTTATTTTAGCTGGCAATTATAATACAGATACAAATAAATTTGACATAATTAATGTTGACCTAAAATATGCCATTGTTATTAATCAAGAATGTGATTTGGATTTAGACCATAAATCAAGAAATGATATTAATGTAAAAAACCAAGATAAAATTTTACCAAATATTTTATTACTTCCTGGTTATTTATCAGAATCATTTAAGCAAGGCAACCATTTAGGAGTAAATATACAAGGCAATGTTTGGTCGAGTGATTTATTTAAGCAAATAAAAGAAAATAACAATCCACGGTTTCATTATATTAATAAACTGTCTGATTTTCAAGTCCCAGAATTAGTTGTTGATTTTAAACATATATATACAATAAAGCAGGATATAATATATAAAAGCTTTACAAAATGGTATGTTGCAACTTTTAATGAACTATTTCGTGAAGATATATCTCAAAGATATTGTGCATATTTAAGCCGTATTGGTTTACCTGTGATTAATTAATTTTTCTGCATTTATTCAGTTTTTTATTAATCCCCACCGCACAAGCAGGTTATATGGTATTCTCTCCAACAAGGCAATACAAAAAGACACGCCAAGCCGTCACAGCCCATTTTTATAAATGTATTTAATTTTTAAGGCATAAAAAAGAGCTGTGCCGCCCTGCGGGTGTTCCGTTGCACTTCACAGCTTGTCATGCTTTTCATTGCCTTGTTTCCGTTCATAGCAGCCTACTTTGTCCTGCAAAAAGCTTCACTCATTTCGGCTACATTACATTTCAGGGCTTCGCTGAACTCAGCTACCTTACATTTCATTTCGCCTACATTCCTTTCAGCCTTTTGCAGTACACCGGCTGCATTGTATGGCTCGCCTGCGGGTCGCTTCGGGCTGCGGCTAACTATATTTATTTGCCTCCACTTCGTTCTGGCTATTAAAGCGGTAGCCTTGTGTAGTGCGCTTCAGGCTGTCATGGTTTTTGGACTACCCACAAACCAACCTCAAAAACAAAAACCCCGCCAGCCTTCCGCTTCCACATATGCTGTCCAACGCCTTCGTACCTCAGGCTTTTTGTCCACCACCCTTGCTCAACTCGCAGGGGCTTCGCAGAGCCAGCCTTTCGGTCGCAATCCAAACACACAGCCAGCCCAATTGCAACCTACAGGCTGTCTTTTTTGCTCATGGCTGTTATAACCTGCTTTTTCCACCCACAAAAAACAAAAGACAGAAATACAAAGGCAAATTCATTGATATAACACATACACCAAAACATAACAGCAAAGTTACAGGCGTGGTTGTCAAATCTGCCAAGTGTACGCTACGCCAGCCTTAAAAAATCTTCCTTTTTCTTTTGCCCGAAAACCAAAAGGTCAAAACAAAAAGAGTATTTTTTAGTCTGCACTTGCATCTTTGCCCCCCAGCCTGTGGACATACCAGCATTATGTTTAAGTGTATTTTTCGCCGTAGGTTAGCTGGCTGGTGGTTGGTTGCCTACACTTGTAGTTCGGTTCGCTTTCACTTTTATTATTTAAGTGGTGCGGTTCCGTTGGTTTCTATTCAGCTTTTATGGCTGCAATTCTCTGTTGGTAGGCTGCCTTTTTAGGGCGGCTTACTTTTTTTTGGCCTATCTGTTTCAAACTGTTTGACGCTTGACACATTTTGAAAAAATAAAAAATACAGCAAAAATAGGCGGAGCACACAAAGCCAGCCTATAAAGTTTTGTAAAGGTCAAGCCCTGCGGGTTTTGCCATTTTTTTTGATAATCATATTTATATTTTATTGAATCAAATAAAATGTCAAAAACCTTGACAAAACGCCTTGCCCCGCCTGTCAAAAAAGCTTTCTTTTTTCTTTTTTTCCGGTTTTTTCTTTTCTCTTTTGAAAAATGAATTAATAAAATGATGATTTAAAGGTGCAGTTTGCTACGAAGCATAGCATAAGAACCATTTACATATATCCATCATATCATTAAAGTAATTTTACAATCAATTGAAGAGCTAATGAATTAGGGCGAAAGTAGAACCAAGTCCAAACCAAAGCCGTACCAAATCCATTTTGCTTCGAGAAAATTTAGTATTAATTTAAAATTAAATCCACATGGGTACAATTAGTAAGGGCATCTTAGGCGGCGTAGCAGGAAAGGTCGGCAACGTCGTAGGGGGAAATTGGAAAGGTATAGATTATTTGAGGTCAAAGCCCGCCTCAGTAGCCAATCCAAAAACCCTAAAACAGCTAACACAAAGAGCAAAGTTCATTGCTATAATGAACTTTTTGAAACCTTTAACCAGCCTACTGGCAATTGGTTTTAAAAACTCTGCTGATGGAATGACAGCTTTTAACGTTGCTATGAGTTACAACGTGAAAAATGCTATTACTGGCACTTATCCGGCCTTTACAGTTAACTATCCGTTAACTCAGATAAGTAGAGGCAATCTTACAGGAGCTTCCACTCCGGCCGTAGCTTCTACAGTTTCTAAAGTGATAAACTTTACTTGGGTTAACAATGCTGGTACTGGTAATGCTTTAGCTACTGATACTGCAATTTTGGTTGCCTTTTTCCCAACTTCAAATGAAGCGGTTTACCAGGTTACAGCCATTGCAAGGTCAGCAGCCGCAGCCACTTTGACTTGTCCGGCTAAATTTAGTACTAAACAAGCTCAGTGCTGGCTTATTTTCCAAACAGCAGATGGAAAAACACAAGCAACAAGTGCATATATTGGCACTGTAACTGTTGTTTAATCAAACCTTTGAAGTGATAATAAAAATGGTGCTTTCCTTCGGGATGGCACCATTTTATTTTATATAAGTTGTGTGCAAATTGTGTGTAAATTCAAATAAAAAGGGTTTCAACATTTCGCTGAAACCCTTTTATTCAATTGGTCGGGGTGATCCGACTCGAACGGACGACCACTTGCACCCCATGCAAGTACGCTAGCCAACTGCGCCACACCCCGTAAAACTTTGTTGGTTCATTTGATGATGGAAGGACGACCATCCCGTCCGAAGCGGGATAAGCTAGCCAACTGCGCCACACCCCGTAAAATTTTAACTATTGCAAATAAATAAGTTTATAATATTCAGTAATTATAAAAAGTTTGGCAAAAGTAACGAACAATAGCTATTATTCAAAATTTTGAATAATCTTAAATTCTCTATCTTTGCAATAAGAATCTAAAATTAATAGAATATGGCTCTTTTCAAACCTATTACTATTGAACAGGAAAGTAATGAAATTAATTTCACAGGTAAAGCTGAAAAAGTTAAATGTCTTATCATCGGATCAGGCCCGGCAGGTTATACATCGGCAATTTATGCAGCCCGCGCCAATCTTTCGCCTGTTCTTTACGAAGGCCTCGAACCGGGAGGCCAGTTGAGTACAACCACCGATGTTGAAAATTTTCCAGGTTATCCCGAAGGGATTACCGGCCCTCTTATGATGGCCGATTTTAAAAAGCAGGCTCAGCGTTTTGAAACAGATATAAGGTTCGGAATTATAACTGCTGTCGACATTTCCAAACGTCCTTTCAAAATTATAGTTGATGAGAATAAATTATTGGAAGCGCAGGTTGTAATTATTGCAACCGGGGCTACTGCAAAATACTTAGGGCTTGAGAGCGAAGAGAAATTTAAAGGTTCGGGCGTATCAGCCTGTGCTACATGCGATGGTTTTTTTTATCGTGGCCAGGATGTTGCCGTGGTTGGAGGCGGCGATACGGCATGTGAAGAAGCTACTTACTTGTCCGGTTTGTGTAAAAAAGTATATATGATAGTGCGCAAGGATTATCTTCGCGCTTCTAAAGCCATGCAGCAAAGGGTTTTTAAAACCGCTAATATTGAAGTGTTGTTTGAACATACTACAAAAGAAATAATAGGTGTTAATGGTGTTGAAGGCGTTGTTTTGAAAGACGCCAAAGGCAATGAAAAAAAATTAGATATTACCGGCTTTTTCGTCGCTATAGGCCATAAACCGAACTCTGAAATATTCAAACCCTGTATTAATACCAATGAAACAGGTTATATAATTACAATCCCCGGCACTTCCAAAACAAATATACCGGGCGTATTTGCCTGCGGCGACGTCCAGGATCCGCATTACAGGCAAGCCGTTACTGCAGCCGGATCGGGTTGCATGGCAGCAATTGATGCGGAAAGGTTTCTTGGTGAATATGGCTTGGTATAAATTTATAGCTGCCAATCTTTAAACACTGAAAATTTATACTTTTGCGGGCAAAAATTTATTAAAACTTTTAGAATTTAAATAATGACGAATTACAGGGAAAAGCTGGCTAATATAAAAGCATTTGTTTTTGATGTTGATGGAGTGCTTGGTTCGGACAGGGTTGTATTGCACCCAGTCGGTGATTTGATGCGCACGATGAACGTAAAAGATGGTTATGCCATGCAATATGCATTGCGCAAAGGATACAAAATTGCAGTTATCACAGGCGGCAAATCCGATCCGGTAAAAAACAGGTTTGTAAACATGGGAATAGAAGATGTTTATGAAAAATCGAATAAAAAAATTGACGACTACAATCATTTTATAAAGAAATATGGATTGCACGATGAAGAAATTCTTTATATGGGCGACGATATTCCGGATTATAAAGTGATGCTCAGGGTTGGCCTTCCCACATGTCCATCTACAGCGGTGGAAGAAATTAAAGCAATATCGGATTATATTTCAGATAAAGCAGGCGGCGAAGGTGCAGTCCGCGATGTAATCCAGCAGGTCATGCGTCTTCAGGGCAAATGGATGGATAAAGACAGCTTAAGCTGGTAATTAAAAAACATGGAACTCTGAAATTTGAAACTTAAAACTTGAATTATCTTAAACTCATACGCTGGCCTAACTTACTAATAATAGCTGCAACAATGTACATGTTGCGGTTCTTTGTGTTAATCCCCCTTTTGGAATCGAACGGACTGAATGAGCAAATGGGCAATTTCTGCTTTCTTTTGCTGGCGCTTTCTACAATGTTATTAGCTGCCGCAGGTTATATAATTAACGACCTTTATGATGTTGATGCTGATATGAAAAATAAACCTGAAAAAGTTGTTATTGGAAAATCCATCAAATTGAGAAAAGCAGAAAATCTGCATCTTTTATTAAATGCAATTGCTGTTGCTATTGGCATATATATTTCTTATAGAATTGGCTTGCGCTCGGTCAGCCTTTCTTTTTTACTGGTAGCAGGACTGCTTTATTTTTATTCAACAACCTATAAAGGCCAGTTGGTATTTGGCAATATTCTGGTCGCGTTTTTTGCAGCGCTTGTCCCGCTTATGGTAGTAATGTTTGAATTGCCGCTTTTAAATGCGAAATACAAATTGTTTTTAAGTCCGCACTTCAATTTTAATTATTTATTGGTTTGGTTTATTATTTATGCCGTGTTTGCTTTTTTAATAAGTTTTGCCAGGGAAATTGTAAAAGATATGGAGGATTTTTCCGGCGATGCGGCCAATGGATATAATACATTGCCTGTTAAATGCGGAATGAAGTTCTCGAAAATTGTTACAATTTCTGTTTTAACAGTTACGGCAATTCTTGTTTTTTATTTTCTTATTGTTTTTATCCACGATCCGGTTTCATTAGTTTATATCTTGCCATTTATAGTGTTGCCTTTAATTTATACAGGTTATTTTATTTTAAAAGCATCGGGAAAAAACGACTATGAAAAAGCAAGCCTTTATCTTAAACTTATTATGCTTGCAGGTATTTTTTATTCGCCTTTTGTGAAATTTATTTTGCTTTACCATCAATAAAAACTTGCTTTATGTTGCTGGAAAAATTAAAAGATTTTCATTTAATTCTTGGAACTCAGTCCCCGCGCAGGCATTTATTGATGAAAGAAGCAGGTTTTCATTTCGATATAGTTATTCCGGAAGATGTTGAGGAAAAATATCCTGATAATTTTAAAACTACTGAAATCCCAATTTACCTAGCAGAGTTGAAAGCACAATGGTTTGCAGGTAAATTGAAAGAAAAAGATATTGTAATCACTGCCGATACTGTTGTTATACATAACAACAAAATAATAGGCAAACCATCAGGTCAGGATGAGGCTGTTTCAATGCTGCAAACTCTTCGCGGCTGCGCACATGATGTAATTACAGGCGTATGTTTTACCAGCCGAGAATATAAAAAAACATTCTCTTCCGTTTCAACCGTATATTTCAGCAATTTTTCCAACGAGGAAATTTTGTACTATGTGGATAATTTTAAGCCATACGATAAAGCCGGTTCTTATGGGGCGCAGGAATGGATCGGTTATATTGGCATCGAGAGGATAGAAGGTTCTTTTTTCAATGTTATGGGGTTGCCCATTCAACAACTTTATATCGAATTGGGAAAGTTTGTCGATAAATTTGATTAGATAAACTAAGCGTATATTTTACCAATTGTTCAATAGTTACAAATGTTTATTTTTAACTTTAGGCTCAGAAAATTATGTACCTGAAAAAAATTTTGATTGATCAAAACCAATTTCCTACTACCGACTTTTATCCGTTCAACCTAAAAGTATTTTCAAGCAACAAAATCAATAGAATTAACTACTCCGGTAACATTTTTTGCCGGTGAGAACGGTTCGGGCAAATCAACGCTTCTTACAGCCATAGCGCGGAAATTTAATATACACATCTGGCATCAGCATGATTATTTGCCGTTAATAGTTAATAAATATTCCGAATTTTTACACCGTTGCATAGATACCGAACAAAGTGAATTTGTGCCGGGGGCTTTTTTTTCGGCTGCAAGCTTTAAAAAATATGCCGAACTTGTTGACGAATGGGCAAAAGACGACCCCACAGTTTTAGGGTACTTTGGAGGCCAGTCTCTGGCATTGCGTTCGCATGGACAAACTAATATGCAGTATTTTCAAAACAGGTTTAAAATACGTGGGCTATATTTGCTCGATGAACCGGAAGCTGCCCTGTCCCCGAAAAGCCAATTGGAATTAATGGAAATACTTTTAAAAACAACCGAAAACGAAAATGCACAGTTTATAATAGCTTCACATTCGCCTTTATTACTTGGTTTGCCAGGATCAACAATATACAGCTTTGATCAAAGCCCTGTTTCTGCCGTGAAATATGAAAATACGGATTACTATCGCATTTACAGGGAATATCTGACAAGCCGGAAGAACTGTCAAAATTTTAATTAGAAAATGAAATTTTAAATAGCGGCGATGGCGGTTTCACTGAACATAGCATAAAGAAATTGATACGGGGATTCAGTTATTTTGAATTGGTTAGAGGATCTTATTGATCCGAACAATTTAAATCGGTTTATTATAATGTGAGCCACATTTGCTTTAAAATGTGCAATCCAAGAAATTTCCAATTTGGGTTAGCTTATAAATTTTAAATAAATTTGAGAAAAAATCTAAAAACAAGAACATCATGCACATCCCCGATGGATATTTAAGTCCGCAAACGTACATTCCGCTTTACGGCGTATTTGTTGCTTCCGCTGCTGTTGCAGTGAAGAAGGTAAAAGCTAAAGTTGAAAAAAAGCTTGTCCCGTTTTTAGGAATGGCATCAGCTTTCTCATTTCTTATCATGATGTTCAATGTGCCTATTCCTGGCGGAACTACAGGACATGCAGTAGGAGCTGCCATAATTTCGTTATTGTTTGGCCCCTGGGTTTCATTCATAGCGGTGTCGGTTGCGCTTATCATACAGGCACTGGTTTTTGGCGATGGCGGAATTACTGCAATTGGCACCAATTGTATCAATATGGCGCTAATTATACCTTTTTCAGCATGGTATATATATAAGCTCGTTGCCGGGAAATCCGTATCAATTAAAAGAATGAATGTTGCCGCATTTTTAGCAGGGTACTTGAGTTTAAATGTTGCCGCGCTGGCGGCTGGAATAGAACTGGGTATTCAACCTATTATTGCTTCCGGCGCTGACGGCAACCCGCTTTACGCTCCTTATCCTTTATGCGTTGCAGTTCCCGCAATGGCGGTGGAGCATCTCATAGTATTTGGACTTGCAGAAGGAATAGTAACATTTTTGATATTCAGGTATTTCTATAAAAACAATAAAGAATTTATCGAGGCATTAAAATAAATTGATGTATCGCACTTAGAATGAAAGCATATAAAAAATATTTAATATTTCTCGGAATACTTATTTTATTGTCGCCTTTGGGGATAATAATCCCGGAATATTTTAAAGCAGGCAGCGCATGGGGTGAATGGTCTGTTGAAACGGTTAAAAAACAAATAGGGTTTGAGCCAAAAGGTATGAAAAAAATTGCTGAGGCATACAAAGCGCCTCTGCCTGGTTATAACATTGGCAAAGAAAAAAATGCTACTGCTAAACGTTCAATAAGCTATATAATTTCAGGCCTCGTGGGTGCAGGCATTATTTTATTGATTACATTTGGACTTACTAAATTCATGTCCCGAAAGGCAACAGAATGATACCTTCATTTCTTTTACAAAAAGAACAAATTAAATTTGAAAATAAAGCCGCAAAGCATAGGTTGACGTTCATTGATAAAACGATGAAAAATTCAGCATCGTTCATTGCAGCATCGTTTACCCAATTGAACGTTTCCAGTAAATCAGGTTTGCTTCAATTAATTGATCCAAGGATCAAGTTGTTTTCTTTCATGTGTTTTGTAGTAATTGTAAGCCTTGCACATTCAATTTCAATACAATTATTAATTTCAGCAATAGTTTTTCTGTTATATGCTTTGTCGAAAATTAAACTGGTAAGCGCCTATAAAAAGATATTGCTTATTGGTTTCCTTTTCGGGTTTCTGATATTTGTCCCGGCTTCACTCAATATTTTTACAAAAGGGAAACCCATTGTAACATTATTAAAATTTCCAGGTGGGCATATTTGGTGGATTTATAGCGTGCCTAAAGAAATCACTATTACCCATGAAGGCATTCAAACCGTTTTGCATTTGACTTTAAAAGTTTGTAATTCGGTTTCAATAGTTATGTTGTTGATTTACACAACCACATTTGAGCGTGTTATTAAATCCCTGTCGTTTTTCAAAATTCCCGGAATTTTTTTGCTAACGCTTACTTTGGCTTATAAATATATTTTTGTTTTATCACATACCGTTGGGGAAACATATTGCGCTTTAAAAATGCGATGGTGGAACCGTGGAACAATAAACGATGCCGGGAAAATTGTAGCCGGCCGCATAGGGTATCTTTTCCGAAAATCGTGGGAACGATACGAATTGTTATTTCAGTCAATGGTTGCACGTGGGTTTAGCGGTTCGGTAAATTTTTATTATTTTGATAAATTAAAACCTGCTGATTATTTTTTTATGGGCGTTGCAATAGCGCTTATTTTTTCAATTATTCTATTAAAATTTTTCTATGCCTGAGATTTTTAATTTAAAAGATGTTGGCTTTAGTTATATAAAAAACCAATATGCACTGAAAAACATTATTCTTAAAGTGGATGAAGGCGAAATATTATCGATAATTGGTTCTAATGGAAGCGGAAAATCAACATTGCTGCATTTGCTTTGCGGACTTATTTTTCCTAACCAGGGAAAAATATTTTATAAAGACGCTGAATTAACGGAAAATTCTCTGAAGGATTTTGATTTCAATAGGAAATTCAGGGCTTCGATAGGTTATATATTTCAAAATGCCGATGCACAGCTATTTTGCCCAACAGTGTTGGATGAGCTTTTATTCGGCCCCCTGCAATTAGGGTTATCGCAAAATTCAGCTTACGAACGCGCTGAAGGGATAATGGAAATGCTTAATATTTCTGAAATTAAAGACCGTCCTCCCTACACACTTTCAGGCGGCGAAAAAAAACGCGTTGCTATAGGTTCCGTTTTAACTACCAATCCCGATGTTTTAATTATGGACGAACCTATAAGCGGCCTTGATCCTAAAACAAGATCATTTCTGATTGAAATGATTTTTCAATTAAACGAAGCAGGAAAAACTTTTATAATTACCACCCATAACCTTGAGCTTGTAAATCATTTTAACTCGAAAGTCGCCGTACTTTCAGAAGAACACAGTATTGAAAAAATAGGAAATGCAGAAGAAATACTTTTAGATACTGAATTATTGGTGCGCGCCAATTTAATTAGCGAAGAATTGCACAAGCACGGTGAAAAAGTTCATAAACACTTGACATCAGTGTTTCCGTTTCATAAGCATTAGTTGGTAATTTGGATTAAGGTTTAGATTTATTAATTGCCCTATTTATTTTTCAAGATTTATTAAGAATAAAATGATTTACTTATTGTGTGTTTGTTATCCTGAAACATAATACTACCCTGATTTTTAATACGGGAATTTTTTTTCATAATAGGACAATCACAAGGTTTTGTCTTTACATTATATTTTTTCGAAGCACAACTTATAAATAAAATCAAAAAAACAGGAATCAGGATAAACAGATGGCTCTTTAATGACTTAATGTGCATAAATAAAGGTTTAGCAGGTAATTTTATTTATAAATATAACATAATTTATTGTACATTATTGTCAAATGATTATTAAATCAATCAACACCAGATTCAGTGTTAGATATTTCTAATACGGAATTTAAGATTAATGAATTTAATTATTTAAGATAATGAGAAATTTTACTCAACAGAATATTCTGAGTAAAAGGTTTGGCAAGATAGTCGTCGCAACCGCTTTCAAGGCATTTTCTGCGATCATCGCTAAGGGTATAGGCAGTTTGAGCTATAACTGGGAGTTGTGGTCTTAAATCTTTTACACGTTTTGTAGCTTCATATCCATCCATTTCCGGTAGCCGCATATCCATCAAAACCAGCTGGACGGAAGGGTCTTTCCTGCAAATCTTTACAGCCTCAAGCCCGGTTATAGCATGGCTTATTTGAACTTTGGTTTCTTCCAGCATTTCATTTATTAATGCAAAGCACATCATATCGTCTTCAACAACGAGTATGTGTAAACTATCCCAATTGTAACATTCTTGCATTTTATAATTATTAGTTTATTTAGTCACTAACCGGCTTATCGTCTCTTTTTCTAATCAATAATGTTTACGTATAAACTTATTTTAGGTTATAACATTTTTTTAAAAATAAAAAATTCTATAATTATTTTACTAATGAAGTTAATAAGTTTAATCGGGATTTACTAATTTATGAAAAGAAAAATCAATGTCATTTATATAAACATCCGCTATGCGGCTTGCATGGTTAAAAGAATTAGAAGCATTTTTATGAATTTTATGCTTTATAAAAATTAAACTATATGTAAAATTAAGGAGTTATTTTGTTAACAATTTATGAAATATTCTATATTTTTAACAGATATATTATATTAAGTTATGAAGGGTAAAAGCCTTGTTTCCATCAGCGACTATTCTAAAAAAGAATATATACAGATATTATCATTAGCTGCCGAATTTGAAAAAAATCCTGTTCAGGATATTTTAAAAAATAAAATTATAGCTGCCTTATTTTTCGAACCTTCTACGCGGACACGACTAAGTTTTGAAATAGCCGTAAACAAGCTCGATGGAAAAGTTGTAGGCTTTACCGATTCAAACTCATCGAGCATAATAAAAGGCGAAACACTTAAAGATACAATTAAAATAATAAGCAATTACTGCGATCTTATTGTAATTCGCCATCCTCTGGAAGGTGCTGCTAAGTATGCAAGTGAAGTTTCAAGTGTGCCTATTATTAATGCCGGCGACGGGGCAAACCAGCATCCTACCCAAACGTTGCTCGATTTATATTCAATTGAAAAAACCCAGGGAACTCTTGAAAACCTTAATATTTTTCTTGTTGGCGATTTGAAATATGGCCGCACTGTGCATTCTTTGCTTATGGCAATGAGCCTCTTTAATACTACTTTTTATTTTATTTCGCCTCCCGAACTTAAAATGCCGAACGAATATAAACTATATCTCGATAGGCTTAATTTAAAATATTATGAAAACCGCGATTTCACCGATATTATTGAAAAAGCCGATATTATTTATATGACGCGCATACAAAAAGAACGCTTTTCAGACCTTATTGAATATGAAAAAACCAAAAATGCTTATGTTTTGCGTAATTATATGCTGAAAGATTCAAAACCCAATCTTCGTGTTTTGCACCCGCTGCCAAGGATTAATGAAATTAGTGAAGATGTTGACGATAACGAAAAAGCGTATTACTTTTCACAGGCATCAAATGGTATTTTCGTAAGGCAGGCAATTATTTGTTCAATTTTGGGTTTAAAATAAATTTGATGATTGGGAAGGCAGAGGATTAAGCAATTTGGAATTTGCTGTCAAATATAAATTACCGGTTGTGTTTAAAAATACAAATTATGAAACACCCATGATTCTGTTGTTCGCAAACACGAATGAAGATAATGTGGGTGTTCCATGCGACCATAGAAAATAAAATTGTCTAAGTATGAAAGATAAGAAACAACTTAAAGTAAATGCAATTAAAAACGGGACAGTAATTGACCATATACCGGCAAAAAATTTGTTTAAAGTAATTTCAATACTTAACTTGGATAAAATTGATACAACTATTACTTTTGGAACAAACCTTGAAAGCAAGCGCCTCGGGCAAAAAGCAATAATTAAGATAGCCGATGTTTTTTTTCTTGAAGATGAAATTAATAAAATTGCTTTAGTTGCCCCTGATGCAAAATTAAATGTTATCCGTGATTATGAAGTAGTAGAAAAAAAAGTTGTTGAGGTGCCGGATGTTATCATTGGTATAGCAAAATGCGTAAACCCTACATGCATTACCAATAATGAACCGGTTAAAACGAAATTCTATGTTATTTCAAAAAAAGATATAACCTTAAAATGCCACTATTGCGAAAAATTCATGGACCAGGAACACCTCACCATAATATAATTAACCATAATAACCGGGCTTATCATTGGTTATTTGAAAATCAATTTTGAAAAAAATAATGAATTTTCTTTACTTCAGGCTCATATCGGCAATTTTATCCAATTTGTACTTTCCGGCTTTCAATTTTGCAGCTATTTCGGTAAAAGCATTTACGGTAAATTCCACATCGGTAAGCGTGTGCACTGAAGTCGGGATTAAACGAAGCATAATTACACCTTTCGGTACAACAGGATAAATAACCATTGAACAAAAAATATTATAATTCTCCCTTAGGTCTAATACCACATTTGTAGCTTCAGGGTGAGTACCCGAAAGAAAAACAGGGGTTACGGGAGAGTTGGTATTTCCCAGGTTAAGGCCTTTTGATTTCAACCCGATTTGTAATGCTTTTACTATCGTCCAAAGTTTTTCACGAATTGAAGGATCGTTCTGAATGAGTTCTAATCGCTTTAAAGCGCCAATTACCATAGCTAATGGCAGCGATTTTGCGAAAATTTGCGAACGCATATTAAACCTCAGGTAATCGACCACATCCTGTTTCGAAGCTACGAAACCTCCAATTCCGGCCATTGATTTTGCAAAAGTTCCGAAATAAATATCCACATCGTTTTGAACCCCGAAATATTCATCAGTACCGGCGCCGGTAGGCCCCATAGTGCCGAAACCATGTGCATCGTCGATTAACAGCCTGAAATGGAATTTCTTTTTTAATGAAACAATTTTATCAAGCTTTGCCAGGTCGCCCGACATTCCGAATACACCTTCGGTAATAACCAGGATACCTCCTTTGGTTTGTTCCGCCATCTTTGATGCACGCTCCAGTTCTTTCTCAAGGTTATCAATATTGTTATGCGGGAAAACAAACCGCTTTCCTATATGCAGCCTTAAGCCGTCAATTATGCATGCATGCGATTCCGAATCATATATTATCACATCGTTACGGTTACAGAGCGAATCAATAATTGAAATCATTCCCTGGTAACCATAATTAAGAACATAAGCAGCTTCCTTCTTAACAAATTTTGCAAGTTTGTTTTCAAGCTCTTCATGTTTTAACGTTTGCCCCGACATCATGCGCGCGCCCATAGGAGCGGCCAACCCATATTCCTTTGCCGCTTCGGCATCGGCTTTACGCACTTCAGGATGGTTGGCCAGGCCAAGATAATTGTTTAAACTCCAGTTAAGCATTTCCTTTCCCCTGAAACGCATCCGCGGCCCTATTACACCCTCCAGTTTCGGGAACATAAAATAGCCATCAGCTTCTTTATGGTATTGCCCTATAGGGCCCTTATTTTTAATTTTGTCGAAAATATCCACTTTGTTTATATTTTTTTTGTTTAAGCCACAAAAGTAATTTTTTTTAAAAATTTTGCAAGAATAATAAATAAGATTGCGACTTAATGGACAAAAATGATGCTACCATATAGTTCAAAGGTAGTATTTCAATAGCTTTGATGAAATTGAAAGCTATGAATAAAAAAATTGCTATTACTGTGGTTCAAAAATTACCAAGAGAAGTGGTAAAATAAAAGGAATACAAAGGTACAAATGTCATGCCTGTGGCAAACAGTTTATGGGTGGCGACAGGATTAACAATCAAGTTCTTTGGCAAGAATATACAGAAGGTAAGCAAACCTATCAACAATTAGCCCAAAAGTATGGTACATCTTTAAAAACAATACAACGACACCTTGATAAGGTATCAATAAAATTGCAGTACCATAAAGCAAAAGAAAGCATTATTTTAATGGATACTACTTATTTCGGGCGCAGTTTTGGGGTTATGGTATTCAAAGATACAAAAGGGCATCATCTTTATTGGAAATTTGTCAAATATGAGACCATAGCTGGATATGTAGAAGGTGTCCATTATCTCAAGGAGCAAGGCATGCAAATAAGGGGCATAGTTTGTGATGGACGTAAGGGGCTTTTCAAAGCTTTAGCAGAATATCCCATACAAATGTGCCAATTTCATCAAGTGGCAATTGTAACCCGGTATATAACTCGAAAACCACGTATTGAGGCATCTATTGAGCTGAAAGAGATAATTCATTTATTGCCTAAAACTGATAAAGAAAGTTTCTTTGGAATGCTTGACGAATGGTATAACAGATGGAAGAATTACATCAATGAACGGGCTATGAACCCTGAAACAGGGAGAAGCCGATATGTTCATAAACGCATAAGAAGTGCATACATGAGCCTTGAAAGAAACAAGCAATATCTTTTTACCTGGTATGATAATATGGATTTAGGTTTGCCCAACACAAACAATCAATTAGAGGGAACATTTACAGATTTGAAAAACAAATTGCGTAATCACAATGGTTTAAGCAGACAGCGTAAAGAAAAGTTCATAAATGGGTTTTTAAAGGAATCGGCTCTCAAAGTATTAAAAAAGAATGGCTGACGTAAGCCAGCCTTCTCGAATACTCGATCGGTCAAGATATTCCTGACAGGTTGCTCCCCAGCAGAGCCTGTTTCTGCTTACTTGACATTTCAAATATCGTGTTTTATAAAATATGAATTGATAATAAGCAAAAATAAACAGCATCAAAAATGTCCATTAGAATAGTTTGAGTAAAAAATAGCATCAAAAATGTCCA
>CAWEFA010000104.1:0-5999 GCA_963808135.1 uncultured Bacteroidota bacterium
TCAAGCAGTCTCTCGTAAAATGTTTGCTAACGATTTGCGCTATGAGCATGTGGCGGGTTTCGGGGCAATTAGCTATCAAACTGCACCAAAACTTGATGCGGGTTTGAATGCTATATAACCGTATAAACCCCGCCATTGCTTATGAGCGCGTGTTGGGCGCTGGCATAATTTTATTCTAATTTTGTATTATATTATTTTGAATGTCCGTTAACATACCTACTAATAATTCTATATGCTTTGTAATTGAAGAGTTTCAGCCCAACTCAAAATTCATTTATGTGGGATTGTCTGAATGCTTCTGTAATTAAGCCACTCAGAAATAATGTAAGGTATGAATGCGGATATTCATATATATTATTATTATCAATTCATCCAAAAATAATTTATAAATTATTATTTTACAACAAACTTGCCTGATTGCCCTTTTACTTCATATAAATAAACCCCAGCAGGATAATTTTCGACATTTAATAAAATCTTATTATAGTTAGAGCCGATTGTTTTGGTCTCAATTAAAACACCTTTAACGTTAAATATTTGCATTGTGGAAATTTCACCATCATTTAATGAATAAGGCAAAGATATTGTAGTTTTAGAAGGGTTTGGATAGGCCTGATCAATTAATGCGCTTTTTAATGTTATTATTGATGTTTCAGTTAATTGCCCGAGAACGGAATATATGATAGCAGAATCCGGATCATAACTATTTGAAGTAAAAAGTATTTTTGTTTGATTTCCAATATTAAAAACAGATTTTGGATAAAAACCTGCTCCACATAAATCAATTAATTTTGTTCCCAATTCGTTATAAACACTGAGCGATTCATTATTATCAATAATAAATTCAATAATATTATCCGTATTAAATAATTTATCGCTTACTAAATAAACATTATAAATTCCATAATTATTGATACTCCTATTAATTTCAACAGATTTATAAACTGAATAATCAGAATTATAAAATACAATTATAGAATCTAATGGATATTTATTTACGTTCCAATATTTAATTCCATTCGATGTTGAAAAACAACCAGCTTGTCCAGAAAAACTATGCTCCATCTTAATTTGTGCCTTACAAAAAGAACTCAACATAATTAGGATAAATAAAAGTTTTGTTTTCATAATAATAGTTTTTACTTGTATTTTTTATGTCCTTTTAAAATCTATATTTATTTCTTAATCTAATACTTTTCTCTCATTTCTTCATTAGCATGCTTGCCGCCCAACTACCGGATATACATACCGGGTAGTGATAACAACCTTATATTTTTATATCTTCCCTTAATCATAACTTATTGTTTATTAAAAAAGTCATTTTTAGTTGGCGGTTAGGCGTACCTATAAAGTAAGCGTATTTCCGTTTTAAAATTACATTAATTTTATTAAAAAAATAACCATTTACACAGTTTAGTAAACACTCTCCTTTACAGTTTGGTTCAACCATTCGTTCATTCGGTTCAACCGTTGGTTTGTACGGTTGAACATTTAAAAAGAAAG
This sequence comes from uncultured Bacteroidota bacterium, assembly GCA_963808135.1. Taxonomy (GTDB): domain Bacteria; phylum Bacteroidota; class Bacteroidia; order Bacteroidales; family DTGW01; genus CAWEFA01. Next base: position 1,504 of record CAWEFA010000104.1, read on the forward strand.
GGCTGCCATGTAACTTATACAGGCAAGCCCTTCCGGAAAATTTAAAACCCTTATTCTATGTTCAATATACCTGTTTTGTAGTTTGTTGTTAAATAGCCACGATACTAACTACCTGGCTCCAGTCGCCTTCGCCATTTTTAGTAATAGCGTTATTAAAATCCGGAGTTTTGTAAACCTTACCTATAAACTTTCAATAATTTCTTCTTTTAATTTACCAATCAGTTCTTTTACCGTAATAATTTCGTTACAGCGATAAGCATTAGCGCCGGCAAAAACAAAAGCTTCCGTTAAAATGCCAAAGGATGCTTCGCCCAGTACCCTGGCAATACAATATGGCGCCACATCCGGATCGCATGAGCGCAAGCAATGATGAGGGCAAACAAACGGAATGGTTTCCCCTTTCATTACCCGCCTGGTAAAATCATTTATCAGCACTCTCCCCGGTAAGCCAACAGGACTATTGATAATTGTTATGTCTTCTTTTTTCGAATCTTAGGTAAGCTTTCTTAAAATTTTCATGAACATCGCACTCTACAGTGCAAACAAAACGGGTTGCCATTTGAACGCCTGATGCGCCGAGCTTCAGAAACTTCGTAATATCGCTTCCATCAAATATGCCACCCGCAGCTATAATCGGAATAGGTTGTTCTAATGTTTGGACAAATGTTACCAGTTCCCTGACCAAATCTTCGAGGCTTGGGGCTGTTCCCCCAACCATGTCTTTATAAGAATAACCGAGATGTCCCCCGGCCAAAGGGCCTTCAACGATAACAGCATCGGGAACCCTGTTGTAATTTTGTTTCCACTTTTTATAAATAATATTCAGCGCCCTTGCCGATGAAACAATCGGCACCAGTTTAATATTTTTTCCATTTACCAATTTGGGAAGATCGAGCGGCAGGCCGGATCCACAAATTAAAATATCTACACCCTCTTCAACACAAACACGAATTAAATCTTCGTAATTTGAAAGGACTACCATTACATTTACACCAATCACACCTTTTGACAACGACCTGGCTTTCCTTATTTCTACGCGTAATGCTTCGTTATTTACTTCAACAAATTTAGCTGCAGAATTATTTTCATAATCGCCCAAACCAACACTTGCAATAGTTCCAACACAACCTTCATTAGCTACTGCCGAAGCAAGGCTGCCCCTTGACACCCTCACACCCATTCCACCCTGAATAATAGGAGGATTAATTTCCAACTCGCCAATTCTAAGCGTGGGTATTTCTTTTATTGACATACTTGTAATAATTTATAAAGATTAATATATTAAAAGACACAATAACCTGTTATGAATAATGCGCCAATCAAAGAATGCATGATTTAGCAGAACTATACAGTTATTGTGCTTTTTGCAAATGTAATCTTTTTCTTATAATCTCAAAACTCGAACGTTGACCCATTTTCTGTTTAGCCCGTTTTTTTCAGGATATTGAATAGAATATGGGAATTATTTATTTCTAATATGAATTAAAAACGTCAATCTGTCTTTGGTTCGAAAATAATTTTTTTCACCAAAACACCGGTTTTCGCATAAAATTTCATGAAATAAATCCCTCCCGGAAATCCAAAACCACTGAAGTTCAGGCTGGTTTTCGATTTCCTGGAATGAGCTTGCATTTAACGGGATACTTTGAAGTTTTCTCCCGGTAATATCGAGAATATCCAGTTTATAAATTCCGGCAATATTGTTTTCAATGTTTACTACAGATGTTACCGGGTTTGGGTAAATATTCAAACCTGAAACAGCAATGTTATTTGTAATAATATTCGATTTTAAACTAATGGTGAGCGTTACAGTGTCCGGCAAGCTATTTGAAATACCATTATTTACCACAAGCTTTATTTTAAAAACTCCGGGAATATCAGGATACAGGTAAGGAGTTGAAGTGGTTTTTTGCATTATATTTATCTCGCTGTGATTTGGAACTGAAACAAAAGTCCACAAATATGTAATTTGGTTCCCGGCAGGATCAAAACTTTTTGAACCGTTTAATGCGATTAAATCTCCAACTTTCCCGGTAGTATCATTTCCTGCATTGGCAACAGGAAGCTCATAAACTTTTATTTTTAAGTAGTCGGGCACGCTTGTGTTTACCGAGTCGTTCACAATAAGGCCGAATACATAAGTTCCCCACACATCGGGCGTTATCTGCATTTCACACAGCGAGCTGTCGTCAATGGCAAAGCTGCTCCCGGCCGGTTTAGAAACAATATACCAATCATATTGCAGTTTCTTTCCTGAAGGGTTTACACTTTTTCCGGCATTAAGATTAATACCATTACCCAAAATAATTGTTGAGTCGTTTCCGGCAATTGCAACCGGAAGGGAATAATTTCCGTCATACTGAATTTTTAAAGCCAATTCTTTTGAAAAGACCGGCAAAAAAATATTATTACTGTCCCTGATAATAGCAAAATTGTTAACGATGCTGCTATCGCCGGTTTCAGGTATTGTACAGGTAATTTTGTAATAACCATACGGCATATTTTTAATTGCCAGCGTAGCGCCTGTTATTCCCTTGTTATTTAGTGAATCGTAAATAAAACAATATAAATTTTTATTGCTTTTTAAGGCAAGGGATTTCAGTTTTAAACTGTTTTGTGAAACAAAAACCTCCTGGGGCGCAATTTGCCCGTCGCCTGTGAAGTCGATATTTTTAAGATAATTCCCAATTGTGTTAAAAGTTCCGTACCAATTATTAGCTTGCACAACATCATAATACCAATATTCATCAGGCGTTTGCTTCATAATCCCAACCCAATACATTTTACGAAGCAGGTCTTCTGTCATTGTTAAAGCAGAGAATCCAAACTCCCCATTCATAAAAGGTTTTGTCATTAACCTGGTGAATTTATCTGCTGTGCCTTCGAAAGTATTAATCAGGTTATCGTCATAGGTATGAAACTGCAATTGATCCAACGAAGTAGTTTTATCCATAAGCAAAAGCAGTGGATCGGCGCCACTACAACTTGTGGTTTTAATATGATGATAGGGATCGATAGAATCGACATATTGGCTCATTTCCTTATGCCAGTTTGTTATGCCTGTATAAGTATTCTCGCTTGGGTAATTTCCGGCAAAATTTACTTCGTTAAAAAATTCCCAGTCAAAAATATTTTTTGAATAAGCCCAACGTGCAATAATATACCGCAATAACTTTTTAATTTGTTTTTTAGCATTTGGATTGGTGAAGAATTCGCTTGCTTTAGTCAAATATCCGCCATTTGCTACATTGTAAGGATTGTCGGGCCAAACAGCGTCTACTGTTTCAGAAATCTCGCCATGATAAAAGAGCGTCGGCTGCATGTAAATATTATGTTGATTGCATAAATTCAATATCGAATCCAATGTTGCTGCCGCCTCCTGGCTATATATGCCTATTCCGTGATAAATCCCGTTGTTGCTGCCATTTTCCCATTCAAGCGCCTGGCTTGCAAAAGGAACAAGCCAATATCTCATCCAATTTGCTTTGTTTTCCGAAAGCTTCGAAATTTGATAGTTGTAGCTGGTCATTTTATCTGCAATATCATCTCCGGCCCAAGCAACATCTATTCCAACCGGGTAATAGGGTTCGCCGGTTTTATGACGGTAATATTGTTTGTTCAGCTTGTCAACCTGTATAAACCCTTTATCGGTTCCCGGAAATACATTTATGCTGTCCATTTCGGAATAAGTAATTCCATCTGAATCCTGAATTTTTATTTTAATTTTATATATCCCAGTAGTATCGGGAGAGAAACGTACCATCCAATACCCTGGATGAAGAATCAATTACCCAGTTTTCCGAATTATAAGAACCTTTAATGTTGTAAAAACAGGGAACGGTTGAAGTATCGCCGGAAGGAGCAATTATTAAAGCATCTGCCTTTATTTCATCAGGATTATAAACGTTGGCGTAATTTTTTTTAAGTTTGAAAACAGCTTCGGCCTTCCCATAAACTTTTATGCTATCGGAAGTAAATTTAAGACTGCTTATTTTAGCGCCGGCGCTATCAACGAACATAAAAACATCTTTGAAAGACGATTTGCCATCGTTATCGGTAACCGTGAGTTTAACATGAAATGTTCCTTCCGTTGAAAACGTATAATTTATTTTTTTCCCGTAAAGGGTATCGCCATTGCTAAATGCCCACTGGTAGCTTTTAACCGTGCCATCTACGTCATACGATTTGCTTGCATCGAAATGTACAACTGAACCCGGTTCGGGAAAATCAGGCCGATAATCGAATTCGGTATATGGAATCCCCGTTATTAATTTTACAAGATTATTAATTTGAGTTGTATCGCCTTTATTGTCAATGGCAAATAAATTTACCGAATAAGCGCCGACATTTGTATAAACATGGCGGGTTATTTTTCCGGTATCGCCTAACCCGTCGCCAAAATCCCATAAATATTTTACAACATGGCCGTTTTGATCGGTTATACCTGAAGCGTCAAAAGTGGTAGCCGTGTCTATTAGCGGATATTCGGGAGATAC
>CAWEFA010000105.1:0-24899 GCA_963808135.1 uncultured Bacteroidota bacterium
TCAAGTACTGTCTTTTAAGCTGCCGCATAACGGTTGCGGCTATGTGCCGCGCGGGTTTTAATACTGCGTCACTATCACCCGACATAAAAGTAATAGAAAGCACTTACAATTGCAACCCCCTGAAACCCTCATGGAATATAGCCGCTGTTAGTGGCAGGCAATATTATTTTGTAGTTTTAATAAATTCACTAGCAGTCATTACTGGGATCTTTGAAGTTTTAAAATCCTTCAAATTTCTGGTAATTATTATATCTTGGTTATTCTCTAATGCAGAGTAGTATTGGATTGCATCTTCAAAATCACCAAATTCATTGTCATTTAGAGCTAAATCTATTATTTTATCATCTAGAGACAATACAACTGAAAGTATTTTGAATTTTCTTAAAATCTTACTAGTTGCGGTAGAAGAATTTGATTTTTGTAATAAATAATTTGTGTTGGCAAAAGATAAAGCTGAAACACTTATCTTAAGTTTATTTTTATCTCCTAGCGAAAACAACTTAGCTGCGTCATCATAGAATGGTTCTCGTTTTGCCAAAATATCAATTACTATATTCGTATCAATAAATAAATGTTTCATTTATATTTGTTTGATAAGTAGTTGGTATAATCTTTTTTTAAATCATAATCTATATCAATTTTAATAACACCACTTAAACTTTTTACCAAAGGTGTTATTTCAATGTCTTTTGATTTTTGTTGAGTAACTGAGTCTAGATATGATTCTATCATGCGTGATATACTAACATTATGATTTATGGCATAAGATTTGGCCCTTTTAATCACATTACTATCTAATCTTACTGTTAATTTTGAGTCCATATATTTATATATTAGTCGTACAAATATAATAAATCTATACGTCAATTACAAAAATGTTTCTAGAAGCGATTTGCTTGCCACTAACTATCGGATATACATACATGGTACTGATAACAATCTTATAATTTTACATCTAACCAAATCGTAATTTATTATTTTCAAAAAAGTCATGTTTATATTGGCGAATAGGCTATATCTCTATTATAAATTTAAGTTAATTTTTTATTAATGCAAAAAGAAAGCAATGCTTTTAAATGGCATTGCTTCTGCTGTAAACTAAAAGGTTGCGGGTTATTCGAAAGCTGTAATATTAAAAAAGCGTAGTTGAAAACTACGCTTAGACCGGAGATTAATATTGTTTGTTTTAAATTTTATTTAATTCTTAGATAAAACCGTACAGTTTATATCTGTTAATATATTATCATTATTATATGAATTAACTATAGATAATGAATATGTATGAGATTTCCACTTAATTGATACCGAATATGATGTACAGAGACCACTATCGGTATATTTTACATTATTCACACTAATTGATCCATTTTCAAATGTTTCCAATACATATATAACTCTTCCATAATTATCGGTATTGATAATTGAATTGCCTTTATCGTTGCCCATACAATCAAGATTTGTAATAGAAAACCCATACGAATACTGCTCATATTGCACAATACTGCATAAGTCATTACTTGCGCAAAAATTTTCTTCTTTTTCTTTACTGCATGATATAAAAAAAGAAAAAATTATAATTTTTAATATAAACGTAAATGTTTTCATAAAACTTCCTTTTTCAAATTAATTGTTTGTTATTAAAGAATTAAAATATCGTTTCAAATTGGAATACATTCTTATTATGTTGGGTAATTATTGGATATTCATACTTGATACTGATAACAACCTATAAATTTAGGCCTTTCCTTAATTATAACTTATTGCTTTTCAAAAAAGCTATGTTTTTATTGGCGGATAGGCGTAACTAAAATGTTGTGTATATCCGTTATAAATTTAAGTTAATTTTTTATTAATGCAAAAAGAAAGCAATGCTTTTAAATGGCATTGCTTCTGCTGTAAACTAAAAGGTTGCGGGTTATTCGAAAGCTGCAATATTAAAAAAGCGTAGTTAAAAACTACGCTTAGCTTGAGATTATGCACTTTGTTAGCGCCAATATTTTTTATTATTTCTTTGTGATGTTATAATCAATCATCAATAAAAAACTTCTATTGTAATAGTCAGCATGCTCAATATATGTGTATGTAGCATAAAATTTCTTTAAACTATTATAGTATTGTACAGAAAACTCTAATCTTGAACAAAATTGATAATTAAAACCACCTATTAATCCACAATCAATCTTATAAAATAAGTAAGTAACATTTTGACCATCTTGATTTGCATAAATCAATCTTTCAATATCTCCACCAAAATCAAATGAAAACTTTTCAAAAGGAATTATCCTTATTAATACTGGTAAACTTAAATAATGAAGCTTTAAGTTTGTACTACTTTTATAAATATAATTTAAACCCGATGAAGCATCTAAATATTTGTTTATATGATAATCAAGTCTTAAACCTAAATTAGGCCCCAAAGTCATTTTACCATTTCCATAACTTTCAGAATTGTTTTCTGTTGATATTTTTTGATGCAAATATGTCAAATTTGTACCTATTCCTAAAAAGTAATCTACTTTTTGTCCCTTTGAATATTGAATCAAAGTAAGAAATATAATAAAAATAAAAAGTCGTATCATACGTTCCTTAATTTCAAGTTTTATTTTAGCACTAACAATTAGATATATGTATTTTGTACTGATAACAACCTTATAACCTTATGCCTTTCCTTATTCATAACTTATTGCTTTTCAAAAAAGCTATGTTTTTATTGGCGGATAGGCGTAACTAAAATGTTGTGTATATCCGTTATAAATTTAAGTTAATTTTTTATTAATGCAAAAAGAAAGCAATGCTTTTAAATGGCATTGCTTCTGCTGTAAACTAAAAGGTTGCGGATTTTCAATGTACACTTCAGCTTATGTAATAACCAAAAAGACCAGCTCACTTTAATAGCATGGGTTGCGCTACCATTAAATCCGCGTGAGTTGTAATATATTTTCTAAATCAATCCTGCTTTCCGGAATATTTCTTTCAGCTTTTCCTGCTCATTTTCCCAGCATAATTCTTTAGCGGCAGGTACGAGGTTTCCTTTCCATGTTTTCCGTAATATCTGGTTATCGAGCATTTCTTTTATTAAAACCGAAAGTTTTTCAGGATTGCGCTCGTTTGTTGTATAACCTATGTTGTATTGCTTCACTATGGCTGCCATTTCAGGAAAATAGGAAGTTAGCACAGGCACGCCGGCCTGGATGTAATCGAACAGCTTGTTTGGCAAGGCATAATAATAATTCAGCCCCAGGTTTTCTTCCAACGAAATACCCAAATCAGCTTGCACAGTGTATCCAAACAAATCGTTTAAAGGGATTCTTCCTGTGAACATAATTTTATCTTCATACCCGGATTGTTTAACCTTTTCAAGGAGCTTGCCTGAGATGTCGCCTTCGCCGGCAATGACGAAAACGGCATTGTCAATAAATTTCATGGCATCGATAACAAGTTCAATTCCCCTTCCTATATTTAAAGCGCCCTGGTAAATGATAATTTTCGTGCCCGCTTTTGCTAATTTTGGGGCAGGTGAGAAATTGTCCCGTCTTCCAAAAGATAAATTGCGGATTACTTCAAAATTGGTATTGTATTTTTGTTTATAGATATTTGCAATTGAGCCGCATACGGTATATCCATATTTAATTTCCGGCAATAAAACCTTTTCAATTAACAGCCATATTGCCCTGACTTTTCTGCGGTGAATGAGTTCAGGGACTTCCGGGAAATATTCATGGCTATCGAAAACCAACGGGATTTTTTTGATTTTGGAAACAATGAAATTTGCAGGCAAGGTATCGAGATCGTTGGATAATAAGCCATCGGCCTTTTTGAAAAGAAGAAAGAAAAAAAGCCGGATGTTATAGAACGCATAAAATAAAAAGCCATTTTTGAAAGGTATATTCATTCGATAAGTATTATATGGCCTTTTAAGCAGCTTATTACTGCCAGGTAATAAACGCCCCACCAACAATATTTCTGCCCCCGAATCAGTCAATGTTTTGGCCACACGATGGACCCGTTGATCTGAAAACAGATCGTTGGTTACAGAAATTATAATTCTTTTCAATTCTCTTAAAAAAATTATTAATTTACATGCGAAAATATAAATATAGGATGAATATTTTCATAAAGAAAACAACAGTTAATTATCTTTATCATTTTTATCATTGTTATGTTGCAGGTTGAAGAATTATATTCTTTAAAACGCTTAAATACGTTTGGTTTGGATGTTGTTGCCGATTATTTTATCAACCTGAAAAGCACAAATGAAATAATAGAATTTTTAGAAAATAAGAATTTCAACAGTGTCCAGCAATTAGTAATTGGGAATGGCAGCAATATTTTATTTGTCGATAGTTTCAGGGGTGTTGTTGTAAAACCAAATATTCAGGGTATTGATATTATTAATGAAGATTCTGATTATGCTGAAGTTCGCTGCGGTGCCGGTGTTGATTGGGATACGTTTGTGGAATGGACGGTTGACCGTGGGCTTGGCGGTTTGGAAAACCTTTCATATATTCCGGGAACTGTCGGCGCAAGCCCGGTTCAAAATATCGGGGCTTATGGCGCTGAAGTGAAAGATACTATTATAGCTGTTGAAGGAATCAGGCTAAGCAATAATGATTTTTTTGTGGTAAACAATTTCGATTGCGAATTCGGCTATCGCACAAGTATCTTTAAGAAACATGTTTGGGCAAGGGGCATCATAGCTTATGTAATTTTCCGCCTGAACAAAAAGCCAGAGTTCAATGCCAGTTATGGTTCGGTTTTGGCTGAGACTAAAAAACTCGGCGAAATTAACCTTAGGAATATCCGGCAGGCAATTATAAATATTCGTTCCAATAAGCTTCCCGATCCTTCATTAATTGGTAACGCCGGAAGCTTTTTTAAAAATCCGTTAGTTAACATTAATAATGCTTCGAGGCTTAAAAAATTATATCCCGACATACCTGTTTTTAAAGCAAACGACGGGCAATGTAAATTATCAGCCGCTTATTTAATAGAGAAATGCGGATGGAAAGGCCACAGGGAAGGCGATGCCGGCGTACATGCCGAACAGCCCCTTATACTTGTTAATTACGGCAAGGCAACGGGAATGGAACTTTATCAACTGGCTCGAAAAATCGATGAAAGCGTTCGTAAAACCTTTGGAATAGAATTGGAAATGGAAGTTAATATAATATTTTAAAAAGTTGTACTTTAAAAAAGACGGAACTTTTACCGTATGACTATTTGTCAGTATTCGCTTACTGGCACTTCTTTTGAAAAGCACCATATTAAATTTTATTAAAATTATAAAACTATGCAAACAGGAAAGATTGGCGTTAGCACGGAAAATATTTTCCCGATTATCAAAAAATTTCTTTATTCCGATCATGAAATATTTCTTCGCGAAATTATCTCAAATGCAATCGATGCCTCACAGAAGCTGAAAACTTTAGCTTCTTCTGAAGAATTTAAAGGCGACGTTGAAAACCTTAAAGTCATAATCAATGTTGACGATAAGAAAAATACCATCACGGTGTCCGATATGGGAATCGGCATGACAGGCGAAGAAATTGAAAAGTATATTAACCAAATTGCTTTTTCAAGCGCAGAAGAATTTCTTGAAAAATATAAAAATCAGGAAAATGCGATAATCGGCCATTTCGGTTTGGGTTTTTATTCGGCTTTTATGGTATCTAAAAAAGTTGAAATTATAACAAAATCATACAAGGAAGGTGAAAAAGCTGTTAAATGGAGTTGCGACGGAAGCCCGGAATATAACATCGAAGAAACTGACAAAGCAATTAATGGTACAGATGTTATCATGCATCTCGACGACGATTCGAAAGATTTTGCAACTGAACATAAAGTGCGAGAACTGCTTCGGAAATATTGCAAGTTTTTACCCGTTCCTATTGTTTTTGGAAAAGTGAAAGAATGGAAAGACGGCAAAGAAATTGAAACCGATAAGGACAATATTATAAATAATACCAAACCGGCATGGACGCGGAAACCGGCCGATTTGAAAGATGAGGACTATATGTCGTTTTATCACGAACTGTACCCGGTTGCCGAAGACCCGCTATTTTACATCCACCTGAATGTCGATTATCCGTTTAATCTCACCGGCATTTTATATTTCCCGAAAATAAAAACCAATATTGAAATACAGCGGAATAAAATTCAATTGTATTCCCGCCAGGTTTATGTTACCGATTCTGTTGAAGGTATTGTTCCCGACTTTCTGACACTTTTGCATGGCGTTATCGATTCGCCCGATATACCGCTGAATGTATCGCGAAGCTATCTTCAAAGCGACCAGAACGTGAAAAAAATTTCGAGCCATATTACTAAAAAAGTTGCCGATCGTTTGCAGGATATTTTTACAAATAAGCGCGAAGAATTTGAGAAGAAATGGGACAACCTGAAACTCTTTATCGAATATGGCATGATTACCGACGAAAAATTCTTTGAAAGGGCAGAAAAATTCTCGCTTTTCAAAAATACCGATGGCAAATATTTTACTTTCGAAGAATATGAGAAAATTATAAAAGAAAATCAGACAGATAAAAATAAAAACCTGGTTTATTTATACGCCACCGACAAAGATGGACAATATTCATTTATCGAAGCCGCCAAATCGAAGGGCTATGACGTATTGATTATGGATGGGCAATTAGACACCCACTTTATAAATAATTTGGAAGGCAAATTTAAAAACTCAAGGTTTACCCGCGTTGATTCGGATATTGCAGAAAAGATTATTCAGAAGGACGATATAAAGGAATCGAAACTTAACGATGGGCAAAAAGATACATTAACCCCTGTGTTAAAAAGCGCCTTGCCCGAAAGTGCCAATTTCATTGTTGTTTATGAAAATATGGCCGAAACCGATATGCCGGTAATACTTACACAAAACGAATGGATGCGCAGGATGAAAGAAATGTCGTCGTTAGGCGGAGGGATGAATTTTTACGGCGAACTGCCCGATAGTTTTAATCTTGTGGTAAATGCCAACCATCCGCTTACTTTGCGCATTCTCTCTGACACAGAAAATGCTGTTGGCAATGAAATAAATAAAATCAATCTGGAAATCCAGCAGCTTGAAAAGCAAAAAAACGAATTACAGGATAAACATAAAGAGAAAAAAGATGAAGAAATTCCCCAGGCTGAAAAAGACATCCTGAGCGATATTGATAAAAACCTTACCGAACAGAAAGACAAGAAAAATAAAATTCTGACCGATTATGGTAAAACGAATAACATGGTAAAACAGCTTGCCGATTTGGCATTGCTCGCCAACAACATGCTGAAAGGGGAGGCTCTAAGCAATTTTGTAAAACGTAGCGTGGAATTGATTAAGTGATGTCTCATCAGATATAATTAAAAAACACAAAACCTGTAAAGGTTTTGTGTTTTCATTTCTTTTTAAAGCAAAAGCTTTTAGGGACTTTTTCTGTTTAACCTTCCTTTTTTTCGTCTTTACATTCGCTTTTGCAACAGCAACAATGTTTCGTACCGATAAATAGGGCAATTGCCAGCAACAGGAAACTGTTTATTGCTGCGAAATAAGTTTCACCGTGGGCAACATGAAACATGAGTTTGCCGGAAAGGAACGAAATTAATGCAATAATTAGGACAACTACTGCTATTGCAGTTGAAATCCAGGCAATCCAACGTAGTATTTTCATAATAGTGCGGTATTAAAATTATAATTTTATTTAACCAAGTGAAAGGTATGAATTATTATATTAAAAATCAAAAATATCGGAAAGTAATTGTATAATTTTAAAGTTATGTTTATGTGAAATTAATGGTTTATATAAATAGCGAAATTTTAAACGTCAATAAACACCCGAATACAACCTTTGCAATCCATCGGTTTCACGGTTATAAACGTACACCCAGCAAGAAATACAACTGTCATGAATATAAGCATTTATTAATACCCTTTTATATTCTGCGTTTTCAGGGTACAAAGGCCAGGCTTCTTCATAACGGTCTAAATAATTTAAAATGGAAGAGTCGTTAATTTCAAATACTTCTCCATATACTTTTTCGCCGTGATTTTCTGAAGGAACAAAACCCGGATAGCTACCCAGATTATATAATTTTCCTATCACATATCCTTTGCCGATAAACTTTGAATTTGCATAGAAAAAATCATTTCGCGGATTTGTCAAAGTTTCTGAAGCTTTGTAGCGTTTAAGCGTTCCGTAAGCAAAAAAGCAATCCTGCATTTAAGAAAATTATTCCATAAAATTATAAAAAAACAATGCCGGTTAATTGCTTCACATTGATTAACCGGCATTGCATATAAATTTATAATTCCTTGCGAAACTATGAAAAGGAATTGTTATTGTTTTTCAATCCTCATTTTGTAGAACGAACGCCAAACAAAAAACAACGCGATTGCCAGAAAGCCAACTCCAACAAATGGCGCAATGGCGCGGAAGTTTGCAGAAATTGCTATTTCCATTGCAAGCAAACCGAATAATGTTGTAAATTTAATAATCGGGTTCATAGCAACGGAAGAAGTATCTTTAAACGGATCGCCAACAGTATCGCCAACAATTGTCGCTGCATGAAGCTCGGTACCTTTTTCTTTCAAATCCACTTCTACAACTTTCTTGGCATTGTCCCAGCAACCGCCGGCATTTGCCATAAATATTGCCTGAAAGAGGCCGAATACGGCAATTGAAATAAGATAGCTTACAAAAAACGAAGCGGCATTAGCCCAACCTGCAATTGAAGTATCGGTTTTAGGCGCTGATATGAATGCAAACGCGAGGGCAAATGAAAAGATAGCTATAAAAATATTGAACATTCCATTTTGTGCATATTGTGTACATATTTTTACCACTTCTTTCGATTTTTCGGTCGACGCTTTTTTATCGGCATTGGGATCGAGGTTGATATTTTTCTTAATATATTCTACAGCCCTGTATGCGCCGGTTGTAACGGCCTGTATGGATGCGCCGGTAAACCAGTAAATAACTGCGCCGCCGCATAAGAAGCCTAGAATTGTATAAGGGTTCAAAACATTCAGTATTGTTTCCGGTGCAACGCCGAGAGAGTTTTTTATAACGAGAATAATTGAAAAAATCATTGTGGTAGCTCCTACAACGGCAGTTCCAATAAGTACGGGTTTGGCAGTTGCTTTAAATGTGTTTCCTGCGCCGTCGTTGGCTTCGAGATAATGTTTTGCATTTTCAAAATTGGGTTTAAAACCGAAATCTTTTTCAATGTCTTTATCAACATTCGGGATACTTTCAACGAGCGACAATTCGTAAACCGATTGTGCATTATCGGTAACCGGCCCATAGCTATCCACAGCTATTGTTACCGGCCCCATTCCGAGAAAACCGAAAGCAACGAGGCCGAATGCAAAAATAGATGGGTATATCATGAACTCGGATAATCCAAATGTGCTTGCAAAATAAGCAACAAACATGAGGCCGAAGAAAACCATACCCTGCCAGAAGGCGCTAAAATTGCCTGCCACAAGGCCTGAAAGAATTGTAAGCGATGCGCCGCCTTCACGCGATGCCGTTACAACTTCGTTAACATGTGCCGATTTCGGGCTTGTAAATATTTTTGTGAACTCAGGTATAAGCGCTGCTCCCAATGTTCCGCAGCTGATGATTATTGAAAGGATTAACCACAGGTTGTTTGGTAAATTACCGATCATAATATAACTGCTTATGAAAGTTGCAACAATTGAAAGGATCGAGGTAACCCAAACCAAGTTGGTCAGAGGCTGTTCGAAATCAATATCAACTTTTTTACTATATAATGAAGTGCTTAAAAACTTGTTTATCCAGAATGCCACAATGGAAGTAACTACCATTAAAATACGCATTACAAATATCCAGGTAAGCAGGCTGGTTTGGTAATTAATTTTTATTGCTTCGTCCATTCCCGGAATACATCCAACTGCCAGAACTATAAAACTGATAAGTGCAACACCGGTAACGCCGTAAGTTTCAAAACCGTCGGCTGTCGGGCCAACGCTGTCTCCTGCATTGTCGCCTGTACAATCGGCAATAACACCGGGATTACGAGGATCGTCTTCGCCAATTTTGAATACAACTTTCATCAGGTCGGAACCTATATCGGCAATTTTTGTAAAAATACCGCCGGCAATACGAAGGGCAGAAGCGCCAAGCGATTCGCCGATTGCGAAACCTATAAAACTGGCTCCGGCCAAACTGCGTGGCACGAAAAGCAAAATGATGAGCATAACAATAAGCTCAACGCAAACAAGAACAACCCCGATGCTCATACCTGCATCTAAAGGAATATTTAAAAGTTTCAGTGGTTTCTTTTCCATTGAAGCAAATGCCATTCGGCTGTTGGCTAAGGTGTTCATGCGAATACCGAACCATGCAACGCTGTATGAACCCAGTATACCGATAACCGTCCACATCAGGATAAATAAAACATCGCCAAAGTTTTTACCCTGCAGGCCGCCAAAATAGAAGCCGATACAAATGGCAATGAAAACAAAGAGGATAATTAAAAATTTACCCTGCTGGATAAGATACGTTTTGCAGGTTTCGAAAATAATTTTCGAAACATCCAGCATCGATTGGTGTGCTTTTAAACTTTTCACTTTCATAAACTGGTAAAGGCCAAAAATGAGGCCTAAGAAACAAATTGCAAAACCCCACATTAAAAGTGAATTTTGTTCGCTCTTAAGAACAGGGATTTTAAGGTCTGCTTCACTTGCCATTACTAATACCGGCATAAGCAGAACTACGAGTAAGCTCAAGATTTTCTTCATATTAATATAATTTTTCGTAAAGTATAATTTTTAAAAGAAGCGCAAATTTAAAAAAATATATGATGACAACTTTTTTAAGCACAATAATGTTTTGTTATGATTTTTAATTTTCTCAAAATCAATAAAATTCTCACTCAAAAAAGCCTTTCATTCTTTTGAAAAGATTTGCATCTTCTTCATCAGGCTTAGGGGTGAAGTTAGGGGATTCGTACATTTTTTCAATTATCTTGCGTTCATCTTTGGAAAGCGTTTTTGGCACCCAAACATTAACAAGAACAAGCAAATCGCCTTTACTATAACTATTAACTTCAGGAAGGCCTTTGCCTTTAAGGCGCAATAATTTGCCAGGCTGGGTACCTGGCTCGAGTTTAATTTTTACTTTTCCGTCAATTGTAGGAACTTCAACGGCAGCTCCCAAAGCGGCGTCCGGAAAGCTGACAAATAAACTGTAGCAAAGATCATTGCCATCGCGCATAAGTTCGGGATGTTTTTCTTCGGAAAAAATAACCAACAAATCGCCATCTATACCGCCACGGCGCGCTGCATTGCCCTTTCCTGAAACATTCATTTGCATGCCTTCGGCAACGCCTGCCGGAACATTTATGTTTATTACTTCATCATCTTTTACTATGCCTTCGCCATAACAATCGGGGCATCTTTTGGTAATTATCTTTCCTTCGCCCCCGCAATTGGGACAGGTAGTTGTAGTTTGCATTTGTCCGATAAATGTATTTGTAACCCTTGTTACCACGCCGCTTCCACGGCATGTTGAACAAGTGCTGTGCGATGAACCACGCGCAGCCCCGGTTCCATCGCAAGATTTGCATGCAACATATTTATTTACTTTTATTTTTTTTTCAACGCCCGTTGCTATTTCTTCCAATGTCAGCTTAACTTTTACCCTGAGGTTTTGTCCTTTATTAACCCTTTGTTCGCGCCTGCTTCCGCCCCCGCCAAAACCAAAACCTCCGAAATGGCCGCCAAAAATATCGCCAAAATGTTCAAATATATCGTCTATATTCATACCGGCGCCGCTAAAGCCTCCGCCGGCAGCGCTTCCAACACCGGCATGTCCGTACCTGTCATATCGGGCACGTTTTTCATCATCGCTTAAAACCTCATAAGCTTCAGCAGCCTCTTTGAATTTGTTTTCAGCATCTTTATCTCCCGGATTACGATCAGGATGATATTTTAAAGCCTGCTGCCGGTATGCTTTTTTTATTTCATCTTTGCTCGCTTTTTGCGATACGCCGAGTACTTCGTAATAATCACGTTTTGACATAATTTAATTGTTACTGTCCTGATTTTTATTTAAACAGGACCTGGTATGGATCATTATAAATTTTATTCCCCCACAATGACTTTTGAATACCGGATTACTTTGTCATCCAACATGTAACCTTTTTGAATGACGTCAACAATTTTACCGCTCATTTCTTTATCGGGGACACTTATTTTGGTTACCGCTTCGTGAAAATCGGTGTTGAATTCGCAGTTGTTGGTGTCGATTTCCTTCAGACCTTTCTGTTGCAGGAAGTCTTTAAATTTATTATAAATCAAAACAATTCCTTCTTTAACTGCAGCAATATCCGCAGCTTGTTCGATGTTTTTAAGCCCGCGCTCAAAATCATCTATTACCGGCAATAAGCTTTTAATGAAATCCTCGCCTGCATATTTTGTAAGTTCAATTTTCTCTTTAAGGGTGCGCTTGCGATAATTGTCGAACTCTGCAGAAAGCCTCAGATATTTATCTTTCCATTCTTGAATAATGGCTTCGTAATCAGGTGGGGCAGAAGTTACTTCCGATTGAACGGGCTGTTTTTCTTCTGCTCCATTTTCATTTTGACTTTCAATATTTGTAATTTCCTCGTCAATGTTTTTCTCTTCGCCGTTTTTTCTGCTTTATCTTTATTCATCATTTGACATTTTTAGTTAATATTTTTGCTGAACAATTATTTAATAAGAATAATTGTTCTTGCCAAAGTTTGGGTTTAACACGGCAAATTCATACCATTGTTTTTCATGGCGCAAATGAACAAAATATTTGCCAAATAATATCAAACGACAAAATGACATTCCCATTCTTTTAAACTGTCGTTCACCGGGAACAAGAAACTGTTTGCCGGAAATATCTTGAAAGCCCCACAATTATATTCATACCTTTGGTTTCAATTATTAAAATTCTAAAACATTATGAAAATGGGTTCAAGTTTATTTTGGGGTATAATATTAATCATAATCGGATTAAGCCTCGTAGTGAAAATAGTTTTTAATATCGATTTTCCGATATTCAAACTTATCATAGCATTTATTTTTATCTACATTGGATTAAAAATTATGCTTGGCAGGGATTTTTGTTTTTTTAGCTGCAATAAAACTAAAAACGATGTGGTTTTTGGCGAATCGAATTTCAATTCACCTGAAAATGGCCGTGATTACAATGTTGTGTTCAGTAAAGGCAATTTCGATTTCCGAAATATTGAACTGAAAGCAAGCGGGCCGACAAAAATAAAAATAAGTACAGTGTTTGGTGATTCGAAAGTTTTTATCCGTCATGACATGCCTGTACGTATTACGGTTGATGCGGTTTTTGCAGGCGCACATTTGCCTAATGGTGAAAAAGCGGCTTTCGGTTCGTCGTTATATACTTCCGACAGCCTCGATTTTAATAAGCCTTACCTGGATATTAAAGCAGAAGTGGTTTTTGGCAATCTTCAGGTTACCAGGACTTAGATGGCCAATCAACCTGTGATAAGTTTAGGAGAAGTCGAATAAGAATTTCAGTTATTAGTTGTTTCATACATTAGTTAGTTAAATTAAAAAATCAGGCGACATTCCGAATAGCAGATACGAAGCCTGATTTTTTAATTTTTTTTTCTACTTATGTCAAATTCATGAAATCATTAGACGCCTGAATAATTTTAAAAACCGGTTATAATTTTTGATACCTTTGCAACTTATTTAATAAAAAATATATGTTTTCAAGAATTCCGCCTGCTGTAAAAAATCTTATAATAGTCAATTTTTTAATAGTGTTTTGCGCTTGGGTAATATTCAGGAATTATAATTTCGACATAAACAATATTTTTGGATTATATTATTTTAAATCTTCCCATTTTCATTATTGGCAATATATATCATACATGTTTATGCATGCCCCTCTTTACGAGAATTGGGGAATAATGCACGTTTTGTTTAATATGTATGCACTGTTCATGTTTGGCTCGGCATTGGAGCAGGTTTGGGGGAGCAAAAGATTTCTTACTTTTTATTTCATAACAGGCATTGGCGCAGCATTGTTTTATACCCTTATTAACCATTTGGAATTTATGCCTATGATTAGGGAGGCACATGCTTTTATAAATACGCCTTCGCCGGAATTGTTAAGAACGTTTATCAAGGAATATCTGCCCCAGCAACCGAGCCACCAGTTGATTGATTTTATGAACCAATGGGCCGAAGCGCCAAAGAACCTTCAGTTTATTGATGAAGCAAAATCGATAGTAAATTCAGTTATTTCTTTACGAATGGACGTGCCTTGCATAGGCGCATCAGGAGCGGTTTACGGAGTATTGCTCGGTTTCGGGATGCTGTTTCCCAACACGCAGCTAATGTTTATATTTCCGCCAGTTCCTATAAAAGCCAAATATGTTGTGCTAATTTATGGCGGGATAGAGCTGTACCTCAGCATAGCCCAGCCCGGAAGCCAGGTAGCCCATATTGCCCATATTGGCGGTATGCTTTTCGGCTATATTATGATAAAGCTGTGGGCAAAAGACAGAAAACATTTTTATTAAATTTGAATTGCCCTGATTATAAATTTAAGGAATAATAATCTTGGTATTCTTTTTAAAGAAACCCGAAAATAAAAAATGGAAATATTCGATGAAATAAAATTTAAGTTTAAACACGGCAATAACCTCATCAGGCTTATTTACATAAATATTGGAATATTCATAATTGTAAAAGTCATAAACCTCGTTTATTTTCTTTTTACACAAATTTACCTCGACGAATTTTTCTCATACTGGCTGGCATTTCCTTCAAACCTGCACAGTTTTATAAGCAAACCCTGGACAATCATTACTTATATGTTTATGCATGCCAGCCTCTGGCACATACTTTTCAACCTTCTATGGTTGTATTGGTTTGGGCAGATATTTCTCGAATATTTAGATCAGAAAAGACTTTTAAGCATTTATTTACTTGGCGGTTTTGTTGGGGCATTTACTTTTGCAGCAGCTTATAATTTGTTTCCGGCGTTTAGCGTTTTGGCAAATGGCGCCTCGCTGGTTGGGGCTTCGGCAGCAATCATGGCTGTTGTAATTGCTATTTCAGTAATTGTGCCAAATTATACTTTGAACCTGATGTTCTTTGGCCCTGTTAAATTGAAATATATTGCAATTGTTACTATCGTTATAGACATTATCAGTATTCCATACAGCAACGCCGGCGGATATATTTCCCACATTGGCGGAGCTTTTACTGGTTATCTGTTTGCAGTAAACTATAAAAAAGGCAAAGACATCAGCAAAGGTTTTTCTGCCTTTCTTGACTTGCTTTTTAATTTGTTCCATTTTAAGAAAAAAATGAAGGTTACTTACAGAAAACCTGTTAGCGATTTTGATTACAATAAGCAAAAAGCAAACGACCAAAAAGAGATTGACCGGATATTGGACAAGATAGCTAAAGGCGGCTATGATAGTCTCACCAAGCAGGAAAAAGAATATCTGTTTCATTCAAGCAAGTAATTCTTTCTACAATATTTTTTTAGAAATGAACCTTCTTATATTACAAAAAAAGGCAATATTTATTAACTTACGGCAAAATTTAATTCTTCAGAAATGAAAAAAATATTAATTATTTTGTTGATATTAAGCGCTTTTAAAGAAATTTCAGCTCAGCAATCAACAAATAACAGCCAGGTATTAAAATCAGCCAACGACAAATTAAAGCAACAGGATTTTCCGGGTTCAATAAAGGATTACAATAAAGCTATAAGGATGAATCCTAAAACAGATGAAGCCTATCGTGGGCGTGCAGAAGCAAAATATTATATTGCGCAATACGATGAGGCTTTACGCGATATTAACAAAGCAATTGACATAAATGCAAGTGCAGCTGAGGCATATTTAATAAGGGGCGAAATATATTCCGCAACAAAACGCTACGATGAAGCCTTAACGGATTTCTCTAAAGCGCTTGAGTTAAATAATAATTTATATGAGGCAACTTCTCAAAAAGCGCTTTTATATTTCCATACCGACCGCGAAAAAGATGCTTTCGACCTTATTAACAAAGCAATTGAAGCTAATGGAAATGTTGCCGAATTCTACTTCTGCAGGGGCGTTATGTACAACGGCAAACAGAAATCGGAAAAAGCCATTACCGACTTTAATAAATCTTTTGAAATAAATCCGGGATATAATCAATACAACCTTTATTTGGAAAGGGGAACGGCAAATTTATCATTGCAGGAATACAAAAGTGCCGATGCCGATTTTTCGGCAGCCATAAAACTTGCCCCGAATAATCCTGTCGCATATAGCAACCGGGCGCGTGTAAGCTATGAAGAAGGCAAGTACAATGAAGCTATTGATGATTATTCAAAATCAATAGAACTTAATTCCGATAATTCTGCTACCTTTTTTAACCTGGGCATGGCGTATTATAAAATGAACGACATTAAAAATGCCTGCGAACGTTTCCATAAAGCATGTTCTATGGGAAATTCAAACGCATGTAAAATGATAGTAGTAGCCTGCGTTGAAAATAAATAACCACATTGCCTAAAAACAGTGCAGATGAAATTATCTATCATCATTGTAAATTATAACGTCAGATATTTCATAGAGCAATGCTTACATTCGGTATATAAAGCTTTAGAATCAATTGATGCGGAAGTTTTTGTTGTCGATAACAATTCAGTCGACGGTTCCTGCGCGATGATAAAAGAAAAGTTTCCAACAGTAAAACTTATAGAAAATAAGAAGAACCTTGGCTTCTCAAAAGCGAACAACCAGGCGCTAAAATTATCGGAAGGTGAATATGTTCTGCTTCTTAATCCTGACACTGTTGTGCAGGAAGATACATTTGAGAAATGTATAGGGTTTATGGATGCGCACCCTGATGCAGGCGCGCTGGGCGTTAAACTGATTGATGGAAAAGGCAACTACCTGCCCGAATCGAAACGTTCCCTTCCAACACCGGATGTTGCTTTTTATAAAATTTTCGGCTTATCATATCTCTTTCCAAAATCAAAAATATTTGGGCGTTATCATCTTGGCTTTCTCAACGAAAACCAGGTAAATGAAGTTGAAATATTGCCCGGCGCATTTATGTTTTTTCGAAAAGAAGCCCTTGCAAAAGTCGGCCTGCTTGATGAAATTTTTTTCATGTATGGCGAAGACATAGATATATCGTACAGGTTAACCAGGGCAGGTTACAAAAATTATTATTTTCCCGCTACAACAATAATCCATTACAAAGGTGAAAGCACAAGAAAAGCAAGCCTGAACTATGTTGTAATGTTCTATAATGCCATGCTGATATTTGCCAGGAAACATTTTTCAAAAAACAATCAAACATTGATGGCGGTTTTAATCAGGCTTGCCATATACTTCAGGGCATCGATAGCTGTTTTTAAAAGGTTCGTTAAAAAAATATACCTGCCTGCTATTGATGGAATAATAATTTATGCAGGATATTTAATCATGGAACCGTGGTGGGAATCGGTGAGGTTTTCAGCAGGTGGCAAATACCCCGATATTTACCTGAATATAGTTGTGCCGTTTTATATTATCATCTGGATATTTTGCCTTATTTATACCGGGGTTTATAACAAACCTTACAAAATAAACAGCATATTAAAAGGCATTGGCATCGGCTCATTGCTGATTTTGTCCGTTTACGCTTTGCTTCCCCTTAATCTGAGGTTCTCGAGAATTTTAATAATTATGGGAGCTTTTTGGGGCATTGTTTCTTTAACAGCCTTCCGATATGTTATGCACCTGCTAAACTTCAAATCTTTTAAACTAAACGATATTCAAAAGAAGAAAATTATATTGGTCGGGAACCTGGAGGAAGTCAGGCGTGTATCGCAGCTATTATTTCAAACCCAAATAAATTCTGCAATTATCGGATATGTTTCAAATGAGCTCTGTAATTCGACAGATTATCTTGGAAATATAGAACAGTTGGATGATATTGCAATAATTTATAAAGCAGAAGAAATTATTTTTTGCGCTAAAGATATTACCGCCCAGGAAATAATAGAACATATGCTTAAACTTTCGCACATAGATATTGAATATAAAATTGCGCCTCCTGAAAGCCTTTCAATTATTGGCAGCAATTCAATTAATACTGCCGGCGATTTATATCTCATTAACCTGAACACTATAAATAAACCGGCAAACAAAAGGGAAAAGAGACTTTTTGATATTTTTGCATCATCATTATTAATTCTTTCATTTCCTTTACTTATAATTTTTTTACGAAACAGGTTAAATGCATTTTTAAATATAATTCGTGTACTTTTAGGATTAAATACTTGGGTGGGTTATTATTTACTTAGCAACACAAAGCCCGATGAACTTCCGCAAATAAAAAAGGGAATCCTTTCACCTGTGGATGGGTTGGAAAAGAAAAATATACCCGACGAACTTAAAGTACGATTAAATTATATGTATGCTAAGGATTATAAATTTGTTAACGATTTAAATATTCTTATTAAAGGGATTTCCAATATAGGTCGTTGATTTTCATATATTATATAATGTCAGGTGATTGATTTCTCTTGAGAATTATTATATTTGTTTCGTGAAAAATGTTTTAAATATTTGATTCGTGAAAAGGTTATATAGTTTAGTAGTTTTATCGTTGCTTTTTTTTAAGCTCTCAGGCCAGGAAACACAGTCGGCTAAAGAAATGATGCTGGAAGCCGAATCAGATTTTTTATATGAAGATTTTAACGAAGCATTGCCGTTATACCTGAAACTACTGAAAGCTGATCCCTCCAATGATAATCTTAATTTCAAAATAGGTGTCTGCTATTTGAATATACCTTATGAGAAGGACAAATCAATTATATATTTAGAAAAAGCTATAAAAAATATTAACCCCAATTATAAAGTTGACAATATAAATGAAAAGCAGGCGCCGCCTGATGCACTTTTTTATTTGGGAAATGCTTACAGGATTAATAACAGGCTTGAAGATGCGCTAAAAGAATACAACGAGTTTAAAGAAAAACTTGATCCTGCAGTTTTTGATGAAAACCTGGTTAATGACCAGATTAATGCTATCGACAGGGCTAAGAAACTTGAAAACAACCCTGTATTTTTCGACTATCAAAACCTGGGGCCCGATATTAACTCGAGGTTTTCAGAATCAAATGCGGTTGTTTCGGCCAATGACAGTGTGTTGGTTTATAATGTAAAATTACAGTTCTATGACGCCCTCTTCTTTTCAACCAAAATGGCAAACGGCGAGTGGGGCGCGCCTGTCAATATCATCCCCGATTTAGGCGTTGATGGAGATGTTTATTCAACTTCACTATCCGCAGACGGCAAAGAATTATATATTTACCGCAGCGATAATTTCGACGGCAATCTTTATGTCAGCCATTATTTAAACAACAAATGGTCGCCCATAAAAAAGCTCAACGACAATATAAACACAAAATATTGGGAATCCCACGCAAGTATATCAAACGATGGCTTAACCCTTTATTTTACTTCGAACCGCAAAGGGGGCTACGGTGGCCTTGACATTTACAAAGCCACCAGGACAAGCGTAAAAAACGATGATTGGGCGAATGTTGAAAATTTAGGGCCGGATATTAATACGCCATATAACGAAGAAACACCTTTCATTTCGAAAGATGGCAAAACGCTGTTCTTTAGTTCTTACGGGCATTACAACATGGGCGGATACGATATATTTTATTCCAATCTGCTTGAAAACGGCAAGTGGTCGGTTCCATTAAATATGGGTTATCCCATAAATACAACCGACGACGATATTTTCTTTTCACCTGTTTTGGACGGTTCATTTGCCTACGTATGCCGTTATTTCCCAAAAAGCAACTATGGAAAAACCGATATTTACCGGATTGAAATATATTCGAAACAACATCCCCGCAAGTTTTTATTAAAAGGCCTCGTCAGGTTGCCGAGTGAATTTAAAAACGACAAATCGCTTCAGCTTACAGCGCAGCTTATTAATTTAACAACGCACGATACTTCAAAATTAATTGGCATTGATCCGTTATCTGCCCGTTTCGATACAAAAATTATGGCTGGGAACTACCAGCTTATAATCGAAGGAAAGGGAATGGAAAAATCGGTTGAAGAGTTTAGCGTTAAAAACAACCAGCCTGATAATGAAGTAAGCATCAGTGCGGCGTTAAAAGCTTTGCCGATAGAGCCGGTGCAAAGCGTGAAAGTTGAACCTTTGAAAAAACTGACGAGCGCCGATGTTTTCGAACAAACTTTCTTTAAAGTTTACAACAATAATAAATTGTTCATAAAACTGAATTTGCCTGAAGGAACAAAAGTAACCGTCGATATTTTTGCCGATACTACATTTTCAAAAAAAGATAATATATTGATAACCAAATTAAATTCACAATATAGTTTCATCCCGGTTCTTGGAAAAAATGTTTTAAAATTTAGCGCTATTTGTCCCGATGCTCAAATTGTGAAAGGCGATGTTATCGTTATTTATGAACAGTTAGCCGATACAATTTCCGAAAAAGAACTTGCCCGAAAGCTGGCTGAGCAGCAACGGGATTTATTATATGCGAAAAACATTTTAGGTTATTTGTCAAAAGGTAAATTAAGAGAAGTAATTAATAAAACGGATATTTTTAAAGAAAACCTTACTTCTCTTGAAGAATTAAAAACTTATCTTAAAAATAAGGCACAATTTAGCAATTATCGCATTTCTGACGTTGAATCGCTTTTTACTAAATTTTACCTTCTACAGCCGATTTCAGCACAGTTGTTGGCCAATGCCTTAAAATTCCTTTTACCCGATCCTATAAAACCGCTTCTTGTGTCATTAATAAATGCCAATCCAAATTTGACAGTAGCCGATATTACTAAATTTCTTATCAGGCACAGCCTGGACAGCGATGCTACAAAGCTGAATTTATTGGCAGCCACATTGCGTTTGGCCGATGCAGGAAGCGCGTATTACTATTTAATGGCGCTCAGAAAAGTTGCATCCGGCAATTTTAAAAACTTGTTGGACACTTTAGATTTGAATAAAGTAAATATTAATTCACCGGAAGAGCTGCTCGAATATTTATTAAGCCAGGCTCCAAAAGCTGGTTATAAGCCAAATGATGTTTTCAAAGCCTTTCTTTTAATCCCGGCTTTTACCAATTCCCCGGTTGTATTGCTAAACAAGTTGATTGAAAGTTCTACAGGCGATTTAAAAGAATTTCTTAAACATATCAGCATAAATGAAAAGCAGGTTAAAACAACTTCTGACCTCGGAAACCTGCTTTACGACAGGGCGCTTGTGGCAAGAATATCGCTGAAAGACCTTGTTGACCTTTTAATAAAAGTTAATTCGGAATATTACCTTAAGCAATTAATAGACGACCTGAATAATTTTTCTTCAGGCACACTTAAAGACATACTGGATAACATTAATTTAAAGAATGAAAATATTAACTCGCCCGGCGAATTGATTAATTTTATCCTCAGCAGGTCCGACGATAAAGAAATTTACAATGAATTAATGAGCGTGCTTTCATATATTGCTTCCAAAAATCTTTTAAAAGCCGAAAACTTTAAATCGAAGTTTGAACAATGGTTTCAATTTACACCAATTAACATAGGGCTTATCAGCTTATTCTTCATTCTCCTGGCAGTTGTCCTGTTTTTTGCTTTTCGCAGGAATAAAAGAGGTAATGGACTATTTCTTGAGTAATTGACGTTTTGGATTTTCCGTGTAATATTTTTGAATAGGTTCCTTAATAGTTCAAGTTTTAAACTTGGACTATTTGTTTTATATTTTAAGTTCATTTAAAACTATAATAAAAGAAAGACACAAGTCCCCACTATCGCTCAGACTTGCGCCATTATGGCTTATTTGCCTTCTTAGTTTCCTAATGTTGGCCGTTTAGTTTTAAATTTTTCTATGTACTTTTTATAATTTGCACTATCCTTTACAGGGTAATTAAACAACAAGGCACATTTCTCAGGTTCTTTGGGCAGGTAAATTGCCATAAATTGCTCCCCTTCTTTTGGGCCATAGTCCTTGGGTACGGGATAATCCCTATCAGAATAACGGGTTTCATATTCTTTGCCTTGCACAGAATATGAAAAATCAATGGCTTGTGGATAACCATTGCCTATTCCAACTTGGGTTGAAGAACTATACTCTACAATTTTACCTATCGTGTAGGCGCCATTATCTTCCATATATTCAATTTGGGCATGCCTTGTCTGTTGCATATATTTGCTTATAACAATTACAATAAATATACTTGACAATAATACTATTAAACCGTGCATTCCTTTTTTCTTATTAGCTTCTTTTAGCATTTGTTATTAATTTAATTTCCATTTAAATTCGTAATTGTTGACGGTGGTAAAAGTGGAGGTATATCTAACCCTCATGTTCAGCTTAGGCACAACCTAAACTGAACATGAGTCATATATTTTTCAGATTATAAATGGCCAGACAAATGATCAATCATTTACGCAAAGGGCATCATTAAGCACAAGAATTGCTTTTTTATAATCTTCACGCTTAATTACAAACTGCATGTTAACCTGGCTTAGCGATTGCGAAATACCTTCAATATTAATATTGTTGTCCGATAATGTTGTGGCCGCTTTTTTGAGTATCCCCGGTTTGGCAATATTAGTGCCCAGCGTGCATAGCAATGCAACATTTCTCATTGTAATTTGATAATATCTATTTTTTAACTCGTCAACCATTTCGGGATAAACTTCGTCTTCCCAAATTACAATTGTAATGCTGTTGGCATTTGAAGCTTTCAGGATGTAACTGATATTGTATTTTTTCAAATATTCCATTATGCTCAAATCGAACCCCACTTCACCAACCATAAAAGGGTCGTGCACTTCAATGGCAGTAACTTTATCCGAGCCTGTTACGATTTCAACTTTCGAATCCTTGCTAACGTAATTCCGTGAGATTAATGTTCCCGGATGTTCTGGTTCGAAAGTGTTTTTTATTCGAATACTGATGCCGGCAATTTCTATTGGTTTGGATGCTTTCGGGTGAATGGCTTCCATCCCGATATCGGCAAGCTGATCGGCAACATTATAATTTGTGAAGCCGACAGGCTTAGATTTTTCAACCCCAACAATTTTCGGGTCGGCTGATGAAAGATGGAATTCTTTATGAATAACAGCCTCGTCAGCCTTTACCTCGACGGCAATTTTGCTGAAAGTAACTTCGGAATAGCCCCTGTCGAATTCCCGCATAATACCTTCCGTGCCCTTAGTATAACCGGTAGCGACAGGCAATACTTTTGAAAAATCGATTTTTTTAAATGCTTTGTGGATGCGTTCGTCAATCGTCAGGCGCTCCGGATCGTTAAACCCGCAGAGATCGATAAACAAAGCAGTAATATTGTGTTTTTCCAGAATATTAACAGAATTAAAGGCAGCATGCGCTTCGCCAACGGATGCAAGAATTTCCCTTGCTGCCAGCAAAATATTCTGGCGATCGACATAACCGGTTGCCAGCACATCGGCAAGGCTATTCAGGTAGCTCTTGGTTTGACTGATGCGCTCGTTTAAGAATTGCCCGGCAATATTAAGATCGAGCCCGATGTTCTCAAATGTTTTGTTTATATCGAGCAACCTTGTTAACAGATCATCCAGGCTCTTACTGTAATCTTCGTTTTTAACAAATTTCATGTATATGCCCGGCTCCCTGGTTTTCTTATGTTCCAGCAACCAGTTTGTAACATTATTGTATGCTGAAACTACAAATATCCTGTTATAGAATTCGCCAGGTTTCCTGTTTCCAATGATGATATTAAATAAAACGTCCTGAAATTGGGACATTGAAGTCCCTCCAATTTTTTCGACAGTTAGCATAGATAGTAAAAAACTAAAAATTTCATTTAATTGGTTATATGGTGGCAAAAATATAACTTTTTATGCAACCTTCATTACCGTTCAAATGTAAATAAGTTTTTTGTTAGCTGTATTTCAAAGTTTTTGATTGCCGGATAAACCGAAAATTATTAACGAGAGTTATAAAAGAGTATTTATTAATAATCCGCCGTAGAGGACTTATTGAAACGGTGGTTTGGTTGTATGAAACCCACATGTTAAACAGTTGTCTTTAACAACCGTTACTTTTTTGTCAACAACCGTACATTATCGTCAACATTCTTTACATTGTTGGTAAAATCGTTACATTGTCATCAACAATTGTTCCATTGTCGTTAACAATTGTTACATTGTCATCAACATTCTTTACATTGTTGATAACAATCGTTACATTTTCATCAACAATTGTTCAATTGTCGTTAACAATCGTTCCATTGTCATCAACATTCTTTACATTGTCGTCAACAATCGTTCAATTGTTGACAAAAATTCTCTTATGAGACTAAAAACGCTTAAACTGTGTTATTTTACCCTTATCCTGACGCTTCGGCTCCATCCGCTCTTTTCACCCTTAGTAAGCATTTGGCGGTTCTGGAAGTAATAAAGCGCGCCGGGCGTAAGGCTAGGCATACATTTTTTGAACCCCTGCTGGAAGGTAAAGGGGTCGATGTTTTTTCATCAACACTCATGCGCCATTCGTGAGGGCCTGTGCCTGTGGCGGTTAAATCCACGCTGCCTTCTTCAACATCGTCTTCAGCCGTATTTTGTTGTTTATTGCGGAGATTAGATTTCTTTATACTCATGCCGGCGCTGGTGATAAGTGTTTCGGCTTTTACAGGATTTGCATCGGCAGCCGCCTGCACATCGCTGTGAAGAGAGCGAAGGTCGGCTTTTACCAATTCCATTGCAGCATTCCTGGCGTCAACGCTCCCGGTTGGCGGTTTAGTATTACAGGCTGTTTCGGCAGTACCGGGCCGTAATATCCGTGTTGAGGGTAGTTACTTTAGCGGCAGAACCGTAAATTACAC
>CAWEFA010000106.1:0-3249 GCA_963808135.1 uncultured Bacteroidota bacterium
ATGTTTAAATAAAATATTAAGTGAATTTGCTTGAATACGACGATATAAAACATATAATTTAAAAAGACATATTAAACAGAACATCCCCCTGACCCCCTTCAAAGGGGGAATTTGACTAATTTACCTTTATAAATTCAAACCTTAATTCGCATTATTCATCATTAAATAGAAATAGAAATTTTTCGTGTTTTATTATTGAGCCAGGTATGAATATTTATTTGCATTTCAACGAATACTTTTTAAGCAGGTTCCGTTTCATCTTTTGCTTTGTTGATAGGAAGCCAGATAAGGACAATTGTTATAATTGCAAGAATAATGAAGCTAATGAATATCGGCGGGTTTTTAAAGAAATAGAAGTATTTCGTAATAAAAATATTGAAACCCCTGAAGCCCGCGAGAACAAGGCCCATTAAAGCTTCCCCGGCAATAAGCCCTGATGCAAGCAATATGCCTATATTTTCACTGGTTGTTTTCTGGCTTTCATTAAATTTTTTTCTTTTAACTATCCAATCGGTTATACCTTTGAGAATGCCGCCAATAAATATTGCAAAAGTTGTTTGTAATGGCAAATATAGTCCAATGCAAACGAGCATAGGACTTTTAACTTGCATTAAAATAAAACCGACACCCATTAATATTCCGGAAATTATTAGCGGCCAGGCCATATTTCCTTCTACAATACCTTTGGAAAGCAGTGCCATCAGGCCGGCTTGTGGCGCAGGCAGGTTTTTGCTCCCAAAACCGCCCTGGTAGCCTTCAAAATTGCCTTGTGCTATATCGCCTTTATTTAAAAGAACCAGGACACCGAACATAACCAATCCTGAAAGTATTACTCCTAAAATATCCCCAAGTTGCATTTTCCAGGGTGTGCCTCCCAGAATATATCCCGCTTTTAAATCCTGGAGCATTTCACCAGCCACAGACGCTGAAACACATACTATTGCTGCAACCCCAAGTACTGCGGCAACACCCGCCATTCCGTGCACTCCTAGGATTACCATAATTAGTGCGGTAACCACGATGGCTGTGAGTGTAAGCCCGCTGACTGGGTTATTGCTCGAACCTATTACACCACACAAGTAACCTGAAATTGCGGCAAAAAAGAAGGCAAGTATAATCATTACTGTGGCAGCTACAAATGCAATAAGTGAAGATGTATGAAAAAAATAAAATGTAATGAGGTAAGTTAATATTGCAACCAGGACAATTCCCAAAATTATCCAGATAAAACCCATATCCTTTTCTGTTCTTGGAATATCAACGCTTTGGCCTTTTAATGCTTTTTTTACATCATTAAACGATCTGATAATACCGCTTGTAAGGCTTTTCCTCATGTTATAAAGTGTAAATAGTGCGCTGACCAACATTCCACCTATTGCTAAAGGTTTGACAATAAATCTTGCAATTTGGTTTGCGGTTATTAACAATGCATTTGTATCAGCCTGCTGGGGCGTAAGGCTTGGATTAATTGCCATTAGTGAGTTTGCCAAATCCCCTAAATTCAACGATGGCGCCATAAAATAAAGGATCATTGGGACTAACAATCCCCATGCGATTACCCCGCCGCTAAAATTAATCGAAGCCAGTTTCGGGCCGATAATATATCCAACGCCTATATAAGCGGGGCTTAATTCAGGCGAGCCGACTAATATTCCTCCTTTGCCGACAAATTTTGTTCCCGTTATTGTTTGTTTGAAAAAAAGGACAAACTTCTCCCAGTAAACAATAAATAATTTTAAGTCGCCAAGCAATTTAATCAAGCCTCCCATTATTATTGCCCCAAATAGAAATTTCGAACCTCCTGTACTCTTTTGTCCTGCTTTATGTATTTCGGCTGCAGCAATAGATTCGGGAAAAGGCAGTTCATCATCTTCAACCATTACCTTGCGCAACAGGGCTACAAAAATTATTCCCAGTATGCTTCCTGCAATAATTATTAAGCTGGCTGTTATATAATTTGATACCGTGAAAAACGGGTTCCAAATCCCGGCAATATAAAAAGCAGGAATGGTAAATATTGCCCCGGCAGCAACCGATTCTCCAATCGTGCCGACAGTACGTGTAATATTTTCTTCGAGAATTGAGCCCCTGATAGTCCTTAAAACAGCCAGGCCAATTACTGCCGCAGGATATGTGGCTGCAATGGTCATACCTGCCCTTAATCCTAAGTAAGCATTTGCAGCGCCTAAAACCACAGCAAGTATCAAACCGATGAGCAATGCCCTTAATGTAAATTCCGGAAGTTTTGTTTCGGAAGGAATAAAAGGTTCATATTTTTTATTACTCATTTCAAATGTTATTAATTAATTTCACCTCTAAGTCAGTAACAATCTTTTCTATATCGCCAAAATTGGTGTTGCAGTAAAGGTAATAAAATTCTTTTTCGATAATAATTTGCCAATAAAAAAATTGAAATGGTACTATACATTATAAGCTTCATGGATGTTGATGATATTTTAACAACTATTACCAAAGAGCGTTAATTTATAATTATATCTTTGCAAAAAAGATATTTATAAGGAGTTAATTAATAATGATAATGAAAAAAGTATTTTCGCTGTTAATCTTTATATTGTTATTTGGTTTTTATATCGATGCCCAAAAAAATGATAAATTGCAAAACAAAGATGATTCAGCATTGAATTCAAAAAAAACATCAAATACCTTAAAGCAGGCATCAGATTCGCTTAATACAACAAATGGTGAATTCAAAGGACTAAAATGGTATACAATTGAAGAAGCTGAAAAATTGTGTAAAGAAAAACCGAAAAAAATAATGATAGACGTTTTTACCAGTTGGTGCGGATGGTGTAAGGTAATGGATAAAAACACATTCACAAACCCGATTATTGCAAAATATTTAAACGATAATTTTTACACGGTCAAGTTTAATGCCGAATCAGCCGATACAGTTGTTTTTAACGGTCAAAAATTTATCAATGAAAATCCCGGCTATCGTTTAAGCCATCAGTTTGCTGTTGCCCTATTAAAAGGAAAAATGTCGTTTCCTTCAATAGCTTTTTTTTCAGAAAAACTTGAATTTTTGGGTTCAATTCCCGGTTATCGTAAACCTGAAGAGATGGAAGTAATATTAAACTGGATTGCCCAGGATAAATTTAAAACAATGACATTTGAAGAATTTCAAAAGTCGTTTACAGGACATATTAAAGCGAACCCCGGAGAATAAATTCTCAAAATTTTCTTGCTTAGCAATTATAAGAAATATTGCAAATTTTAGCAATACATTGG
>CAWEFA010000107.1:0-3360 GCA_963808135.1 uncultured Bacteroidota bacterium
ATGTTTATTTTTCTTTTTAGTGATATTTTGTGTTTTAGTGTTTTTGTGGCTTATAATACTTTGCCACCAAAACTCAAAAACACCAAATTCCACCAAAATTACTAATCTGTCAAAGTAGAATTAAAATTGATTTTTATTAAACTTTGTCTTTTCTTCTTTTTCTCTGCTTAAACTAAATTCAACCTTTTAGATAACCGCACCTTCAACAAAATTGTTCGATGCTTTTTTAATTTGCCTAGCCAAATTAAAGTAGCGGAAGTAGCGCCGGTAATTAAAACGTTCAGATAATCACCGGGTTTGAAATTCTCCCTCGGAAATACAACAACTTTGTTTTGTGTTGTACGCCCGAATAATTCATTTTTCGATTTTTTAGAATTGCCTTCTGCCAGCACTTCGAAAGTTTTACCAATATCCTTTTTTTTGCTTTTAGCCGAAAGCTTATTTTGAAGTTCAATAATTTCCGTCAACCTTTTAGATTTAACTTTTTCCGGCACATCATCATGCAGTTTGTTATATGCGGCAGTTCCAGGGCATGCAGAATATTTAAACATATAAGCAAAATCAAATTCCACCCAGTTCATAAGCGAAAGCGTGTCGTTATGGTCTTCTTCTGTTTCGGTACAAAAACCAGCAATTATATCTGTTGTTATGGCACATTCGGGAATTATTTGCTTTATAGCGCTGATGCGTTCCATATAGCATTCACGATCATAATTGCGGTTCATAAGCTTTAATATCCGTGAACTTCCAGATTGCGCTGGCAAATGGATGCTTTTACAAATATTCGGATATGATGCAATTATTTTTAATAGTTCATCGCTTAAATCCTTTGGATGCGATGTTAGAACCTGGCCCGAAGCAACGGATTGACCTGCGGAACCGTTTCAATCAATTTTGCAAAATTTAGTTTTAATCCTTTCTCATCAACCCATTTATATGAATTAACATTTTGGCCGAGCAAAGTAACTTCGCGATAACCGGCCTGAATGATTTCTTTAACTTCACGGATTATGGTTTGAGGGTCGCGGCTGCGCTCGGCCCCACGCGTAAAAGGGACTACACAATAAGCGCACAGGTTGTCGCATCCGCGCATGATGGAGATAAAAGCTGAAACTTTATTTTCATCAAGCCTTTACGGGGCTAATATCGGCATAGGTTTCTTCATGCGACAAAATCACATTTATGGCTTTTTAGCTAAGGCGCCGGTTGCTTTTACCAGGTTGGGCAAATCGCGATAAGCATCGGGGCCGACAATAAGGTCGACCGATTTTTCTTCTTCAAGTAATTTTTCTTTCAGCCTTTCGGCCATACAACCGATAATTCCAATCTTAAGCAACGGGTTTTTCTTTTTCATTTGCCTGAACACATCGATACGGCCACGTATGCGCTGTTCTGCATTTTCCCGAACGGAGCATGTATTTATTAAAATTATGTCTGCGCCTGCGATATTATCGATCAATTCAAAACCCTGTTGCTGCATTATCGCTGCCACAACTTCGCTGTCATTGACATTCATCTGGCAGCCGTATGTTTGAATAAATAGCTTCAATTTTGATATTTTACTTCGCCTGGTAGTAACAATTTTTTGGCGAGAATATTTTATTTTCAGCTTTTAAGCTATTGATGGCTTTGCCAACTTCTGCCTTATCGATTCCTGAAGCTTCGGCAATTTCGCCAGATTTCATAGGTTTACCGGTGTCTTTAAGTATTTGCAACACTTTTTCTTTACTCATAATTTTTATTTATTTAAAGAAGTTTTAAAACTATTCAACCAAAACAAAGGTATTAATAAATTAAAAAAAGTTATTGGACGTTTATTTTTTCATTTTAATAAAATATAGCAAATAATTGTTATTAATGCTCTATTTTATCAATATCATTAAATGTAAATTGCAATTATTAATTAGCGTGAGTTCGATGTATAAGATATTTAAAATATGACTGTTGCGTTATTCCCCCTTGGCGAGGGGGTAGGGGGATTGGATTCTTATTTGCTAAATTGCCAAAAAATATCAATCCCCCTGCCCCCTTTTTCAAAGGGGGACTTGCCTTTGTTCTTGATTATATGAAATTTACACATATATTATATCGAACTCACGTTAATTAGAATTCATACAAATAAGAAATATTTTGTTCCTTTGTCGGAAGCCAATATTATTATTTATTAAACGTTTTAAAAATTGAAAAAACTTCTAATTTTGCAACGCTAAAAAATTTCGACTTCGTAGCTCAGATGGTAGAGCAATTGACTCTTAATCAATGGGTCGTGGGTTCGAAATACCACCGGGGTAACCATAAGGGACAAGTCGCTAAAATTAGCTTCTTGTCCTTTTTTCTTTTCGCCAATATCTTTGTTATTGTTGCAAAGCATGGTTAATATTTCATTTGCGTAGCGGTTCGATATTTACCACTCTCAAAAACCAATTTTTCAGGAAATATCAAACCAAGCATTTTTTGTTTACCTTCCAAAGAAGCATTACTATAATAATATGGTAAGTTGCTCAACAACGAAATACCATACCTGCAATACTCTTCAAAGCCGCTTTCAGCCCTTTTCAATTCATCAATTTGATATGTACCGGTTGCAAATCGTTCGAAAGATTTTTTAATTAATTCAGCTACTTCAGATTTTACTAAGATTGGTTTATTGAAAGCATCACGAGAATTTTTATAACCCATTGGCGCAGTACTTACCCATCGTCCCTCTTTCAGTGCTTTACGCATTCCATTTGTTGTATTAATCCAAATCCGGAAACATGCTTTGCAACAAATCATTCAAACTTACCTGTAACAGATTTGAATTTTGTTGAAAAACAATTCGATTTTAAATAAGAGATGATCAATAGTAATTTTTAATTTTGTTTTTAATTCAATAATTAAGTGCAATCTAAAAATAACATATCATTTTACATTCATTGTTTTACGAATCTTCGTCGGGATTATAAAAACGGTGGGGCACCTCACAAGCCAATTCTACTATTGGCCGTGATAGATTGTATCCAAAAAAATATAATTACAAATAATAAAATTTTGGGCATTGTTAAATAAGTATAGTTAAATCATTATTCCATTTAAACATTAGCAATTTTATTGAATAAATCAACATATATTTTGCTTTTGTATAACATTTAGTTTTCCTTCTTAATCTTGCCAAGAAATGCCTGAAGAGACTATTATAGCCTTCTACTGTATATGTTTCTGCTTTAGTCTGAAACAACTGCTCTTTAGGTACAAATTCATTATAAGCTTTCCAATAGTCGGCACATACTATTCCTTTGGAAAATTCTTTAATTTTATTCCAGAACTTTTTCCCTGTTTCACTTCCCTCGTGTGCCAATTTACAAATTGACGAACCTGTGC
>CAWEFA010000108.1:0-6700 GCA_963808135.1 uncultured Bacteroidota bacterium
TTCAAAGATAAAATTGAGTTTATGGTTTGCTGCTATTTATCTTTGCACTGCACATAAAAAGGGTATTAGTTCTTTGCAATTACATAGAGATTTAGGCGTAACCCAAAAGACTGCATGGTTTATGTTACATAGAATTCGTGAGATAATGAAAACAAAAGCCCCTGAAATGTTAACAGGTACTATCGAAGCTGATGAAACCTTTATAGGTGGAAAAAATAAAAACAGGCATGAAGATAAGAAAGTAAAAGCATCACAAGGCCGTAGCGTAAAAGATAAAACTCCAGTATTAGGTTTATTAGATGATGGTAAAGTAAATACAACGGTTATCAAAGATACAAAGGCCAAAACATTAAAACCTATCATTACTTCAATGGTTAAAAAGGGTTCTATTATTGTTACAGACGAATGGAAATCTTATAATAAATTGTCAAAAGATTATCAACATAAAGTAGTAAACCATAAAGAAAATCAATATGTAAAAGACGGTTTTACAACTAATGGAATCGAAGGTTTTTGGAGTTTATTCAAAAGAGGGATTTACGGAATTTATCATTCAGCAAGCCCAAAACATTTAAGTAAATATTGTAATGAATTTTCATATAGATTCAACACACGTGATATTTGCGATGTTGATAGATTTAGTTTATCATTGACAAACGTAAAAGGTAGGTTAACTTATAATCAATTAATATCTAAATAAATAATGAAGAAAGAGAAAGTATCTAAAAAACGAGCCGAGAATTACGAACCTCCTCTACATATCGAGGGGGATTTTGACAATGTAATAAAGGCAATAGTAAAAGAACCTAAAGATTAAGAAATATTAGAATTAGGTAAAAAGTTCTTTGATAATATTTATTTATTTAGCGCCTTTTACACTTCTTACAATAAAAGCTGTTATTACAGTTGCAGCACTTCCAGTAATAATAATTGCAGCAGCATTGGCATTGCCTTTATATATAGCATATACTCCAACTGAACATATTAATGCCGTTGATAGAAACCCTAAAAACATACCCCACATAGTAGAGTATTTAAATGTCCAGGTAATCCTGTTTTCATTTAATTGCCTTGATTTAATTTCTGACGTAGCTAAATCAAGCCAGAATTTAATCGAGCCTGGATGCAATTTTTCTAATTCAATTAAAGTTGCTGGATCGGGTATAATCCCCTCAAAACTACTTACTTCAACGGATTGATCCGGGCGTATTATCCCCTTTTTGGTTTTATGATTAGCATGATTACTCACAAATTGATAAAGCTTCTTTTCGGACTCGTATGTAAGAATCCCTAAAATCCTTATTTATTCTTTTCAAATCATTTTTTATCTTGATAGAAGTAGTGTCCTTAATAGTTTCCTTAGCCTTTCTCTCAGCAGGATTTTCCATGCCCCCCCATAAATAAAGAAAAGAAATTAAGGCAGTATCTAATGATAATTTTATTTTTCCCATAATCTTAATTGTTATATTCATTATTACCATATAATGATAATAATTGTTACAAAAAAAGAACGCAAAAGTAATGTAAAATATTATATTAATAACAATATTAAATATAACTTTGTTTTATGTTTCTAATATAAGTAAAATTAATACTTTTTTCTAAATATAAAAATAGAAGTAAAAATAATATAAATTTAGATAATCAAAAATTAGGTAATTTTGAGGTTAAATTTAATTTTTTAGTCCCAACTGATATATAGTTACCATTTTTTAATATTAAAAGTCTGGAAGCTAAGCTGGGATATAAAGGCACAAAAATCAGATTAGCCAGTGTCTCAGCTTTCATTGACACATTTTCGGATTAAGCATGGTTCTTTCTTCCCCAAATATTATCCACCTCGACCTCGACTCATTTTTTGTGTCGGTAGAACGGTTGCAAAACAGCAGGCTGGTTGGAAAGCCTGTAATTATTGGTGGCACGGGCGACCGTAGCGTGGTAGCCAGTTGCAGTTATGAGGCGCGCAGGTATGGCGTGCACTCGGCTATGCCCATGAAAATGGCCAGGATACTTTGCGCCGACGCTATCATCGTAAGGGGCGACATGGATTTGTATAGCAGGCATTCTAAAATAGTTACCGACATTATTGCCGAAGCGGCGCCTGTGTTCGAGAAAGCTTCCATCGATGAACATTATATTGATATTACCGGCATGGATAGGTTTTTTGGCAGCCTGAAGTGGGCGCAGGAACTTCGGCAACGCATCATCCGAGAAACGGGTTTGCCCATATCGTCCGGGCTATCTGTAAATAAAACCGTTTCAAAAATTGCTACCGGTGTGGCCAAACCTAATGGTGAACGGCATGTGCCAAAAACGGAAGTATTATCGTTTCTCGAACCCTTGTCTATAAAGAAAATACCAGGCATTGGCGATAAAACTTTTCACCTGTTGCGCTCGATGGGTGTTGCCACAATCGGTACTTTAAGACAAATACCACGCGAAATGATGGAAAAAGTATTGGGCAAAAACGGACTGGTTATTTGGGAAAAAGCCAATGGCATCGACAATACGCCTGTACAGCCTTATTCGGAACAAAAGTCAATGAGCAGCGAACGCACTTTTGAAAAAGACACTATTGACGTTAATTATTTAAACCGCCTGTTAGCACGCATGGTGGAAAAACTGGCTTTTGAATTACGTCAAAACGAAAAGATCACCTCGTGCATAACAGTCAAAATCCGTTATTCAAATTTCGACACGCATACCCTTCAGAAACGCATTCCCTATACGGCATTCGACCATATATTGATTAACGTGGCCAAGGATTTGTTTAAGCGTTTGTACCAAAGCCGCATGCTTATAAGGATGATAGGGGTGAAATTCAGCAATTTGGTATATGGCGCCCAGCAGTTGAATATGTTCGAGGATACGCCCGAAATGGTTAATTTATATCTTGCTATGGACAGAATTCGCAAAAGATATGGAAGCACTGCTATCACAAAAGCTATACATATTTGAGATTTTATCCCTTAGAATTACATTCCCTGCCGCTTACGGTGGATTAGCTTATGTCATAAGCAAATTGCAGATCTGTGGATATAAGGTGGCAAAAGATTATAGTTTGTGCCGTTTCAAAGTTCTAATTATTTTCAGGTTCTTTATCAATAAAAATTTGATGAAGTGAAAGTACCTGGGGCAATAAAAGGGATTTTTCATCATTATAGATAATAAAACTGGCAAGTTTTTTTTTCTCTTCGTCCGGCATCTGGGATCGGATTCGTTGCAGTACAACTTTCTCATTAGCATTATCCCTGGCAATGATCCGTTTTATCCTTAATTCTTCCGGGGCAATTACAAGCACTGTAAAATCGAGCATTTTAAATGCTTTGCTTTCAAAAAGAAGCGCTGCTTCATTAATAATATACTTATTTTTTTTTTGTTTCGCGCTCCACTCCAGGAATAAACCGATTACCTTCGGGTGTATAAAGTTGTTGACTTTTAGTAAGGCTTGTTCGTCATTAAAAATGAGTGTGGCTATTTTTTGCTTGTCCAGTATTTTATTGGTAAATACTTTATCGCCAAATTCATTTTTATAAAAATTTATAATTTCTGGTGTGCCTAATAATTTTTTAGCTTCTGTATCGGAGTCGAAAACAGGGGTTCCAAGTTGTTTGAATATTTCACAAACCACAGATTTACCGGAACCGATCCCACCTGTAATTCCAATTTTAAGCATTTACTTTTCAATAATATAATCGACATTTTTTGGACGGAAGGATATTAGCTTTATAAAAGCCGGTTGCCGTTCCAAAGTAACTTTCAATTTACTGTTAATAGATGAATATATTGATTTGTAATCGACAATTGCTTTGAACTGGCCTGGTCGGACCTTATTATAATTTTGAAGGGAAACAATATAATTTATTTTTATTGAGGCCGGGAATGTCTTCATTTCCATACTATCGGGAAGGTTTATCACTTTTATTGGAACAACCACGCTCGTTTCGGTATATTTATCTACCGGAACTGTGAGTTTAACTTTTTCCCTTACAAAGTAAACACCTTCAACATGGTTTAATTTTAACTCAACAGTAAATGATTTATCAATTTTAGTAAATTTTTTAAACTCGGTTTGAACTTTCATAATGGTATCTACAAGTATTTTCGGGCCGGAAATTATTATGCTGTCGGGTTGGGATATTATACTTCTTCCATACATATATTGATTTGCAAATTCAATATTTATGTTTGGTTCAACGGGAACTTTTTTGCGTTCAATTGCTGAAAAAGTGTAAAAAATAGTATCGGGGATAATATAATTTATAAGTAATTCAGTGCCAAATTGTCTTTGGACAAATTCCTTAAGGCCTCTTGTAATAACGAAGAAGCGATTGGTGTCTTTTGGTATTTCATTTAGATATAGTGAAGATACACTGAGTAAAATCGGATGATGGCTTACTGTTATAATGTTACGTAACAAAGTATAACCTTGCCCGCTTACATTTAAAGTTAATTCAAGCGGAACATCACTCACCATTTCCTTATCCGGTATTTGGTGGATATATTTTATAGGAAAGCTGATGTTTGTTGAGTAGTTGTGGTCTAATGCATTAAGAAGCCAAAAAATAAATGACAATACCAGGAAAAAAAGAAAAATGAGGAACTTTTGATTAAACTTATATTCTTTCCGGGTTGAATAACTTAATTCTGTATTTTTTAATTTTTTGGTCAAGGATTAGATTATTAAAAAACTGGTAGCTATTATACAAATAACTACCAATTATTTTTACTGCTACCTGGTTTCCATATCGCTTGGATCTTTTAAAATAGCAACTTTGTCAACCCTGATTTTAACATTTGAATCGACTTCAATTAAAGCTGTGTTGGTTTCAAGTTCAACTATTCGGCCATAAATTCCACCTGTTGTAATAACCTTATCGCCTTTTTTTAATAATTCGCGAAATTTTTTAAGCTCTTTTTGTCTTTTTGCCTGAGGGCGGATCATAAAGAAGTAAAAAACTACGATGATTAAAATTAAAGGTAAAAACATACCCATTGGATTCTGTCCTCCGGCTGGCTGACCTACTAACATGATAGATAATAAACTTTTCATTCTTTTATTGTTTAAAATAATACTTAAATGTAAAACAAAGTACGCATCAATTTTTTATTGAATATTCCTGAAAATTTTCAGGTTACGTTTATAAAATATTTCAAGATAAATATGTTTCATATTCTTTTTATAAACAAGCAAATTAAGCATAAATTTAAATAACTGGCAAAGTTATGAAATCAATTAAAGGTTAAATAAACTTTCAAATATTCGGTTTTTTTGAATATCTCCGAAGTTACATTGCTATTTATCAATCAAACCCCTGCCTGTTTTAATAATTTTATTATTGTTTTTAAGCTGTTTTACAATATTGTCCAATATTCCATTTATAAACGTGTTGCTATTTTCGGTACTATAATCTTTTGCAATTTCAATATATTCATTTAAGGAAACCTTTATTGGGATTGAAGGGAATTCTATTATTTCAGCAATCGACATTTGCATTATCAATTTATCCATTATTGCAATCCGATCGAATTCCCAGTTTTGCGAATGTTCTTTTATTAATTTTTCATACTCATCAGTATTTAAAATCACTTTATAAAACAATTTTTTTGCAAATTCCTGATCGTCTGTATTTTTAAATAACGGCATTAATTTTTTTTCAGACCCGTCGGATTCTTTAAATATTTTTAAAGTTTTGTAAACCATACTCATTATAAAATCCAAATCATCATTCCAGAAGATACTCATATCTTCAAGCGCATTCTCTAATTCACGGAATGAGAAAACCTCTTCTTCTAAAATTCTAAGTATTATACTTTTGTCATCATCATACGAATTCGAATTTTTTTTCAGATATTCATTAAAATAACTTCTTTCTTTAATTTGATTATATAGATTTTTAATTAAAAAAAGAAGTTATTTTAATGAATATCTGAAAAAAAATTCGAATTCGCATGATGATGACAAAAGTATAATACTTAGAATTTTAGAAGAAGAGGTTTTCTCATTCCGTGAATTACAGAATGCGCTTAAAGATATTGAGTACTTCTGGAATGATGATTTGGATTTTATAATGATATGTTTTACAAAACTTTAAAAATATTTAAAGGATCCGACGGTGCTGAAAAAAAATTAATGCCGATATTTACACACAAATAGGAATTTGCAAAAAAATTGTTTTATAAAGTGATTTTAAATACTGATGAGTATGAAAAATTAATAAAAGAACATTCGCAAAACTGGGAATTCATCGGATTGCAATAATGGATAAATTGATAATGCAAATGTCGATTGCTGAAATAATAGAATTCCCTTCAATCCCAATAAAGGTTTCCTTAAATGAATATATTGAAATTGCAAAAGATTATAGTACCGAAAATAGCAACACGTTTATAAATGGAATATTGGACAATATTGTAAAACAGCTTAAAAACAATAATAAAATTATTAAAACAGGCAGGGGTTTGATTGATAAATAGCAATGTAACTTCGGAGATATTCAAAAAAAGAATATTTGAAACTTTATTTAACCTTTAATTGATTTCATAACTTTGCCAGTTATTTAAATTTATGCTTAATTTGCTTGTTTATAAAAAGAATATGAAACATATTTATCTTGAAATATTTTATAAACGTAACCTGAAAATTTTCAGGAATATTCAATAAAAAATTGATGCGTACTTTGTTTTTTTAGTTTGAACG
>CAWEFA010000109.1:0-19255 GCA_963808135.1 uncultured Bacteroidota bacterium
AAGTTGTTTAATAATATTACCCGCGATATGACCGTTCAGTTTTTAAATTATATGAAGGCTCAATCTTTAGCCAGTTATATCTGATTTAAATCTCTATCCTATTTATTTTTTCTCATTAAAAGGAATGAAATAATTAACAAAATTTGGCTATAAAAAAGTTTACTAAAACTCAGTTCGGATAAGAATAATTCATTAAATTTAATAAAAGGAATTATTGTAATAATTGATTGAATATTATTCCTGAATTAATTTTTATTTATGTTGCAACTTAATAAAAATTACGAAATCGAGCATTTGCTAAATCCTGATGCATTGCTATTGAAAAATATTGTGATAGCTGAAGATGACGAGAAAAGTTATTTACAGATTAAAGAATATCTCAATCTCACAAAAGCAAATATCATTTGGACAAGAAATGCCCAAGATACTTTAAAACTAATAGAATCCAATAATCAGATTGATATAGTGTTGATGAATAAAAGAATGCCGGGAATGAATGATTATAAAACATTGATAATTATCAGGCAAATTCGCCCTGATATTCCCATTATAGCAATTTCAACTTGTGTTTATAAAAGTAATATTAAAAAAGAAGGCTTTAACGATTATTTGGTAAAACCGTTTACCCGTAAAGATTTGTTAAATACAATTCTTAAATTTATTTCTTAAAATCCCCGGATTTTTTAATTTTCCCTAAAACTATTAAGAGCTAACATATTTCCTCTGCCGTTTTGCTTCAAAAATCAATATAGCAGCAGAAGCAGATACATTGAGCGAATCAATTTTTCCCGACATGGGAATAATTATCTTTTCATCGCAGTTTTTTAGCCAGAAATCTGATAATCCTTTATCTTCAGTTCCCATCACAAAAGCTGTC
This sequence comes from uncultured Bacteroidota bacterium, assembly GCA_963808135.1. GTDB lineage: Bacteria > Bacteroidota > Bacteroidia > Bacteroidales > DTGW01 > CAWEFA01. The sequence continues at coordinate 878 of CAWEFA010000109.1, forward strand.
GGGCCTTTATAGTCCTGAAAATAATATGGCTTGGAATCTTGAAGAATAGCTGCGGCAAAGGTTTTGATATTATGTTGTTTAATCCATTTAAGCGCTTCTTCATTTGTACAGGCAATTATTCGATTTGTAAACACGCAACCAACGCTTGAGCGAATAATGTTTGGATTGAAAACATCGGTTTTTGGATCGCACATCAACACTGCAAAAACAGAAGCAGCATCGGCGGTACGTAAAATTGCACCTAAATTGCCAGGTTTTTCAACCGATTCAAGAATAACTATCAATGAATTATTAGAAGGTTTAAGGTTTTCCAACGATAAATTTTGCTGATGAAAAACCCCGATTAACCCGCCTGAATTTTCGCGGTAAGCTATTTTTGCAAATATTTTTGATGATATTTCATAAACTACATCTTCGCTTACAGGAATTTTTTTTAAATCAATAAACTTAAAACTTTCCGAAGGGTACCAGAACAAGGAATGTAACCTGTACCCGGCATCAATGGCCAGGGATATTTCTTTTATCCCTTCAACTATAAATAATTGCTGTTCCTTTCTTACATTAGATTTACTTAAACTGATAAGTTTTTTTATTTTAATATTTTGAAGGCTTGTAATCCGCTCCATTAAATTAGTAAGTTTGTATCCGTCAAAAGTATAAATATTTATAATGTGTTTAGTTTTCAATACAGCATTATTTTAAAATTTACAGCAAATGATAAAGCTTTTCACACCAATAAATTTCGAAGATTATAAATTAATTGACACTGGTAATTATGAAAAACTTGAAAAATTTGGCCAATATATTATTGCAAGGCCAGAGCCACAAGCTGTTTGGGACAAGGCATTAACGGAAAGTGAATGGCAGAAATTGGCACATGCCTATTTTAAGCGCGATAAAGAAAGTAATAATTATGAAGCATCAAATAACGAAAAAGGCAAATGGATTTTGAAGAAAGATATGCCGGAACAATGGTATATTTCATACAGATATAAAACTATGAATTTAAAAATGCGATTGGGTTTAACTTCATTCAAACATGTAGGTATTTTCCCGGAGCAGGCAGACAATTGGAATTATATTTTTGATAAAATTCAATCATCCACAGAAAATGGCTTTAACGTTTTAAACCTTTTTGCATATACAGGCGGAGCATCTTTGGCTGCAAGGGCAGCTGGGGCAAATGTTACGCATGTCGATTCAGTTAAGCAGGTTTTAAATTGGTCGAATGAAAATATGAAAGCCAGCAAGCTGGATAATATCCGGTGGGTACTTGACGATGTTATGAAATTTTTACAACGCGAGGTCAGGCGCAACAATACTTACAATGGTATTATTTTGGATCCTCCGGCCTATGGCCGTGGCCCTAAAGGGGAAAAATGGGTTTTAGAAAAATCGATAAATCTTTTAATGAAAAACTGTCTTCAATTGTTGAAAGAAAAAGAATTTTTCATCATTTTAAATCTTTATTCTATGGGGTTTTCAGCTTTAATTTGTGAAAATCTGATGAAAATGATTTTTGGCAATAACATTAATTCCGAAATAGGCGAATTGTATTTTACTGACAATGCCGGCAGAAAGCTACCTTTAGGAATTGTAGCAAGGTTTTCAAATTACTAAATAGTTCATAGAAAATTCTTTCAATTTTTCGAATCGGTATTTATTATATAATTTATAATAAGTTCAAAAGCTGCCTTAACAGCTTCAGGTTCAATATGATCTACCGTGTCGCGGGTTGTATGGTAAACAACATCTTTAATTAACAAAGAAGTTGATATGCCAATTATTGAAGTCGATTCAACTCCGTATTTCATAAAAGCAGCGGCATCTGTCCCGCCCTTACCTAAAGGCAAATCTATTTTTTTTAATGATATTCCAAGTTCGGTGGCAAGATTGACAAAGTCATCGGCCATTTGCTTTGACAATGAAATTGTATCGTTTCTGTCGCGTTTAAGAACTGCAATATAAGGCAACTTATACAAGCAATCGATATTAATAACAAAGCTCGGTACAGCTGCCAACTCAGGTTTATGCCGGATAGCATAATCATACCCGCCACGCAACCCGGCCTCTTCTGCATCAGGGCTGAGCAAAATTAAACGGGTGTTTTTTAAAGAAAGGCCTTGTTGCCTTCTTAAATTAAAAAATTCAGCAAGCTTAATGGCAATTGAAGTTGCATTCAGGTTATCGCCTGCGCCGGGGGATTTTTTCGCTGAAAAAAGAAAAAACAACGGTAAAACAAAAATTAACCCGATAATCAGAAGCCAGAGTTGAAAACCATGCAGCAGCCAGGTATTTTTAAATATTAATTGAGATATTAAAGCATACAAACAAGCAAAAGTTGATATTAAATAAATAATTATTGCCAACAATAACCGAATGCCGGCAATTAATTGAAAATGCTCAAGAAAGCTCAGTACATAAGGGCTGTCGTGATGGCCGGCAACAATAATTTGCTGTTTAACTTTATCCGTCGGTTCAATAATTCCGGCAACATTGCAAGCCTTTGCAGAAGGGAAAAGCATATCGAATGCCCGTTCAAATAAAATATATAATGTAATCCCATAAATTAAACCAAATAAATTTAAAACAGCCGCTATATATACTAAAAACCCACCTTTTAATAGCAAAGCAATTGAAATAATATATGAAAGCGCCACGATTCGGCCAACATTCCAGAATGAAGCAGGATGAATTTGAAAAAATTCTTCATTTACTGTGTCGCAATTTGGTTTAAACAATTCTGCGATTTTTTTTGCCGATGCCAGGCATTGAGGGCTACCAGCTACCCGTTCACCAAACTCATTAATTAAATCCCTTGTAAGGTTTAAAGTGGAAACAACAATATCATTTCCAACTTCGATTAAATTATTTTTTTTATTATCCATAAGTCAAATAAATTCAATGTTTTATATTTTATTTATCGTTACTTTCTTCAAGTTATACAAACTTAATTAAAAAATGTGAATTTCAATTTAAAAGCATGAATTATCATCGCTAAAGGTTACATTCAAGAAAATATTATTTTTTAAAGGCAAATAATATTCATTTTAATTTATTTAAATGAAATTCAATTATTTCAAACAAAATAATAAATTTGAAAAATAGTCTTTTAAAAATGATTCAATGGAAAATAATAAAAAGCTAAGTATAAAGGATTGGGCTGAAGACGACAGGCCCCGCGAAAAGATGATGAAAAAGGGTTTTAATTCTCTTTCAAATGTTGAGTTAATTGCTATTCTTTTCAGGACAGGTACACGAAATGCATCGGCAGTTGAACTAGCCAGGAAACTTCTCGATGCTGCCGGGAACAATCTGAATGCACTGGCGAAATTCAACCTTAATGATTTTCAGAAATTGAAAGGCATTGGTGAAGCAAAGGCTATTTCAGTTCTTACAGCTCTTGAACTTGGGAAAAGGCGTAAAACAGAACAAGTAATAGAACGCAAAAAAATTAATTCCAGTAAAGATGTTTTTGAAATGCTTAACTTAATGCTTGGCGATTTGCCATATGAAGAGTTTTGGGCATTGTTTCTTAATCGCGCTAACATGATAACAGACAAAATAAAAATCAGTCAGGGTGGAATTTCAGGCACAGTTACCGATGTGAGGATAATTTTAAAACAAGCATTAGAAAAAATGGCCAGCGGAATAATACTTTGTCATAACCATCCTTCAGGCAATCTGAAGCCCAGTGAATCTGATGAAGCCATAACACAAAAATTGAAAGAAGCCGGCAAATTAATGGATATTAACGTGCTCGATCATATCATTATCGGCGAAAACGGATATTACAGCTTTGCTGACGATGGGAAAATTTAAAGTTATTCCGGTTGAATTTTTAAATACAGATGACAAAAATGTTATTGAAATCCACATAATAATTTGAAAATATAAATGAACTTTCTTGGCTTTCTATTCTTTTAATAATCATATTATAGCTTATTTTTGTTTTAATTAAAATAATTGTTTAATGGAAGAGCGGTTCGATTTTCTTGTAATAGGTTCCGGTTTGGCAGGATTGAGTTATGCCCTTAAGGCAGCCAATTACGGGAAAGTATGTATTGTAACGAAATCTGTAATTGACGAAGCAAATACAAGTTATGCACAAGGCGGAATTGCTTCTGTAACTTATGAACCCGATAATTTTGAGAAACATATAAGTGATACATTAATTTGTGGCGATGGATTATGCAACGAAGAAGTTGTCCGCATGATAATTACCGAAGCGCCGGCGGCGATAAAGCAGCTTATCGATTGGGGAACTAATTTTGATAAAACACCCGACGGCCATTTCGATCTGGCACGCGAAGGAGGACATTCCGAAAATCGTATTTTTCATTATAAAGATGCTACAGGGGCTGAAATCCAGCGGGCTTTAGTAAAACAAGTTAAAAAACATAAAAACATTACAATTTATGAAAAGCATTTTGCAATTGATATAATAACGCAACATCACCTGGGAATATTGATAAAGCGCTATTATAACAATATTGAATGTTACGGGGCTTATGTAATGGACTTAAAAACGCATAAAATAAAAACTATTCTCGCAAACGTAACATTAATGGCAACAGGCGGGACGGGAAACGTATATCATACAACCACAAACCCGGGTATTGCAACCGGCGATGGCATTGCAATGGTTTATCGTGCAAAAGGTATTATTGAGGATATGGAATTTGTACAATTTCATCCCTCTTCATTATACAACCCGGGTGAACGGCCATCTTTCCTAATTAGTGAAGCATTACGAGGTTTTGGTGCAATTTTTAAAGGACAGGATGGCAATGAATTCATGCACAAATATGATCCTCGCGGTTCATTGGCGCCACGCGATATTGTGGCCAGGGCTATGGATAATGAAATGAAAATATCTGGTCATGAATTTGTGTATCTGGATTGCAGGCATATTGAAAAGGATGGATTGCTGCAACATTTCCCAAATATTTATGAAAAATGTATGTCGGTCGGGATCGATATTACAAAAGACATGATCCCGGTAGTTCCGGCAGCACATTATTTATGCGGTGGAATTAAAGTTGACATGGATGGCAAAACCTGGATCAATAGGCTATATGCTGCCGGCGAAACCGCTTGTACAGGGCTTCATGGCGCCAACCGTTTGGCCTCAAATTCGCTTCTTGAAGCAATTGTTTGTGCCGACAAAGCTGCAAAACATTCAATTTTATCGTTCGAAAAATTTAATATACCTGGAAATATTCCTCCCTGGAATGACGAAGGCACAACACATCCTGAAGAAATGGTGCTGATAACCCAAAATATGAAGGAACTTCAGCAGCTAATGAGCAATTATGTAGGTATTGTGCGCAGCGACCTGCGCTTAATCCGCGCAGCAAAAAGACTTGAAATTATTTTCGGGGAAACAGAAGAACTTTATAAAAAATCGAAACTGTCAAAATTACTATGCGAATTAAGAAACCTTATGGAAGTAAGCTACCTGATTATTAAATCGGCACAACAAAGAAAAGTCAGCAAAGGCTTACATTATAATATCGATTATCCCAAATCAAAAAGCAAATTGTTGGAATTCAAATAATGAATTGTGCTTTTGACCTTCTTTAAATAATAATTTTCAGATAACCACATTTACTATTTTCCCGGGAACAACGATAATTTTTTTAGGCGCTTTGCCTTCGAGCCATTTTTGCGAACTTTCGTGCTTTAAAACCATTTGTTCAACTTCTTTTGTATCATGATCGGCAGGCACTTCTATTTCGAACCTTCGCTTTCCGTTGAATGAAACTGCATAAACAACAGTATCTTCAATCAGGTATTGCCCATCGGCTTCAGGAAAAGGTTCGTAAGCCAATGTGGTTTTATGGCCCAGCATTTCCCATATTTCCTCCGCCAAATGAGGTGCAAATGGCGACAACACTTTTGCAAATATTTCACCGGTTTCTTTTGTAACCTTAAACTTTTTAAGGCATAAATTGGTAAAAATCATCATCTGGGCAATGGCCGTATTAAACCTAAGGTTGTCAATATCGGAACCGACTTTATAAATTGTTTTGTGCAACATTTTAAGCACATCAATGTCTTCCTGTCCTTCGAAATAATTTTCTTTATTGTTAAAAAAACGGCTTACCCTTGTCAAGAAACTAAAAACGCCTTTCACGCCATTTTCAGCCCAGGGTTTTGTAGCATCGAGCGGGCCCATAAACATTTCGTACAACCTGAGCGAATCGGCGCCATATTGGTTTACAACATCGTCAGGGTTTACAACATTCTTAAGCGTTTTAGACATTTTTGCAACAATCTGCCGCAGCTCCTCCCCGCTTTCTTTATGATAAAATTTGCCGTCTTTCTCATTTACTTTATCTGTCGGTATTTTTCCCCCGGTGGAAGTTTCATAAGCATAAGCCAAAATCATCCCCTGGTTAAACAGTTTTTTAAACGGTTCATCTGTGGAAACAATTCCAAGATCGAATAACACCTTATGCCAGAAACGGCTATATAACAAATGCAACACTGCATGTTCGGCGCCCCCGACATATAAATCGACCGGCATCCAGTAGTTTTCGAGTGATTTTGCAAATGGCTCTTTATCGTTTGTTGGATCGATATATCGAAGATAATACCAGCAAGATCCAGCCCATTGGGGCATTGTATTTGTTTCACGTCGCCCTTTGCGGCCATTGGCATCTTTTACACTGAGCCAACTTGTAGCGTTTGCCAAAGGCGATTCGCCATTAATCCCGGGCTGATATTTGTCGAGCTTTGGAAGCTCCAATGGTAATTCATTTTCGTTTAAAACTGTTATTTCGCCATTATCCCAATGAATAACCGGAAAAGGCTCACCCCAATATCTTTGGCGGCTAAACAGCCAGTCGCGCATTTTGTAATTTATTTTTTCAACACCCTGCCCTGTATTTTCAAGCCAATCAATAATTGTGCGTATCCCTTTTTCTTTGTTCATTCCATTTATGCTCAAACCATTTTCACTATTGCCCGAGTTAATATATGCACCGTCTTCTGTCCAACATTCCATTCCGGCCAAAACATTTTGCCGAATAGCGGCATCGGCTTCAACAGGGTCGAGGATACAAACTATCGGAATATTAAATTTTGTTGCAAATTCAAAGTCGCGCGTATCATGCGCAGGCACGGCCATGATGGCGCCCGTGCCATAACCGGTAAGAACATAGTCGGCAATATAGATTGGAATTTTATTATTATTTACCGGGTTAATTGCATAACGGCCGGTAAATACACCGGTCTTTTCCTTGGATAGTTCAGTCCTGTCCAAATCGGATTTCAATGAAGCATTTTTTACATATTTCTGAACAATTTCAACCTGTCCTGGAGTTGTAACTTTCCCACCAGGTTATGCTCAGGCGCAATAACCATATATGTTGCCCCAAAAAGAGTATCGGGACGGGTAGTAAATACCCTTAATTTTTCCGGCAATCCTTCAATCTGGAAATCGACTTCAGCGCCTGTAGAACGTCCAATCCAGTTTCGCTGCATGTCTTTTATGCCATCAGGCCAGTCGAGATCATCAAGACCTTTTAATAGCCGCTCGGCATATAAAGGTATCCGAAGCATCCATTGTTTAAGATTTTTACGGATAACCTGGTTTCCACATTTTTCATGGCTTCCATCCATCAATACCTCTTCATTGGCGCAAACAATCTGGCAATGCTCGCAATACCAAACCTGTGCATCGGCAAAATATGCCAGTCTTTTTTCATTTACATAATCCCTTACTGCTTTTTCGCCCAGTTTTAAAATAGCATCAGGAATGGTTAATTCATTAATAGGCCTTCCTTTCTGCAATTTATTGTCAAACCATGTATTAAACAACCTGATAAATATCCATTGAGTCCACTTAAAATATTTCGGGTCGGTGGTATTAATTTCGCGGTCCCAGTCGTAACTCAGACCGAGAATTTTTATTTGCCCACGGAAAGTATCACAGTTTTTGTTCGTTATAACAGCAGGATGTGTGCCGGTTTGAATGGCATATTGTTCAGCCGGAAGGCCAAATGCGTCCCATCCCATAGGATGTAATACATTAAACCCTTTCATACGCTTGTAGCGGCTTACAATATCTGTGGCCGTGTAGCCTTCAGGATGTCCGACATGCAAGCCCGAACCTGAAGGGTAAGGAAACATATCGAGAACATAATATTTTGGTTTCGAAGGATTATACTCTGTTTTGAAGGTTTTATTTTTTTCCCAGTAATCCTGCCATTTTTTTTCGATTTCTTTGAAATTGTATTCCATTATTTTATATTAAAATATTTAGAAAACCAGAACTGACAAAAGTATAAAAACTTGCAGAAAATGCTATAGAATGTTTGTTTTAGATGAAAATGTATGATTGACCTGTAATTGTCTTTGAACGACTGTAAGGTATTTCTTGTTTGAATTAATTGTTTTAAATAGTATTATTGAAGAATTATTTCATATTTTTTAGTAATATTAACACACTTAAATTTGCCTCAAAACATTTAAACAGTTTGGTTACTTGGGATGTAATCTGAAAATGAAAATATAATAACAAAAGTTGTAATGTTATTAGAAATTAGTACATATGATCTTATTCAATAATTTCAAAATTCAGTATGAAATTCTTAAAAACGAGATAGATACTGCCGTTCAAAGGGTTTTAAACAGCGGTTGGTATATATTGGGCGAGGAGCTTGAATCGTTTGAAAAAGAATTTGCAAAATATATCGGGACTGAATTTTGTATCGGGGTGGCATCGGGAACTGAAGCAATTGCATTAGCATTAATGGCTTTAGAGGTTGTGCCGAATGACGAAGTGATTACGGCCAATGTAACCGCTTTTCCCACAATTACAGGCATTATGCAAGCCGGGGCAAAACCGGTTGTTGTGGATATTAAACCTGATAGCGGTTTAATGGATGCACAAAAAATTGAACAGAAAATAACAAAAAAAACGAAAGCCATTTTGCCTGTTCATTTATATGGACAAGTTTGTAATATGGATGATATTTCTGTTATAGCCAATAAATACGGCCTAAAAGTGATTGAAGATTGTGCCCAGGCAGCAGGAAGTTCATTTCATAATAAGAAAGCCGGTATGTTCAGCGATTGTAGCGCTTTCTCATTTTACCCTACTAAAAATTTAGGAGCATATGGCGACGCCGGGGCAATTGTTACAAATAATGAGAACATAGCTGAAAAGCTTCGTTTTTTACGTAATTAGTCGAGTATCAAAAGGCGAATTATAGGCGAACAAGGTGTTAATAATCAATTTATAAGGTTAATAACTTATAGATTTTTAACGAGGTTAGTTTGCAAGTTTTAATCAAATTTGCCAAAAAGCTTGCAAACTATGTTACCAAGGGAAAAAGACAAATCGCAATTAAGTTTTTACAGTACTTTTAAGGAGCAATTAAGCCATAGCCATCCACTGTATATCCTGGCCAATAAAATAGATTGGCAAATATTTGAAGATTCATTTAAGAAACATTACAGCGCGAACATGGGCGCTCCTGCAAAACCTATCCGCTTAATGGTATCCTTGTTAATTTTGAAGCAACTACGCAACTTAAGTGACGAAAGCATGGTTGAGCAATGGTCAGAGAACAGCTACTACCAATATTTTAGTGGAGAAGAGTGTTTTTGTAGCACAGCGCCATGTGTCCCAACAGAGTTGATAGAATTTAGAAAACGTATAGGTGAAGAAGGGGTTGAATTGATTCTAAAAGAAAGCATCCGTATTAATGGTAAAGATGGAAAAGGAACAACATTAAGCGGAGATAGCACCGTGCAAGAGAAAAATATCACCTATCCTACAGATGAAAAGCTATACAAAAAGATAATCCAAAAGTGTCAGGTAATAGCTGAAAAAGAAGACATTGAACTACGCCAGAGTTATAAGCGAACAGTAAAAAAATTAAGCATCACACAGCGGTTAAAACGCAGAAAAGGCGGAGAAGCAAAAGCCCGCAAAGCCAGTAAGAAAATAAAGACAATAGCAGGAAGGTTAGTCAGGGACATAGAGCGAAAACTATCACCATCAGATTTGCAAAAATGGGGAACAGAGCTATCGCTTTATAAGCAAGTATTACAGCAAAAAAAGAGCGACAGCGATAAAATTTACAGTTTACACGAGCCACAAGTTAAATGCTTTAGTAAAGGTAAAGAACATAAAAAGTATGAATTTGGGAGCAAGGTATCTATCCTGGTTACACAACGAACAGGAGTAATTGTGGGGGCATTAAATTTTGATGAAAACCTACATGACTCAAAAACATTAGATTCGGCATTAGAACAACATCAACGGTTGACAGGCATTGAAGCACAACATGTGTATGTTGACAGGGGCTATCCGGGGCCAAAACAAATACGCAACACACAAATACACTTACCTAAACCAGACAAAATGATAACCAAATCAAGAAAAGCAAAGCACAAACGTAGGGCAGCCATCGAACCTGTAATAGGGCATTTAAAGCATAACTATCGAATGGTCAGGAACTTTTTAAAAGGAAGCTATGGAGATGCAGTAAATGTAATGTTAGCTGCATCTGCCATGAACTTTAAACGAATGATGAACCTATGGAAAGCAGGTAAAAATATTTTGGTACAACTTTTAAATGACTTGCCAGATCAAATTATTTTACTTATTAAAGGTAAATATCAATTGATTATTCTAAAATATACTTTTTGAGGTTCGACTAATTACGGCCAAACAAAAAGATATTATCACGACCTGGAAGGAATAAACAGTCGTCTCGACGAGATTCAGGCAGCCATTCTAAAGGTGAAACTCAAATATCTTGATTCAGGAAATGCAAAAAGAAATGAAATAGCCGAAACTTATCGCAAGGGATTGAAAAATGTTCATATTGTAAATTCCGGCACCGATCAATACTGCAATTACCACCTGTTCGTTATCAGGACGAAGGAAAGGGATAAACTGGCAGCCCGATTAAATGAGAAGGGCATTCAAACATTGATACACTATCCTGTCCCAATCAACGAACAAAAAGCATTTCCATACCAAAAAGATGAAGTTTTTGTAAATTCGAACGTATTCACCGGTTCAATATTAAGCCTGCCGATATACCCTGAACTATCAGATGAAGAAGTCCGAACAATTATTGATGCTGTAAATTCATTTACTCCTGATTCAACAAAAGTCATTACATAGTGCTTTTATTTGAATACTTAAATTACAAAGATTTTCGTTGTGTGAATTTTTTAAGCCTCTTAGCAGCCTTTCTGATTACACTTTTAGGATTATCAGACAACTCATCCGCTATTTTCTCCAATTCTTTTTTCAATGATGGATTGATTTTATAAGTATTTAAAATAGCTTAAACCGGCCATCAGAAATATTATACCAATAAGGACAAAGATTTTTATTTTTTAATTGTCATCATTTTATTGCCTGTCATATAGGATGCAAATCCTTCGTATCCCTTTTCCTTTATAATATCTATGCAGGCTGCCCGATTGGAACGAAAGATAACTCCAATAATTTTTGAAATAAAATTATTGTACTTTTTGCAATCCATTACATTGCTATATTGTTTACAGTCGGTACAGCTTTTATAATTATTTTCAAGGCAACACGAACGAATTTTACACCAACTGGCTTTTTCATTTTCCGCACAACCAGGACACTTTTCCTTGAGATAAGACGGGCAAGCTGCACAATATAAACCGCAAAAGGCAATTAATTTAATATCGTTGGTAATTTGTTTTTCCATTTTTTTCTAAAGATTAACTATAATATAATTTGAAATTATAAATTTAAGCTGTTAATGCAAAGTAAATTTAAGCAAAAAAACAGAAATCAATATTTTTTCTAATTTTGCCAACAAAATTAAGAATTGACAATTGAAAGAGAAATTCAATAATCAATTATCATTCTAATATTTTAGTTTGCCCGGCCCCATAGTTCAGCTGAATAGAACGTCAGATTCCGGTTCTGAAAGTCGGGGGTTTGAATCCCTCTGGGGTAACCAATATAAATTATAAATCACTATAAATAAAATATTTATAGTGATTTTCTTTTTAGTACACTCAATATTACACTCAAAATTGGGAATCAAACGGAAAAATTTGGGAATGATTTTAGTCAGTGTTTTGACATCCCAACCCTCCTTATAAAGTAAGGTTAACTAATTCTGTCAACAACCATTCCACAAACATCACACCTGCCTTACACTTGTTTTTACGCCTTACGCACCACTACGCAATAGTATTATTTTTCAGCTAATTAAAGATTTGAACGAACATTTTAATATATTTGGTAGTAATTAAACTTTTATTTAACCTTAAACCAATACGCTCATGGTTCTTGTATTGGTTTTTTCTTTTCAACTTTTCACCTTTTGTCTGTGTATAAATTTTCAATTAAAATGTATCTTGAAACCCCTGTTTGGTAAGAAATAAAAAACTGCCTCAAAACACAAAATTTCAAGCAAAGTTGTAAAGAAAAATATAATTTGTAATACTATGATCTTTCTCTCCGTCTTTGCAATAAAAAATTATGAGACAGCTTTTTTCTTTTCTGACATAGCAACCAATCTGCTGGCCACAATGCACAATTAAAAATTTATTATACTTTCATTACGGGTTCTTTAACTCACACAGGACATATAGTATGAGCCAATATTTTTACCGCAATATTGCATCCCGTGGCAGTACTTGTGCAAGTAGGATCGACATAATAGTAAATTGTAGCACAAAGTCCAGGTTTTAACTTATCCAAGGTTACAGGTACGCTATCTAAATAAATCTGCGTTGTTGGGGTAACGTTGAATTTTGTAGGAACCGGCAATTGGAGTAAAGGAGTCATCCATATTGCTGTTTTTTCAACTTTGTAAATCGTGCCATTGTAAATCAAGAGCTTTGTTACATCATCTTTTAAGCCCGATTTTAAAGACGTATGGTCTTTCTGACACATAGTTAAGATTAATAGAGCTGCTGCAAAAAATAAATACATTAATCTTTTCATAGTATAAATTTTTAAATTAGTTAATAAATATTTAATAACAAATCCAAAATTAAAAAAAATTATTTAATCATATATTTCGTTTCGTGAGCTGACCCCATTCCGGGCGGGGGTCTTCAACGCAAATATAAGGGTAGGCGGGAATAACTGTGGACAAACTTGCTTTTTTACCCCGTTTTAAAATTTCTTATATTTGAAGGGATATAAGAACTATAATTATCAGGCCTATCCACACAAAATTAGGTGGATAATAAAGCGCCATGTTATGGCGAGTATCTACTCAAAAATAGATGTATACACGCCATGGCATGGCGTGTATAAGCTAGTTACATGCCATTATAAAACCAACCATAATATGAAAGATACAATCGTAATTCAATGTAAAAATGACATTCCAAATGATTTGATTTTGGATTTGAAAAGTAATCTTAATGGATTTGAAATAGTCTTTGAGAAACAACAACCAGATTCAGATTTCGAGTATGCATCAGGTTCTTCAATAAATGATATTTTAATATATATTAGTCAAAATCAGACTAGTTTGATTGTTTCAGGACTATTGATTAATACTACCTACGATATATTAAAATTCTCAATATGTCAATTATATAAGGGATTAAAGAAGCTTTTAAATAATAATCGTAATAAACAAAAGCCCGAACAAAGGAAAATTAGCATTAAACATACAATTGGAGAAAAGACTATTGAATTTGAGTTAGAAACAAACCTGAGTGATAAATTGACAGAAATGATCATTGAAAAGTCCTTTGAAGTATTGAAATCTGAAAATATTAATGAAATATTAAACAATAAAGATTTTCTGTCAAATGAATATGATTATAAGTCTGCAAAATATACTTATAACACTGATACTAATTCATGGGAACCAATTAATTATGGCAAAATAAGGAAAGAAATTATTGAATTAAACAATGATGCAATAAATGTTATCTTAGATTAAAATATGAATAAAGAAGAATTAATATTTAAAACTATTCTATCTAGCAATCCTTTGCGTCAAATGGGTGAGGATGGAATGCCAACAAATTATGCATCTGGCGTTATAATAAATTATCGTAACAAGAAAGTTTTACTATCTGTATTTCATGCGACAAAAGATTTTACAAATTGGACTTTAGAAATTAAATCAGATTTTAAAACTGGAACTTTATTGAAAAAACTTGGATTGATGGGTTCTGCTGTAGAATTTAGTACAGATAATAGTGATATTAATAGAATTGATTTTTCATTTACAACATTACCGGATAATATAAAAACATATCATCAGCTTGTTGATAATGATTTAAATCAGATTTATGAGCATGAACGTATAATTGTTGATATTAACTTTGAACTGAAACCTTCAATTGATAGGCAATATTCTTTTTTTGGACAAACGGAAATTAAAACAAATGGAAAATATATTATTCCTGTCAGTAAGTTGACTTTAGACATGAAATTTATTTATGAGGACAAACAGTTTTATCATTTTAAATTGCCATTTAAACATCCAGGCCATACTTATTTCAAAGGAACCAGTGGTGCGCCTATTTTAGATAATGAGGGTAATTTAGTTTCTTTAGTTTGCAAGGGAGATATTGATACTGATATCATCTATGGACTAAAACTAAATAAATATAAATCATTAATTGACATTCAAGTTGATGACAATATAAAATAACGGCATGTAACAACGGTAGCTGTTGTACAACTTTAAAATTTTTAAAAAAAGTTGGCCCAACTTTCAATTTTACAGACAGGTCGAATAATTTTTTAATAACGGACATTTATTAAAAGGGGTACACAAAACTTGCTGTTTCTTCGTTTCCGGTTTAAGATTGCCTTTAATTGGGCAAAATAGAAAAAAACAATTGGCAATAGCCCGTTTTCAGTGGTTTTAAAAGCTTCCATCACAGCGGTCCTGACCTTCCCCCGGGTATACTTCATGTATTTTTTAAGATTGTAAACCGTTGCAGCCAACAGGACATGTTTATTGGCCAGTTCAATCCCACGTGTATTCAGCCGCCGCATGTTTATAAAATTGATCAAAGTCCCAAGAACCGGTTCAACAGTACTTTGACGTATTTTTCTCATTATTTTTGCCTTTTGGGTTTGCATGCGTTCGTGCATACGATCGTAAAAATACCGGTCGGCAGTATGTTCAATTTTCTTTTCAAAACAATTGCCAATGCAAGCTATTTTAATAGGGCATTTGTTGCAGTGGGTACGTGAACTGCGGTATTGTTTCTTCCTGTTCCCTTTCTTGTCGGTATATGTTTTGCGATAGGTAATTTTAATTCCCATCTGACAGGTATATTGATCCGATACCGGGTCATAGTCAAACCCTTCACGCGTGGGTTTATATCCTCCAAAATTAGGAATGTACCCGGTTATTCTTTGGAACTCTAAAAACCGTAATGCATCTCCGCTACTGTAACCTGTATCGGCCAATGCTTCTAATATTTTAATGTCATGGGGTTTTAAGTTATCGATGGTATGGGTTAGTATGGCAGGTAAAGACTGGCTGTCCCGTTTATCGGCAAAGTCCGCCATTGCCCCGCAAATAACATGGCTTTGGGTATCAACACTGATCTGGCCTGAGTAATTTAACTGCCGGGGCTTACCTGGTTTTGTTGATATACGGGCATCAGGGTCGGTAGGGCTGTAATGGGTATGGTTGCTCAAATACCTGGGACGGGTTGGATTGCCGTTTTCATCTGTATCTGAACTTTCTTTAACCCGGTTACCCGGCATGTCTTTATAGGCTTTTTTCTTCCAGGCATGGTGCTGTTCTACCTGTTTCTTCTTTTCCCGGGTAACGGTTGGTTTTTTATCATCATCGTTTTCATTAAGTTCGTCAAGATAACCCTGCGAACTTTCTATTACGTCTTTTTCCAAAAGACTATCCATGGATGCATTAGCTTTAATGTATGCACTGTCAATGGCTTGTCGTTTGCCGGATACCATGCCCTTGTCAATGCACATGGAAAGTACTTTACGGAAGAGTGAAAGGAACACATCATCGCCATAAAGTTTTCTTGTGCGGCTCAAAGTCGAGTGCCATGGCAACTCTTCATCTATATCATATCCTAAGAAAAACAAGATATTGAGCCTCATGCAAGCATGTTCGATAATCTTGCGGTCGGAATTAATGTTTTCCAGGTAGCCCACTAACATAAGCTTAAAAAATACTACCGGATCAATGCTCTTCTGGCCCTCAGTTCCATAGTAGTGCTTTGTTTGATCGATAACGAATTTAAGGTCAAGAATACTTTTGAGCCGACGATAAAAATTGTTTTCAGGCACCCGCTGGGATAGTTGAAAGGATAAATATAACTTTTCGTTGTATTGTTTATTTCCAAGCATAAAGGTTGAATTAATTGCCTGTAAGATAATAAATAACAAATAATATTAAAATACATAATCTTGTATATCAATTAACTAACTTGAAAAGTTATCAACAATACTAAAAAATTATTATATTTACTTCAATAACCGAGTTGTGCAACAAGCACAACGGCTCACACGTCATGCGGGTTTCAGAAGGTTTTCAAATGTAATTCTTTTTAATTATATTTGGTTATATTTTGACACAGATTGCGGTTAAATCCCGCACGCACGTGTAGCCGCAAACCGTTTGGGCAACATTGTAAACAGACACACTAACGATTGATTTGATTATATAATTTTTGAAGATTATGATACTACATGAAATTGAATTATTTTCGACAAATCTTGAAAAAGAAAAATCCATCTACCAGGACATCTTAGGATTAAAAGTAAATATAGATAATCCAGGATTAAACGTTTATGATTCTGGACAAAAAGGATTGGATTTAAATATATCAACTCATAATCCAGACAATAAAGTATCGCTTTCCTTTTTGGTTCAGGATGTTGATGAGTATTATAAGACGATAAAAGGAAAAGGGATTTCTGTGAGCGAGCCGTATGATTCTCACCTTGGATTACGAGAGATAAAATTTTCTGATGAAGAAGGATTTCAAATAGTGATACATAGTCCAACAGACAAGTCTCCAGATTGGAAAAAAAAATGATTTGAGACAAGTTGATTTGACTATAAATTGATAAATGAACAAACAACGTTGCCCAACATCGGCTCAAATTTCATGCGGGTTTTAGGAGGTTTGCAAGTTCAGTGCTTTCTAAATATATTTGTGTAGCGACCGTAACCATGAAGAACGAGCTTTTCTTTGATATAAAATATAAAAACATTAAAAATGAAAAAGATTAAATGTACTTTATTTGTTTTAGTTGTGATAGCAATTGAAACGTTTTCCCAAATTCCGAATAACGGATTTGAGAACTGGACAAAGGTTGGCAATTGTATTGAGCCAACAGCTTGGCATAGTATGTATTCCATTTTTGATTCAACAGGCGATTATTGCCCTGTAATACGATCTACGGATCATTATCCAACTTCTGTTGGAAGTTATTCTGTAATGATTTCAAATGATACTGCCAGATGGCATAAAGGTAGTTTTCTGGGTTGGGGAATTCTTACATCAACAGAAGGAAATGATAGACCGCTTTTCCCTATAAAAGGACATCCAGTATCGCTTTGTGGATATTACAAGTATTTTCCCAAAAACGGCGATACCATGGCAATCAATATTTACTTATATAAAAATGGGATTCAGGTAACAGATGGCCATTTTTTAAGTCATACTATAGCTTCCAATTGGACTTCCTTTTCATTTTCTTTTTCAAACACATTATATAGCAGTGTTGATAGTGCCAGGATAACTATGTCTGCTGCTATGGAGCCAAAAAACGGGAGCTTGGGACCACTTGGAAATTCTATATTGTATGTTGACAATTTAAGTTTTGACAGCTTGATTACTTCCTCGCCGACATCATTATCTGAATTACCAACTAAAAATACCTTTTTCTATTTGTATCCTAATCCAGCTTTTAATTTAATCAAAAGAATTCCTCGTAGCTCTGCTACGGGGTAAAATCAAATAATAGGTTTGCTATGCAAACTCCATTGTTGTATTTTTTTTGATACCTCGCAGCTCTGCTGCGGGGTAGTTCATTTACCTTGAATTTAAGTATTATGAATAATGAAGAGTTGGAATTAAAGATTTTACAACATTTCTGGAATTATAGTTAAATCAGAAATGTTGAGACAAAATCAACAAAAAATTAATATTTGGGATTTGACAAATGGGATTTACATGGTTACGGTCAAATCAAAAAATTTAATAGAAACACAAAGACTAATAATTCAAAGATAATTATGGCTGCATACAACACGCACACATAAGAATGTCGGGGTTTATAATGTTATTTAGTATTCAATCTCGCAGCAAGTTTTGGTGCAATTTGATAGTGAAGCGCTCCGAAACCCGCCACATGCTCATAGCGCAAAACGTTAAAGATAGTAAATA
>CAWEFA010000110.1:0-6708 GCA_963808135.1 uncultured Bacteroidota bacterium
TCCATTGTTTGCCCATGCAAAGGCAATGTTACTATGGCAAAAAAGCGTAAAAGTTAAACCACCGGATAAATAAAAAATAATTAATTTCGGGTTTCAGATGTCAAATTAAAATTTGGAACTTAAAACTTGAAACTATCATCTAATATAATATGATTTCATCTAAAGTATATTTTATAGATTTTCATACTTCGCCAAAGCAAAATATCCTCGATAAATTACGCCTGTTGCTTAACGAAAATGGAATCAACACAATAGATTTCAAAAAAAAGCTTACCGCATTAAAAATACATTTTGGCGAACCGGGCAACCTTGCATTTATAAGGCCCAATTATGCTGCAGTAGTGGTTAAAATGGTTAAAGAGTCAGGCGGTATGCCGTTTCTCACTGATGCCAATACACTTTATAAAGGCCGTCGTTCGAATGCCGTGGATCATTTGCAAAGCGCAATGGAAAACGGTTTTTCTCCATCAACAACCGGTTGCAATGTTATTATTGCCGATGGTTTAAAAGGTTCGGAATATAAAGAAATTGAGATAAACCTTAAACATTTTAAAACAGCAAAAATAGGGTCGGCAATTGCCAATGCAGATATTATTATTACGCTGAACCATTTTAAAGGCCACGAATTGTCGGGGTTTGGAGGGGCGCTGAAAAACCTTGGGATGGGCAGCGGTTCTGTGGGCGGAAAGCTTGAAATGCATTCCGATTCGCAACCGTTTATTGTTCGCGAAAATTGCACAGGCTGCGGCGTTTGCGTAGATAATTGTGCATATGATGCCATTCACCTTGAAAATGATAATATCGCGGCAATTGATTATACAAAATGTGCCGGTTGCGGCCAATGTATTGCAGTTTGCCAGTTCGATTCCCCCCAGGCTAAATTCAATGCCATAAATATGCAGGAAAAAATGATGGAATATGCGTTGGCTGCGGGTTTAGGAAAAAAAACATTCCATATAAATTTTATCATGGATGTTTCCCCTTATTGCGATTGCTGGGGCAATAATGATGTGCCGATTGTAAACGACATTGGTATTTTGTCGTCGTTCGACCCGGTAGCGCTCGACCGCGCCTGCGCCGATATGGTTAACAAAGCTGCCATATTGCCTAATAGCGTTATTGGTTCGCAAAACAATCAGCAGAAAGACAGGTTTTCTCTTTTATTTCCGCATATCGACTGGCATATCGGATTAGATTATGCTGAAAAAATTGGTCTTGGAACTCAAAATTATGAATTAATCGATATAAATAAATGTTGATTTATATTTTCAGAAAAATACTTATCAAAATTTCTTATTAAAATAAAAAATTTCTGAACTTTTTGGTTTAAGCTAATAATTACTGTTTTTAGTATGTTTAGAAGTATATATATTTCCAAAAAAAACTTATTAACACATAAAATGGTCTTTTTTGATATTTTCATGTCATGGGTTGTTTTGATTGAATTCGAAAAAGAAATATATTTGTTACTTTTAAAAAATATGAGTAATAACAATAAAAATTTAATTTGATTTAAAATGAGAATGTTAGAGCGGAGAACATCGCAATTTACCAGGCCCCAGGAGGTTCAGAAGATGGGGCTTTATCCATATTTCAGGGTTATTGAGAGCGATCAGGATACCGAAGTAATGATGAATGGAAAAAAAGTTATCATGTTTGGATCCAACAGCTACTTGGGCCTTACCAACCATCCTAAAATAAAAGAAGCAGCAAAAAAAGCAATTGATAAATATGGAAGCGGTTGTGCCGGCTCGCGTTTTCTAAATGGTACAATTGATTTGCATATTGAACTCGAAAATAAACTTGCCAAATTAGTGAATAAAGAAGCAGCTTTATGTTTTAGTACTGGCTTTCAGGTTAACCTCGGGGTTATATCAACCTTAACAGGGCGTTCGGACTATTTATTGCTTGATGAAACCGATCATGCATCAATCATTGAAGGCAGCCGGCTTTCATTCTCAAAAGTTTTAAAATTCAGGCACAACGATATGAAATCGCTCGAAGCAAAGTTAAAGCTCTGCGATCCTGAACAAATTAAACTCATTGTTGTCGATGGTATTTTCAGTATGGATGGAGATATTGCCAAGCTGCCGGAAATTGTGAAGTTGTCTGAAAAATATTCCGCTACCATTATGGTTGACGATGCACATTCTATTGGTGTGTTGGGCAAAAATGGCAGCGGCACTGCATCGCACTTCGGTCTAACCGACAAGGTCGATTTGATTATGGGAACTTTCAGTAAGTCGTTGGCTTCATTGGGAGGTTTTATTGCAAGCGATTTTCATACCATTAATTACCTTAAACATAATGCCCGCGCGCTTATTTTCAGCGCCAGCATTACCCCTGCTTCTGCTGCTGCCGTTTTGGCTGCGGTTGATATTATGGAAAAAGAACCTGAGCGGATAAAACATCTTTGGGACATTTCGAATTACGCGTTAAAAGGTTTTAAAGAAATTGGCTTTAATACCGGAAAAGCTGAGACGCCGATAATCCCATTGTATATTGGCGATGAAATGAAAGTCCTTAAGCTTACCCGGATGCTCCTCGACGACGGTATTTTTATTAACCCGGTTGTTTCGCCTGCAGTGAGCAAAGACGATTGCATGATCCGTTTTTCACTAATGGCAACGCACACAAAAGATCAAGTTGATATTGGCCTGGAAAAGATTTATAAATGCGCCAAAAAATTAGAAATAATTCCCGAACTAATTTCAAAAAACAATGAGTAATAATAAAAAAAGCAAAGTAATATTAATTACTGGGGTAACTTCAGGCATTGGAAAAAAATGCGCTGAACACCTTTCTTCAATCGGACATATTGTTTATGGCACAAGCCGTAAAGTTGTAAGCGATAAATTGCCCTACAATTTAATCCAATTGGATGTTACCGATAAAACTTCTATTCAAAATGCAATTCAGCAAATTGTAAATAAAGAAAAAAGAATAGATGTGCTTTTAAATAACGCCGGTATGGGAATTGGAGGGCCTTTGGAAGAATATTCCGACGATGAAATTAAATCGCAATTCGATACCAATTTCTTTGGCGTTTTAAATATGTGCAGGGCAATAATCCTGTAATGCGTAACAATAATGGCGGTACGATTATTAACATCAGCTCATTAACCGGACTTATGGGTTATCCATTTCACAGCATGTATTCGGCCACAAAATTTGCTATTGAAGGGATGAGCGAAACTTTGCGCATGGAGCTTAAAAGTTGCGGCATTAAGGTTGTATTAATTAACCCGGGAGATTTTCATACAAATTTTACCGATAACCGTAAGTCTTTTGCTAAAATAAATAATGATAGCCATTATAAAGAGCAATATGACAAAACCCTTGGAATTATTGAACACGACGAGAGAAATGGAAAAGATCCAATTATTATTGCACGTAAAGTTGCCAAAATTATTAATATGAAATCGCCTAAAATGAGGTATCTTGTTGGCAGCGCTGAACAGGTATTATTTGCCCGTAGCCGGGGAATTTTACCTTCAAAATGGTTCATTGCTATCCTGGCTGATCATTATAAAATTTAGAATTTTGATTTTCCCTTCTTGATAAGAAGAAAATAAAACTAATACCGAACCGCTAACATGATAATCAAAACAATTCGCTTCGCTTTTGTTTTGAAACAGTTAGCAGGTCGGCATTAACTAAACCAGCTAACAATATGCATTATCAATATCTTGTTAGCGGTTTAGTATAAATTGCCCATTAGAAATTGCTTATTTCCAATGGGCAATTTGGTTTTATTGCAAAGCAAGACATCATAATTTATTTTTAAAATGCCAATAAATTTAATAAAATCAAATTTTAAAGTAATAGTTTTTATAGTGAATTTATTTCCAGATAAGCTGCAAAAGTCAAATATCTTTTTCAAAAAGATGATACTTTTGTAATGAACAGAAAGTTGTAATTGAACTAAATATAATAACGAAAGGAAATTGTTATGATAGATCAAATGAATGAAACTGTTGTAAAAGCAATTTTTGAAAATTTGCCGGTCGAAATTACCATAATTGATGCCAATGACGAAGTAATCGGCTGGAACAAACATGAAAAACGGTTATTTAAAAGGCCACATACTTCAATGGGATTGGATTTCAGGGATTGCCATCCTAAAAAAAGCCTCGATAAAGTTGAGAAAATTATTGGCGAGATGAGGAAAGGCGCAAGGGATTTCGCCCGTTTCTGGATAGATATGGAGGTGAAAGAAAGCGAAAAGAAACATAAAATTCTCATCGATTTTTTTGCGCTTCGCGATGAACAGGGAAATTACCTGGGTTGCATGGAATGTACCCGCGATATTGAAGAAATAAAAAACCTGCAGGGAGAAAAACGATTGCTGGATTGATTCTCTTTCAAAATTTTTCTCATGAGGTCTACTCAAACCTGAACCGGGTATCTTCTAAAATTTAACCTTTCAATAGTTTTAAGATCCAATCAATGCTTTATAAGCTGTGGCGTCGAGAAGTTCGTTTAGTTCTGAAGGGTTGGATATTTTAATTTTAATCATCCAGCCTTCGCCATAAGGATCTTTATTCACCAATTCAGGCTGCGAATCGAGTATCGGATTTTTTTCGAGAACTGTTCCTGCAACCGGCATAAACATATCCGAAACTGTTTTTACAGCTTCAATAGTGCCGAACACATCTTCTTTTTTTAAATTCTTGCCAATGGTTTCAATCTCGACAAAAACCACATCGCCCAATTCGCCCTGGGCATAATCTGTAATTCCAATGGTGGCCGAATCGCCTTCGGCTACGATCCATTCATGATCTTTTGTGTACCTTAGGTTGGAAGGAATATTCATAATTCGTTTTATTTTAGTGAATTTTTTTTTACTTAATCCGGCTTTAAAATTAACTAAAATTGGATTATAACCAATATCAAATACTGGTCAAATTTGTTACCGGCTTATTATTAATCTGAAATATATTTTTTGGAAATTTGTAGCGCTTTTATCTATTACAACTTCATCAGTCAATAAAAATATTCAATAAAATATTTTTATTGCGCCAGGGTGAACCTGAGGCTAAAACCAATATTGGTATTCACTGTCCTGAAAGAAGTAGTGATATGCGGATCGTTTAGCAGGCGCTTATAAAACATGTTTACCGTAAGCTTATCGCTTAAGGCATAATCGGCATTAAATGCAATATTCATGGTTTTGAGACCGGCTGTAATATCGGGCGATACGTTTTGAAGCTGGCGCAAAAGTGTATAATCATCCTGTAAAGTAAAATCGGCGCGAAGGTTTAACCCGCTTTTGACTTTGCTCTGCTGGCCCGATAAAGTAATAAATTTTAACGGCATTTCTTCAAACCGATAGCCGGCGCCGATGATAAATTCCGACCCGCGCGTTTCAGATACTGAATTATTTTCAAGGCTTAACCCTAAGGTACGGTTCTTTTTAAATTCAAACCGGGTTGTAAGGTTGTTTTTCCAAGTCATATCAATACCAATTAAAGGGCTGAATTGTTCGGTTATGCTAACTTCGCTCACATCAAACTGGGGTATATAATTATCTGAAAGAGGATTTCTTTGATATTTATCAAGAGGGTTGTAATCCATATCGGAAATGTACGACCCGATGTTATACGATGATAAATACGCATGCGATAATGTTACCGAGCGGAAATAATTTTCCACAAAAGGTAAATTTGTCAGCCCGTCGTAACTTATCCGCCAGTTAGGGCGGAGATACTTCAAGCTGGGAAATAAATCAAGCGGGGCATTGCTTAATCCATATCCTCCATAGGCTGCAAGAAAAGCAGGTATTAACACCTGTTGCGAATTTAACCCGTAACCGCTGGTATCAATTCCAATTTTTTGCCTAAAGTTGGGATCTTGCCTTGCCAAAATTTCTAACCTTGATTGTATAAAAAGCCTGTCTTTATTAAAAGTATTAAATGTATTCGACCGGTATGTGCTATCCAGGGATAGTTTATCGAAAGTTTGGATTGAAATAATAGACATTGAATAAGTACCCGATGTTGTTGGCAAAGAATCAGTATAGTATTTGCCATCAGCGAAATGATAATTCTGGCTTGTATTTTCGGTTTGGAGCGTGTTAGCATTAAGAGTTATCCTTAAACCGGGAAATGGCTCGTAATCCAACTGAAACGTCATTGTTTTGCTTGTTGTCATCAGCACAGGGGAATTAAATAAGGTATCTGTAGTCAGCCAGTTTGTTCTTCCATTTATAGTCATATCTTGTATTATTCCCTTATCCTGTAATCCAAGTATAAATGGTATGCCCGGTGCAATGTAACCATTTTTCAAAGTGCTGCCAAAAAATTCACTTATATTAGTATAACCCGGAAGCGTTGTTGTCCCTGTTTGAGTGTATGATGCCGAAACAGATTTAATACCTGTTAAAATGCTCACAGCGCTTTTAGCAAAAAGGAACAATATATCCTGGCCTTTTTCAACCCTGCCGTCCACCCTTACATCGGCATTTTTAACATCCCTATCAGGTGTGAAAGTAACGCGGTTATTATTTATAATTTCTGTTTTTCCTTTTACAGGTTTTCCGCTTGAATCGGTAACGGTAACGGTAACATCAACAGTGCCTAATTTATGCGAAATACCTTTAGGCTCGTCAGCTTTTAAAGAATAATATAATTTTTCGAAAGTAACAGTTTTCTTAGCTTTTTCCGGCGTTTTTGCTTTTGTTTTTTCTTTGTCCTTGTCTTTGTCTTT
>CAWEFA010000111.1:0-7218 GCA_963808135.1 uncultured Bacteroidota bacterium
TCCATTGATTGGTTGAGTATTGAAAGTGTACGTTATAGAGTGCGTAAAATGGAAATGGCCTCTGCATATATTTGATTTACAGGGGCTATTAAATTCAATGTGTGATCCAGCTGGGATTCGAACCCAGGACCCCATCCTTAAAAGGGATGTGCTCTACCTGCTGAGCTACTGAATCAATTTGTTATGCATTAAAAAAACTTTATAAATATGGGCATTTGGCTAATAAAGATTGAAATCAACCCATATTTTTAAAGTGGCGCAAAGATATTGACCTTTTTCATTTTTCAAAAAAATATCTTGGTTTTTTTAGAATAATAAATGTATAATTTTCGACTTCAATTTTTCTTTTTTTCAAATACAAATACACTTATTTCAGGCCAAATTCCAAACCTTCCCGTATATAATCCTCCGCCTAATCCTCTGTTCACATAAAGCAATTGTCCGTTTTCACTATACAATCCGGCCCAGGTATTGTATTTAAAATGAAAAGGCGTCCATTCAAATTTTCCAATATGCATGCCAACCTGCATACCATGCGTGTGTCCTGAAAAGGTAATTTTTATATTCTTTTGGCCTTTTACATGTTCTACCCAAAATGTTGGATCATGGGTGAGCAGGATAATAAAACTATTTTTATTGGTACCTCTTATTGCTTTTGCCAAATTTCCCGTTTGTCGATAAGGTAAATGTCCCCAGTTTTCTGTACCGGCAATAAAAATCGTATCGTTGTTCCTTATAATTGGGATATTTTCATTCAGAAGCAATTTAAACCCGGCAGAATCAATATAACTCAATAATAATTTATGATTTTCTTCTCTTTCCTTTTCATCCTTCCACCGATAATAATCGCTGTAATCGTGATTTCCTAATATTGCATATTTACCGATATTCGCATTAACTTTTTTTAAAAGCGGGTAAAAAGTTTCCAACTCTTCGGCAAAATTATTTATTAAATCGCCCGTAAAAAAAACCAAATCGGGATTTTGCTTATTTATTAAACTTACTATTTTGTTTACCTTATCTTCGTTACCATTAAAAGTGCTTATGTGAAGGTCGGAAATTTGCACAATTTTCAGTTTATCGAAAGAAGTTGGCAAATCATTAAATGATAATTGTTTGTTTATAACCTGAAAATGAAAACGGCCAATAGAATAACCATATGTCAGGATAATAATTATTAGAAATGAAAACAAAAACCCTATTTTTAATAAATGATTATCCTTTAAGATGTACTTGCAAATACATTTTTTTAATATCTTACAATTAAATAAAGAATGATTTAAGTGGTTTAAAACAATTTGTAAAAGATAAAATATCGAGATTAGAATTTTAGGAACATAAATTATAGAAATATAATTCGATAAATAATAAATATGTATTATGTCATTCGAATTTCTTAACCATTTATGTATGAAAAAAGCCCTGATTAATAATAAATAAACCGGCAATGATAATGCCCAGAATATGCTTTTAAATACATATCTAAATATTTTGGGCTTATTAAGCAGTGATATTTTAATTCCTGAATATGTAAAAAAATCAATAATAATTAATATCGCTGAAATAAGGCAAAACAAAAGCGTTAAGTTAAATTTGAAAAAGTAGAGTATGCTAAATAAAAGAATCATATTGTGTATTGTTTTTATTAATTAAATATAAATGAACCGTCTTTTAATAAATAAAACTTTAGCCGGGAAGCTGCTTAAAGAACTCGTCTTTAAATCAACGCGCAGTTCCGGAAAAGGAGGCCAAAATGTTAACAAAGTGTCTACTAAAGTAATTCTAATTTTCAACGTTGATAAATCTTCAACGCTTTCAAATGAAAACAAAGCTATAATTAAACAAAAGCTTAATAAAAAAATTTCCTCAAAAGGAACTCTTCAAATTACAGCATCTGAAGAAAGAACGCAATATATGAACAAAAAGGAAGCTATAAAAAAATTTTTAAATTTGATTGATGGTTCACTAAAAAAACAAAAAGCCAGGATAGCCACAGTTAAAGATAAATCATCTGAAAATAACAGATTAGATGAAAAAACTCATATATCTGAAAAAAAAGTTTTACGAAAAAAAATCATCTTGAACGAAGAATAAAAAAGCCTGTGTTATGAATAATAAGCAAGCAGGCAATTATAATTTTTCTATTTCAAATTATCTTTCAACATTTAATTTTCCTCATCAGGGATATTTTCAAATTCTTCAGAATTATCATCGAAATTTTCATCAGGTGTAATGTTTTCAGATTCTTCATTGTATTCCTTCTCATCAAATTCTTCAGGATTGGTGTCTATTTTAACGGGAACTTTTATTAAATAACTAGTGTCTGATGTATCTAATGTAACTCCATAAAATGAATCATTTTTAGGTGTAGTAACTTTAATTACATGGTTTTGGTAACCATCAGGATATTTTTTATGGAGCAATTCTAATAAATCCGATGTTAAGTTTTGATAATTAATTACTTTATTAATTTTCCTCATGTCTTATCCCTGTTCAATTTTTTGCAATAATACATTATTCATCTAAAATCGGGAATATTTTAAACAAAAAAATGTAAAAAAATATAAACCTGCCTTACGATCATTGCTTTACAATAGTAACATTATTTTATATATGTAACCTAATTATAAGTTAAATATAAAAAAATTGTCATAACAATTCTACTAAAAAATGATATAGCATGTAATGATAATTTAAGTTACGAAATTTTAATTCCTTTTAATTTTTCTTAATAAAATTTCTTCTTTATAAAAACAGGTTAAATTTCTAAAATCAAATAATAACTTTGTGGGCTTTAATTGTCAGGTAATGGATAAAATAATTGAAGCAAATGGTTTGACAAAAATTTTCCCTGGTGGCATAAAAGCTGTCGATAATGTGAGTTTTTTTGTTAAACAGGGTGAGATATTCGGGTTCCTGGGGCCAAACGGGGCGGGCAAATCAACCACTATTGCAATGTTAACTACATTGTTGAAACCTACAAAAGGAAATGCTATGGTAGTTGGGATAGACATTTCCAAACATCCCTACCAAGTAAGGTTGTCAATTGGGAATGTTTCGCAGGATTTAGCTGTCGATGATTCTCTTACCGGTTATGAAAACCTGAAACTTCAGGCAGGGTTTTATCATATTCCAAAAAATGAGGTGGCCAGTAGAATTGAAGAGGTGCTTCATATAGTTGAGCTAAAAGATCGCGCTAAAGATAAGGTTGAAACATATTCCGGGGGTATGAGAAAAAGGCTCGATATTGCCTGCGGACTGATCCATAGGCCAAAATTGCTCTTTCTCGATGAACCGACTTTAGGTTTGGATATTCAAACGCGCAGAGAGATTTGGAAATATATCAACCATCTCAGGGAAGAAACAAAAATGACAATTTTTCTCACTACCCATTACATGGATGAGGCGGATTCGCTTTGCGACAGAATTGCTATAATTGATAAAGGAATTATTAAAGTCCTTGAAACGCCAACGGTTTTAAAATCCTCATTAGGGAATGAAATAGTTACATTTACATTCTTGGAAAACAAGCCTGAAAATATAAATAATGCATTATCAAAAATTCAGGCGCTTGATTTTGTAAAAAATGTAACCGGATCAAATGAAACCGGATATACCGCTTCAGTAACAAATGGAGAGGCTTCTGTTCCGGCATTTTTTGAAGCATTGCAAGGTTTCCCGGTTAAAATTGCTTCAATATCTTTCAAACAACCTTCATTAGACGATGTATTTCTTCATTATACCGGACATGAAATGAGAGATGAAGGCGGAGGAAAAGAAAATGCTATGCGTACAAGAATAACTATGAGGAGGATCAGAAAATGAATTATAATTGGTTGCTTTCCGATATTTATTGGGTGTTTTGGCGTGAGATGAAAAAATTCATCCAGCAAAAAGCAAGATTAACAATGGCTATTATTCAGCCTTTGGTTTGGCTTATATTAATGGGCAATTCGATGTCGGGGCTTACACGGAACCCTATGGCTTTAAAAATGCTCGGCACAAATAATTACCTTGAGTTTATGACGCCCGGTATTATGATTATGACAGCCTTGTTTGGCGGCGTTTTTGGCGGCGCTTCTGTTGTTTGGGACAGAAGGTTGGGGTTTCTTAACAAAATGCTTACCGCGCCTATACACCGTTCGTCGATACCATTAGGAAAACTGTTGGCTTTAGGCTTGCAAACGATGGCACAGTCGCTGTTGATAGTTTTTATTGCGCTTTTGTTACATGTCCATTTTTCGGGTGGAATTTTAGGAATATTTTGTATGCTTTTATTGGCAGGGCTTTTTGGGATCATTATGGGAAGCGTGTCGCTTTCTTTCGCTGCTGTAATAACTTCAATGGAAGCGTTAATGGCGGTAACTAACTTTTTTACTATGCCCCTTGTGTTTACAAGCAATGCCATGTTCCCGACAAGCGCTATGCCTGCATGGCTTAGGTTGATTGCGCACTTCAACCCTTTATCCTATGCTGTGGGTACTATGAGGGTTATAGCTTCGAAAGGCTTTATATGGCAGCAGATTTGGCCGGGCGTTTTAATACTCTTAATAATTGCATCGGTAACAATTTCAATATCTATAAAAATGTTTTATCGGTCGGTTTCTTAAGATATTAATTTGTTCTTAGCGATTGGAATTCTTTATTGATTTAATAATATTAATTATCTCTTCGGAAGCTGTTTTTGGATTATCAGCTGAACAAACAGCCGAAACAACTGCAACCCCGTCAGCCCCGGCTTCAATTACACTGGCAACATTTAATTGGCTAATGCCCCCTATAGCAATTAATTTGTGCCTCGACAAACTTCTTAATTTCTTTAAACCCGAAAGCCCCCATGGACTTCCTTCAAACCCGGTTTTTGTTGGGGTTGAAAAAACAGGGCTTACACCTAAATAATCCAAATCGAAATTCTCTGCTTCTTTTGCCTGATCGAATGTTTCAACAGAAAGTCCGATGATCATATTTTTCGGCGCTATTTTTTTTAATAGCTCAAATGGCATATCTGTTTGGCCGATATGAATGCCATCAGCGCCAACTGCTAAAGCAATGTCAACCCTATCATTTATGATTAGCGGAATATTATACGGTTTCAAAAGTTTTTTTAATGCCAGCGCTTTTTCAACAAATTGTCTTGTGTTAATTTTCTTTTCCCTTAGTTGCACCATATTAACGCCGCCTTCAATGGCTTGCTTTACAATTGAAATTAAATCGCGCCCTTTCGAAGCTTTTTCATCGGTAACCAAATATAAATCAAATATGAAACTATTATCCGGCATTTTCTATTTTTATTGCTTTCTTAAACTCTTCTTCGGTAATATTATAAAGTTTATCCAAAAAGTTCAATTGAAGGCTTCCCGGGCCATTTGATATTTTCTGTGCCAGTTCTCCCGCAATTCCCATGACTGACATTGCTGCCGATGTTGCCAGAAATATGTCTTTTTCAGTTCCGATAAATGCGCCAATCAAAGCTGTTGCAATGCATCCCATGCCGGTTACCTTTGACATTAGCGGATGGCCATTTTTAACCATCAATTGTTTATTCTTTGAAATTATATAATCGGTAGCCCCGCTAATACAAATTACACTTCCAAACTTATTGTTTAACATGCGTGCAGCCGACAAGGCATCAACCGAAGAATCTGTACTATCGACACCTTTTGTTTTATGATGTTCTGATGCAAGTGCAATAATTTCCGAAGCGTTGCCCCTGATAACAGCAAACGTCCCTGTATCAATCAATTCAGCGATTACTGAGTTGCGATAAGGAGTTGCCCCGGCGCCGACAGGATCAAGGACAATGGGCTTTTTAAGTTCGTTTGCTTTATTAACTGCTAATTTCATTGCATTTACCCAATGCTTACTCAGTGTCCCGATATTGATTACAAGTGAATTGGCAATGCCGACCATATCTTCCACCTCTTCTTCTGCATGTGCCATTACCGGCGAAGCGCCAATTGCCAGCAAAGCATTTGCTGTATTATTCATTACAACATAATTTGTAATGTTGTGAACTAAAGGTCACTTTTCTTTTACGGTTTGAATTATTTTCCAAAGCTGATCGTCCATTTTATTAGATTTTTATAATTTTTGATAAAAACACAGATTTTTTATTTGTGGCTTTTATCAAATACATTCCTTTCTTAAGCCCGTTCAAATTTATATCTGTAGTTTGTATATTGTAATTTATGACTTTACTTATAAGAAGTTGTCCATTCAAATTAAATATTTCAACTTTATTAACAGGTTCATTATTATTAACGCGAAGGTAAATCAAATCTTTCGACGGGTTGGGAAATATAGTAATGCCGTTTTGATTTTCACCGGCATATTCAACCGGTAAAGAAGTTGACAGCGAATACATGTTATGAAGTTTATCGGCAAAAATTGCAAAAGAATCATTGTACATTTCCACAAAATTGCTTGCGCTGAGTTCTCCAGGGTATGGCGCACACTGGCCACCTTTTACATTTCTCCAAACCAAGAAATAAGATATTTTCCTTGCAACGCTATCACCTTTTAAGGCATCAAAAATATCGTTCACCATGTTTTAGTGGGGCTTCCAACATATCCTGTTTCAGAAAGTGCAGCTATTTTGTTTTTTTCTTTTGCCAAATCAACAATCATCCGCATTGTTGAAAGAAAATTATCATTCGTCTTGATATATGGAATATCTCCATAATTATCCAAACCCAAGAAATCCACGTAACCATCTCCCGGATATTTCGAAAGGTAAACTTCTGTTGAATATACCCTGTCAGTGCAGAAAGTATAAAGCAGATTGTGGATGCCTAAAGTATCTCTTAAATAATTAACGGTAAATTGCCAAAGTGTAATGAAATCAGAATTTTTTGTATTTGTACCCCACCAAAACCAGTTACCTGAATTTTCATGATAAGGTCTGAAAATTATTGGAATCGGAGTGCCGTTATCATCTTTCAGGCTTAAAAAGAAAGCCCCCAATTTATTTAGCCTTTCTTTAAAATCATTGTTAAGAGAACCTCCTGGGATTATCTTTTTAACCGGGTTACCTGAAGTGTCCCAGGCAGTGCCTCCGGTTGCCGGGTTGTTTGCATGACAGCTTATTGTAATAATACCGCCCCATTTATATATTTCTTTAATCCAAAATCTCATACGCTTGAAGTTGACATTATCGAGGTTTACCGTATCTCCGAGTTCCAAATGGCCCAGTTCCCAACCGAAAACTGCCGGGTATGA
>CAWEFA010000112.1:0-3745 GCA_963808135.1 uncultured Bacteroidota bacterium
TCCATTATTATTTTATAATATTTTAAAATCATTTTTATTTGCGAACAATAATAAAATAGTGAATTCGAATATTCTATTGTAAAAATTTCATTTTTAGATTTTTTTAACAGATTAAGAAATAAATATATTTAATATGAAAGTTAACTTGCCGAATAATATTTATTAAAAAACATATTTTTAAAGACAAAATGATTTATTGAAATTATCATGAAAAATTATTATCGTATTAACAACCTTGTAGGTTGGGTTATATTTGCCATTGCATCATCTGTGTACATTAAAACTGTTGAGCCAACGGCAAGCTTTTGGGATTGTGGCGAGTTCATTTCCTGCGCGTTTAAACTCGAAGTAAGTCATCCTCCCGGATATCCAATGTTTGCAATGCTTGGGCATCTTGCTACTTTGTTTGCCGGAGGAAATGTTTCAAGAGCTCCGTTAATGGTAAATATATTCTCTGCCATTTGCAGTGCATTTACTATTTTGTTTTTATTTTGGACTATTACGCATCTTGCACGCAAAATTGTTGGAAAGAAAGAAAAATATTCGAACAATGAAATTATATCTATAATAGGCAGCGGTATTATCGGCGCTTTAACATTTACTTTTTCTGATAGCCACTGGTTTTCAGCAGTTGAAGCGGTTGTTTTTTCTCCTTCATCGGCCTTGATTGCGTTTATATTCTGGGCTATTTTAAAGTGGGAAGAAGTTGCTGATGAAAAATATGCCAACAGGTGGCTTGTCCTTATTGCTTATGTTATGGGCCTTTCAATTGGGATGCACCTTTTAAACCTTTTAACAATTCCTGCTTTAGGGTTAGTGTATTATTTCCGCAAATATCCTGTTACCCGAAAAGGAATAATTATTACCGTATTAACTTCATTTTTTATTCTTGGGTTAATAATGTATGGTATTATACAAGGCACATTTGTGGTAGCATCGTGGTTTGAACTATTATTTGTAAACGGCTTCGGGCTTCCATTTAATTCAGGCTGGATATTTTTTGTAGTTGTGCTGTTTTTATCGCTATCATGGGGTATTTGGTACACATTAAAAAAGAAAAAGGTTCTCTGGAACACAATTTTACTTTGCCTAACCGTAATTCTACTGGGATATTCTTCTTATACCATGTCCATACTTCGTGCCGATGCAAATACTCCTTTAAATGAAGGAAACCCTTCAAACTTATTCAATTTGCTATCTTATCTGAGCAGGGAACAATATGGCAACAGGCCATTATTATATGGCCCTTATTATAACGCCCCGGTTCGGGGTACAAAAGAGGGAAAGCCTGTTTATGCCCAGAAGGATGGAAAATATGAAATTGTTTACTACCAACCGGAATACGATTTCGATCCCGAGTTTTGTACGTTTTTCCCGCGAATGTTCAGTACCGAAGGCAACCATGTTGAAGCTTATAAAGATTGGGCCAACATAAAGGGCACGCCTATTCAAACTACCAACCAGCAAGGCGAGGCAACAACTGTGTATAAACCGACTTTTGGGGAAAATTTAAAGTTCTTTTTCCGCTACCAGGTTGAATGGATGTATTTTCGATATTTCATGTGGAATTTTAGCGGACGCCAAAATGATGTTCAAGGTTTTGGAGATGTGCTAAGAGGAAATTGGATTACAGGAATAAAATTTATTGATGAGTTAAGGTTAGGCAAACAGGATAATTTGCCTAACAGCATTTCAGGGTATAAATTCAAAAATAATAAAGCAAGGAATAAATATTATATGTTGCCTCTTTTATTGGGGCTTGTTGGCATGTATTTTCATTTTAATAAACATAAAAGAAATTTCAGTGTAATATTGTTGTTGTTTTTTATGACAGGGCTGGCAATAATTTTATATTTAAACCAAACGCCTTATCAACCACGCGAGCGTGATTATTCTTATGCCAGTTCGTTTTATGCATTTTCCATTTGGGTTGGTTTGGGCGCAATGGCATTAATTAATTGGTTAAGTAAAAGGAATCAAAGTGCAGTAAAAGCAGTTGTAATTATATTAATTTGTTTGATTGCGGTTCCTGTAAATATGGCACGTGAAAACTGGGACGATCATAACCGCTCGAACCGTTTCACTTCAACTGACTTTGCTTATGATTACCTGAACTCTTGCGCACCCCATGCAATTCTTTTTACAAACGGCGATAACGATACTTTCCCGCTTTGGTGCGCTCAGGAAGTGTTGGGTGTCCGCACGGATGTGAGGGTTGTAAATCTTAGTTATTTAACTGCCGATTGGTATATTGAGCAAATGCAGCGAAAGGTATATGACTCGGACCCGGTTCCTTTTTCTATGACAAAGGATAAATATGAAGCAGGTAAAAGAGATGTTGTATATATAGTGCCAAGCATAAAGGATTATACTCCTATTAAAGAAGTCATAGATTTTGTTGCAAGCGACAATCCTGCAACAAAAACGCTAAGTGGCGTTAGCGAAAGGGTTGATTATTTACCAACCAGAATGTTAAGCCTAAAGGTAGATACAGCAAAAGTATTGGCTAACGGAACCGTTTCCCCTGCATTTGCCAAATCTGTTGTACCTGTTATGAAATGGGACTTAGGCAAAAGAAATGTAATATATAAAAGCAATTTGATGATTCTTGATTTGATAGCGAATAACAACTGGAACCGCCCGGTTTATTTTGTATTTCCATCATCAGAAGACACTTATCTCGGCCTTTCAAAATATGCCCGTTTGGACGGCTTTGCCTGTCGGATTGTTCCGGTTGAAGGGAAAGTTAATACTCATGAATTTGGAAGCATTGATTCGAAAATCTTATACGACAACCTTATGAATAAATTTAAATGGGGCAATATATCGGATTTAAGTGTTTATGTTGATGAAAACAATATCAGGATGATTTCAAATTTCAGAACATGTTTTTCACAATTGGCAGAACAATTAATAAATGAAAATAAGGTAGATTCCGCAATCAGGGTTTTGGACAAATGTCTTAAAGTTATTCCAGCAGAACAGGCTCCCCTGAATTTATGGGCATTGCCATTAGTTGAACAATATTACCGGGCAAAGCAACTTACAAAAGCCAATTATTTAGCCCAAAACTTATTTGACAATCTGAGTATGGAATTAAATTATTTTTCAAAGCTTGGTAAAGACATATCAAAAAATTTAGATAACGATAAACGCATGAGCCTTTATACGCTTAGCCAACTCGAAAAAATTACACGAGCTTTTGGACAGAAAGAGCTAAATGCCAAAATTGTGAACATATTACAAAATTATATGCAGATGGTTGAATAAAAGCATTATTAAAGTACCAAAAAAAGATAGAACTTCATATAATAAAATAGCTCAACATATTAATAAATACTTGTATTTCGATAAAAATAAACTACAGTTTTTCCTTTGTATAAAAAACAAAAAGGAGTTACCTTTGTTATTTTTATAACATTAGCGGAATCAATTAAAAATTCTGATATATGATTGACACGGTTAATAGAATAATTAATCATTTTGAAAAAGACCCAACCCGCCTCATGGATATCCTTATCGAAACCCAGAGTGAATTGGGGGTGATTTCAGATGAAGCTATAGCGCAAATATCCCATGAAACAGGCCTTTCAAAAGTCGATGTGGAGCAAACCATTTCATTTTATCACTTTTTCTCCCAAAACGAACCGGTAAGTTTTCAATATATCTGAATAATAGTATTGTATCCAACATGATGGGGCGTAAAGAAGTTGTTGAGGCTTTTGAAAAAGAAGCCGGGTGCAAA
>CAWEFA010000113.1:0-16312 GCA_963808135.1 uncultured Bacteroidota bacterium
CATCGGCTCACAAACAATGCGGGTTTCAGAAGGTTAACAGGTGCAGTGGCACGCGTGCTCGTGTGTGCATGTGGATACAGACACTCACGTAATCCCGCACAGGCGCGTAGCCGGGGAATTAATTTCAGTGCCCTTGACTAATTCTAATAAATAAAAAACAATAAAACTCTTTGACGTTTGTCAGCTTTCAAAAAACACTTTATTAAAATTTATTAAGTATAATTTTTTGGCTGCCCTTGTAAAAGCAGTGTAAAGCCATTTTAAATATTCACTGTTTAATGTTTCGGGGTTGAAATAGCCCTGATCGATAAAAACAGCTTTCCATTGTCCGCCTTGCGCTTTATGGCACGTAACGGCATACGAAAATTTCACCTGTAACGCATTAAAATAAGGATTTTTTCTCACAGCTACAAACCCTGAACGTTTTGGCTTTAAATGTTTATAATCTTCATATACGGTATAAAAAAACTTCTTATTCTCATCCTGCGACAATGAAGCGCTATCGATGTCGAGTGTTTCAAGTAATATTTTGGCCTCAATTTCCCGGTTGTCTAAATCAATAAGCCGCAAACGGGCATCTACAAAATGAAAGCCATACCTCTCCTCGAAGTTCCATAATTTTATAATTTGTATAATATCGCCATTGGCAATAAAGTTTACATCCTCATCCGAAAGCCAATAATAATTGTTCTTTACTACCATCAAGTAATCATTATTGACAATTTTTTCATCGTAAAACAAAATTGATTGCCTGATTCCTTTATTGTACAAATTTGCCCGCTTGTTCGACCTGGTTATTACAATAGTTTCTTCTATCCCGAATTTTTCATAGGCTTCATTTAGTTCATTTAGTAAATCGTTACCGGAAACATTTTTAATGTCGGGAAAATTTTCAACTTTCAGCTTCGGCGTTTCAACTTTTACCTTATTAATTAATTCCCGAATAACTGTAGCATTATAAAGGATTCCCGATTTTATTGCCTGTCTTACAACTTCAGTTAAACAAAATGATATAACAGCAAAACCGGATCCCCTTAAATTATCTTCCGTCAAAACCGTCCTTTCAGAAATGCCAACGGGTGGAAGCTGTGCCGGATCGCCAATTAATATTAACTTACAGCGGCGTCCCGAATATACAAACCCGAGCAAATCTTCAAGAAGGTTTCCCGATCCGAAAATAGATTGGCCTGTCTGTTGGTTGCCTATCAACGATGCCTCATCGACTAAATAAAAGGTTCCTGAATTAAGGTTTTTGCCAAGCACGAATTTTCCCATGCCATCTTTAGATGATTGCTGCTTATATATTTTCTTGTGTATGGTAAATGCCTGATTTTCTGAAAAACTACTTAAAACTTTGGCTGCCCTTCCTGTTGGCGCCATTAAAATTGTTTTGATTTTAAAATCCGCCAGTGCATTAATTACTGCCGAAATCACCAACGTTTTGCCCGTTCCGGCATAACCTGTAAGGAGAAATATTTCATTATCGTTATTGTTAAGAATAAAATCCGAAATTAGCTTTATAAGTTTTCTTTGGCCTTCAGTTGGGACTTCGCCTAATTTATTTAAAATATTATTTTCTAAGCGCTCTGATAACATTGGCATATGATGAAATTCAAAGTTAACCTGAATAATTTAGAAATTTTCTATATCGGTGCGAAATTGCGGCTGAGTCAATTCTTACAATAATCCTGCAATATAAAATATCATTATTGAAATTAGGCAATTCATTCGGGAACAAATGATATATTGCATTGTTTAACATAAGCAATGCCTGCAAAACAAATTATATAAAGTATCAATTTTTTCTTAATTTTGTTTAAATTGTATATTAACAATATTATTTTAACACTTTTATAAATACCAATAACCTGAAAATATGGAAACAGTAAATACATTCGATGTTAATTTACAATTGGATGATACAAAGAAATATTATCTCGCAATGCAACTGGAAAGCAATGCGTTTTCTTATATAATTTTCGATATTGAAGAAAAAAAATACATTGGCTTAAAACAAATAACTTTCAACTCAGTCAGCGAAACTGAAATTAAACAATCGTTAACCAATATATTTAATGAAGAGCCGTTGCTTTCAAATAAATTTAGCAAAGTAATATTTCAATATCAGTCTTTAAGGGGAATGCTCGTTCCGGAAAGCCTTTTTGACTCTAAGAATCTCAGGGTATTCCTAAGATTTCATCATGACGTGGATGACAAAGATTTAATACATTTCCAGGAAATAAAGCCTGCTGAGGCTTTTGTAATCTTTACAATTCCGGTTTATCTTGAAGAGCTTTTAGAAACCAAGTATGCCGATATAATATACTCACATCATAGCGTTCCGTTTATTTACAATGCAATTGAAATAAGAAAAAATGAAGATAATATGCCAAGCATACATATCCATTTTGCAAACGACTTTTTCGATGTTCTAATAAACCGTAACAGTAAAATACTTTTATTTAATTCGTTTTTCTATAAAAAATATTCCGACGTGTTATTCTTTGTTGCAAACATCCTTAATCTCTTTTCAATAAAACCCAATACCAGCAAAATGTATCTTTCCGGACAGATAGACGAAGATTCAGAAATGAAAAACGAATTGGGAAAAATGTTTAATACAATTAGTTTTGACTCATTAACCCCCGAATTAAATAACATTCTGAATTTTCAAATGTCAAGCCGGCATCGATTCGTAAACCTTTTAAACCTATTTTATTGCGGATTATAAGCGGAAAATTTAAAAGCAGGCAAGCGCTTAAGAATAAATCTTTTAATGCCAGGCCAACAACCGACTTTGCCAAAGAAGGTATTTTCGATATTTTAAACAATTACTTCTTTTTTGATAAAGCCAGGGTATTAGACCTTTTTTCAGGAACAGGCAGCATAAGCCTCGAATTTATTTCACGAGGCTGTCGGCAAGTTGAATTGGTTGAAATTGATTATAAAAATATCAGGTTAATTAAAGAAGCTTTAAAGCTTTTAGGGGTTGAAGAAATTACATTAATAAATGGAAATGCTTTCAAATATCTCGATAATTGCAAACCGGGTTATGACATCATCTTTGCCGATCCTCCTTATGATTTGGAGAATTTGGAATTAATTGCAGAAAAAATATTTTCAAGAAACCTGCTTAACACAGACGGTTGGTTTATTCTCGAGCACTCTAAATTCAATAATTTCGAAAAGCACCCGAATTTTAAAGAAGAACGTAAATATGGCAATGTCCATTTCAGTATTTTCTTAAATACTTTTAGCGGCAAATAATTAAAATTTAATAAAATTTCAACTATTAGTCAAATAAAATTATCTTTGCGTGCTTTAAAAACAGCCAATTACAGATGATAAAGATTACATTTCCCGATAACTCGGTTCGTGAATTTCCTGAAGGCATAACTGCATTAGATATTGCCAAAGGCATAAGCAATTCGCTTGCGAATGAGGTTATTGCTGCAACAGTCAACGGTGAAGCATGGGATGCCACTCGTCCTGTAAAAACAGATGCTACAATTAAGCTTCATAGGTGGGACGATAACGAAGGGAAACATGCTTTCTGGCATTCATCTGCACATCTTATGGCTGAAGCTCTTGAAGCTATATATCCCGGAATAAAATTTGGCATTGGCCCGGCAATTGAAAATGGTTTTTATTATGATGTCGATCCCGGCAATGGACAAATTATTACCGAAGCCGATCTCGCTAAAGTCGAGCAAAAAATGATCGACCTTGCACGTCAGAAAAATTCATATATCCGTAAAGAAGTTACCAAAAAAGAAGCTTTTGATTTTTTTAATAAAAAAGGAGACCCATATAAACTCGAACTTATTAATGAACTTGAAGACGGCACAATTACGCTTTATTCCCAGGGTAATTTCGTCGATCTTTGCCGCGGCCCCCACCTTCCCGATTCGGGTTACATTAAAGCGATAAAACTTCTCAGCATTGCCGGCGCTTATTGGCGGGGCAATGAAAAAAACAAACAGCTTACGCGCATATATGGAATTTCTTTCCCAAAACAAAAATTGCTCGACGACTATCTGGAAATGCTTGAGCAGGCAAAACTCCGCGACCACAGGAAAATAGGGAAAGATCTTGAATTATTTATGTTTTCCGAAAAAGTTGGCCAGGGATTGCCTTTATGGTTGCCCCGTGGAGCCCAACTTCGTGAAAGGCTTGAAAATTTCTTACGGAAAGTGCAAAAAGAAAATGGCTATCAGCAGGTAATTACGCCTCACATAGGCCAAAAAGAATTATATGTTACTTCCGGTCATTACGCTAAATATGGAAAAGATTCATTTCAACCGATACACACACCAGCCGAAGGTGAAGAGTTTTTATTAAAACCGATGAATTGCCCTCACCATTGCGAAATATATAAAAGCAAGCCGCGTTCCTATAAAGACCTGCCTATAAGACTGGCCGAATTCGGGACAGTTTACAGGTACGAACAAAGCGGCGAATTACATGGGCTTACGCGCGTGCGCGGGTTTACACAGGACGATGCCCATCTGTTTTGTCGTCCCGACCAGATAAAAGAGGAATTCATTAAAGTAATTGACATAATCCTTTACATTTTTAAAATACTCGATTTTAATGAATACAATGTCCAAATTTCACTGCGCGACCCAAACAACAAAGAAAAATATATAGGCAGCGATGAAAACTGGCAGAAGGCTGAAGATGCTATTATTGAAGCAACAAAGGAACGGGATTTAAAAGCAACTATTGAAATTGGTGAAGCGGCATTTTATGGCCCTAAGCTCGATTTTATGGTAAGAGATGCCATAGGTCGTAAGTGGCAATTGGGGACAATACAAGTTGATTATAACTTACCGGAACGCTTTGATCTCGAATATATAGGCGCTGATGATCAACGCCACAGGCCGGTTATGATCCACAGGGCGCCATTCGGTTCATTAGAACGGTTTGTTGCAGTGCTTATAGAACATACTGTTGGCAAATTTCCGCTTTGGTTAACCCCCGATCAGGCCGTTATAATCCCTGTAAGTGAAAAATTTCATGATTACTCAGAAAAAGTTTTAAAATTGCTAAATAATTACGATATTCGCACCTTAATTGATTTCAGGAACGAAAAGATAGGTAAGAAGATAAGGGACAATGAGTTAAAACGGATTCCTTACCTGCTTGTCGTTGGTGAAAAAGAGGAAAGCGCCGGTACTGTTGCTGTCCGTAAGCAAGGCGAAGGCGATAAGGGCATTATGAAAGTCGAAGAATTTGCTGGTTTTATTAATGAAGAAATTAAAAAACAGCTTTCTTAGAAATAGAAAAATAATTATTAACCTAAAGTAGGAGGGCAAAAACATAAGAGAAAATTCTTTCATCCCCGGATTTCGCAGACCAATAATTCAAAGAAATAGCGAAAAGTTACATAGAATAAATAATGGCATTAAAGCAAAAACTGTTCGCGTTGTTGGTGAAAATGTTAATGAGCAAGGAATTATTACCTTGCAGGAAGCTTTGAAATTAGCTGACGAATTGGATTTAGATTTAGTTGAAATATCTCCAAATGCCGATCCACCGGTTTGTAAAGTCATTGATTATCAAAAGTTTCTTTACCAGCAAAAAAAGAAACAAAAAGAAATCAAGGCGAAAACCGCAAAGGTCGTGCTTAAAGAAATACGTTTCGGGCCAAATACCGATGAGCATGATTATAATTTCAAACTGAAACATGCGCAGAACTTTCTTCATGATGGCGCCAAAGTAAAGGCTTTCGTGTTTTTTAAGGGACGGTCGATTTTATATAAAGAACAGGGAGAAATTTTGCTTCTCAGGTTAGCCCAGGATTTGGAAGAAATAGGAAAAGTTGAACAATTGCCCAAACTTGAAGGGAAGAGAATGAGTATACTGCTAACGCCAAAAGGATTAAAAAAATAATAACATCAGATAAATTTATAAAATTAAGATTAGTTGAAATGCCAAAAATGAAAACAAATTCCGGTGCATCGAAGAGGTTTTCAATCACCGGTAGGGAAAAATAAAAAGAAAACATGCTTATAAACGCCACATTCTTACAAAAAAAACAAAAAAACAAAAAAGGAACCTCGGTTATTTTTCAATAATTGATAAGGCCGATTTAAGCAATGTTCAAAGTTTATTAGCAATTAAGTAAAATATTAAAATTAATTAAATTAATAACTGAATTATTAGCAATAAAAGATCCCGTTTCTCGGGACGCTAAAATTCTAAAAGCAAATAAATATGCCACGTAGTGTAAATTCAGTAGCATCGCGCGCAAGAAGAAAGAAAATTTTAGATCGCACAAAAGGTAATTTCGGTCCGCGCGGCAATGTTTGGACGGTAGCGAAGAATACCTGGGAAAAAGGCCAACAGTACGCCTTTAATGACCGCAGGAATAAAAAAGGTGAATTTCGCGCCCTTTGGATACAACGTATCAATTCGGCAGTGAGGCCTTTTGGGTTGAATTATTCGAAATTTATCGGGTTGGTAAACAGAAAAGGAATTGCCCTTAACAGGAAAGCTTTGGCCGATCTTGCAATGAACAATCCAAAAGCATTCGAAGCAGTTGTAAATACAATAAAATAATTTTTATTGAACGTATTGAAATGGGGAGGCTGTAGTAGCTTCCTTTTTTTTTAACAGGAATATAAAATTATAAATTCATTGCAGTCATGAAAATAGCGCTAATAGGTTATGGAAAAATGGGCAGGGAAATTGAAAAAACAGCCCTTTCCCGGAATCATGAAATATCAATGAAAATAGATATTGACAACATAGCGGAATTCGAAAAAATGAATACCGATGTTGCTGATGTAGCTATCGAATTCACAACGCCGCAAACATCCTTTGAAAATATTATTAAATGTTTTAATGCAGGCGTTCCTGTTGTGTGCGGCACTACAGGCTGGAATGACAAGCTCGCAGAAATTCAAAAAGTATGCCTCAATAAAAATCTTGCTTTTTTCTGGGCTTCGAATTTCAGTGTTGGAGTTAATATTTTCTTCAAGCTCAATCAATACCTTGCTAAGGTTATGAATTATTATGTCAATTATGAACCTTCAATAACCGAAATTCATCACGTGCATAAAAAAGATGCGCCAAGCGGTACTGCGATTACTTTAGCAGAAGGGCTGCTGAAAAATCATAAAATGAAAGAAATATGGAAACTTTATCCTGATAAAGGGCGCGAAATTCTTACCATTGAAGCACAAAGAACAGGTGAAGTGCC
This sequence comes from uncultured Bacteroidota bacterium, assembly GCA_963808135.1. GTDB lineage: Bacteria > Bacteroidota > Bacteroidia > Bacteroidales > DTGW01 > CAWEFA01. Next base: position 7,208 of record CAWEFA010000113.1, read on the forward strand.
CGGGACACATATTATAAAATATGATTCGGAAGTTGATTATATTGAAATCGTCCATTCTGCCAAAAACAGGCAGGGCCTTTCATTAGGAGCTGTAATGGCTGCAGAATTTATAAAAGATAAAAAAGGAATATTCACAATGGATGATTTGTTGAATATAGTTATACCTTAGCAACATTTTATAAAAAATTCGGGTTAAAAACTCAACTTATTTACAAAATAATTATATATGAAACCCACATGTTAAACAAGTGTAACACAAAGAACGGATGAATAAAATCTTAGCAAACAACACAAGTAGTTTGAATGTTGCAACATGTGGTTTCCATCCGACCTTTGAAATTTAAATTTTATACGTATGAAAAAATTTATAGCTTTCCTTCGCAATAAATACCTGAGATTTGGAACTGCATTAATAATTTATATCCTATGGGTAATATGGCTGGGAAATTACTGGTTTTTACTGGGCTTACCCATAGTGTTTGACATTTATATAAGCAAAAAAATAAATTGGGCGCCCTGGAAAAAAAGACATGGTAAAAACTCAACCCTGGTTGAATGGCTTGATGCTATTATTTTTGCTGTTGTAGCTGTTACTATTATCAATATCTTTCTTTTTCAGAACTACAAAATCCCAAGCGGCTCAATGGAAAAGACCCTGTTAATTGGGGACCATCTGTATGTTAGCAAAGTCAGCTTTGGGCCTCGCTTGCCTAATACCCCTATTTCATTTCCTTTTGCCCAAAATATACTTTGGGACAATGTGCCTTCTTTTACAACTTGGATACAATGGCCATACAAACGGTTAACAGGATTTGGAAATGTTAAAAATGACGATATTGTTGTTTTCAATTTTCCCGAAGGCGACACAGTGGCGCTTAGAAAAGCGAGCAAAGCTATTACGGCATTATACGCGAAAAGGAGTATGAATTAAAAACAATGTATTCCAATTCCAGGACAGAAATGGACATAACCGGCGATGAATACTACAATGAAGCCAGAAAATATATTTGGGACAATAACACCATTGTTTACCGTCCGGTTGATAAAACCGATAACTATGTAAAGCGCTGCGTTGCTATAGCTGGCGATACATTGAAAATAATAAACAGAAAAGTTTTCATTAATGGCAAACCTCAAAAATTTTACAAAGGCATTCAATATATGTACAATGTTATTACCAACGGAATACCTATGAATTCAAAAGTTTTGGATGATATGGGTATTTCAGAAAATGAAATCACGCCTACAATGCAAGGTTACATGATGCCGTTAACGAATGAAAATATAGAAAGGATCAAGCAATTCAGCAATGTACTTAAAGTAGATTCATTGTGTATGGAAGCCGGACAGTACGACTTCCACGTTTTCCCCTCACGACCCGCGCTATCCCTGGAACCAGGATAACTTCGGCCCTCTTTATATTCCAAAAAAAGGAGCTGCCATTAAAATTAACACCGGCAATTTATCTTTATATAGCAGAATTATTGGCCATTACGAGCATAATAAGTTGGAAGTAAAAAATAAAATTATCTACATCAATGATAAACCGGCATCGGAATATACTTTTAAAATGAACTATTATTTTATGATGGGCGATAACAGGCATAATTCACTCGATTCAAGGTTCTGGGGATTTGTCCCGGAGGATCATGTAATTGGCAAGCCGATTTTTATTTGGCTATCGCTCGATGAAAATAAAAGCTTCCTCGCAAAAATAAGGTGGCGCAGGATGTTTAAAATTGTATAAATAAAATTTTATTTTCGTGCAATCTTTTCATGGCTTAATCTTATAAGTATATCAATACTAAAAATGAAGCCTAAAACAAGTAAATCAAAGAAAGTTAAAAAAAGGAATTCCTGGTTAAAAGCTCTGTTGACGGCATTTATCCTATTACTGGTTATCAGGGCATTGATTTTTCAGACATATATTATTAATTCTTCATATATGGCCGGAAGCCTGATGCCTGGCGATTGGGTTATTATCAATAAACTTGCCTACGGGCCAAGACTGCCAATTACCTTATTTGCCCTGCCTTTTACTTCGTTACGCACCAGTTCCTCATCCGGTAAATATTATCTCGATTGGATAAAACTGCCTTATTACCGCATGACTGGTTATGATAAAATTAAAGCAAAAGATATAATTGCATTTAATTCCCCTTTTGAAGAAGAAGCTCCTTTGGACATGCGTATTGCTTTTACGAAAAGATGTGTTGGGCTTCCGGGCGATACTTTAAGAATAATCAACAACAGGCTATTTGTTAATCGCGCAGAAATGAAAATAGAAAATGCCCAATTTGAATATTCTGTTAAAATAAAAGGCAGATATTTAAGTAAATCAACAATAGAAAAATACCACATAAGCGAAGGATCTGAAATAAGCGCATATGGCGATTACGATCTTTTTCTGTCAGAAAGCCAGGCTGACAGCCTGAAACTTGATAAAAGTATTGTTAAAGTTATCAGCGAGCCTGTTATAAATTTCGATAAAGGTTATGTATTTCCTCACGACTTAAGGCTTAAATGGACATTAAACAATTATGGCCCGATTATTATCCCAAAGGCTGGAAAGCAGTTGAACCTCAATGCCAGGAATATTTTAATATATTTCAGCTTATTGGAAAAATATGAAGGATGTTCGGTTAGTTATTCAGACGACAGTATATTTATAAATAAGAAATTTGTAAAGAGTTATTTATTCAAAAACAATTATTATTTTGTTCTTGACGATAACAGGGATAATTCCAAAGATTCCCGTTTATGGGGTTTCCTGCCTGAAGACCATATTATTGGAAAAGTTTCGTTTATCTTAACTTCTTTTGATCCTTCAGCCTCAGGTTTATCAACAATCAGGTGGAAAAGGATATTTAAAAAACTTTAAAAAACTTTGAGGCCAAAGTTCGTTTTTTAAACTTTTTAAATAATTCGAACTTTTGTCAAAAAGCAGAAGTTGAATATGTGCAATTAAGTTTTTTAAGAGCACCATTCAATTTCTGCTTTTTGACAAAAGTTCGAATTATTTAAAAAGTTTAAAAAACGAACTTCGGCCTCAAAGTTTTTTAAAGTTTTTTAAATATCCTTTTCCACCTAATTGTTGACATATCTGAGGCTGAAGGATCAAAAGAAGTTAAGATAAACGAAACTTTTCCAATAATATGGTCTTCAGGCAGGAAACCCCATAAACGGGAATCTTTGGAATTATCCCTGTTATCGTCAAGAACAAAATAATAATTGTTTTTGAATAAATAACTCTTTACAAATTTCTTATTTATAAATATATGTCGTCTGAATAACTAACCGAACATCCTTGATATTTTTCCAATAAGCTGAAATATATTAAAATATTCCTGGCATTGAGGTTCAACTGCTTTCCAGCCTTTGGGATAATAATCGGGCCATAATTGTTTAATGTCCATTTTAAGCCTTAAGTCGTGAGGAAATACATAACCTTTATCGAAATTTATAACAGGCTCGCTGATAACTTTAACAATACTTTTATCAAGTTTCAGGCTGTCAGCCTGGCTTTCTAACAAGAAAAAGATCGTAATCGCCATATGCGCTTATTTCAGATCCTTCGCTTATGTGGTATTTTTTATTGTTGATTTACTTAAATATCTGCCTTTTATTTTAACAGAATATTCAAATTGGGCATTTTCTATTTTCATTTCTGCGCGATTAACAAATAGCCTGTTGTTGATTATTCTTAAAGTATCGCCCGGAAGCCCAACACATCTTTTCGTAAAAGCAATACGCATGTCCAAAGGAGCTTCTTCTTCAAAAGGGGAATTAAATGCAATTATATCTTTTGCTTTAATTTTATCATAACCAGTCATGCGGTAATAAGGCAGTTTTATCCAATCGAGATAATATTTACCGGATGAGGAACTGGTGCGTAACGAAGTAAAAGGCAGGGCAAATAAGGTAATTGGCAGTCTTGGCCCGTAGGCAAGTTTATTGATAATAACCCAATCGCCAGGCATCAGGCTTCCGGCCATATATGAAGAATTAATAATATATGTCTGAAAAATCAATGCCCTGATAACCAGTAATAGGATAAATGCCGTCAACAGAGCTTTTAACCAGGAATTCCTTTTTTTAACTTTCTTTGATTTACTTGTTTTAGGCTTCATTTTTAGTATTGATATACTTATAAGATTAAGCCATGAAAAGATTGCACGAAAATAAAATTTTATTTATACAATTTTAAACATCCTGCGCCACCTTATTTTTGCGAGGAAGCTTTTATTTTCATCGAGCGATAGCCAAATAAAAATCGGCTTGCCAATTACATGATCCTCCGGGACAAATCCCCAGAACCTTGAATCGAGTGAATTATGCCTGTTATCGCCCATCATAAAATAATAGTTCATTTTAAAAGTATATTCCGATGCCGGTTTATCATTGATGTAGATAATTTTATTTTTTACTTCCAACTTATTATGCTCGTAATGGCCAATAATTCTGCTATATAAAGATAAATTGCCGGTGTTAATTTTAATGGCAGCTCCTTTTTTTGGAATATAAAGAGGGCCGAAGTTATCCTGGTTCCAGGGATAGCGCGGGTCGTGAGGGAAAACGTGGAAGTCGTACTGTCCGGCTTCCATACACAATGAATCTACTTTAAGTACATTGCTGAATTGCTTGATCCTTTCTATATTTTCATTCGTTAACGGCATCATGTAACCTTGCATTGTAGGCGTGATTTCATTTTCTGAAATACCCATATCATCCAAAACTTTTGAATTCATAGGTATTCCGTTGGTAATAACATTGTACATATATTGAATGCCTTTGTAAAATTTTTGAGGTTTGCCATTAATGAAAACTTTTCTGTTTATTATTTTCAATGTATCGCCAGCTATAGCAACGCAGCGCTTTACATAGTTATCGGTTTTATCAACCGGACGGTAAACAATGGTGTTATTGTCCCAAATATATTTTCTGGCTTCATTGTAGTATTCATCGCCGGTTATGTCCATTTCTGTCCTGAAATTGGAATACATTGTTTTTAATTCATACTCCTTTTCGCGTATAATGCCGTAATAGCTTTGCTCGCTTTTCTCAAGCGCCACTGTGTCGCCTTCGGGAAAATTGAAAACAACAATATCGTCATTTTTAACATTTCCAAATCCTGTTAACCGTTTGTATGGCCATTGTATCCAAGTTGTAAAAGAAGGCACATTGTCCCAAAGTATATTTTGGGCAAAAGGAAATGAAATAGGGGTATTAGGCAAGCGAGGCCCAAAGCTGACTTTGCTAACATACAGATGGTCCCCAATTAACAGGGTCTTTTCCATTGAGCCGCTTGGGATTTTGTAGTTCTGAAAAAGAAAGATATTGATAATAGTAACAGCTACAACAGCAAAAATAATAGCATCAAGCCATTCAACCAGGGTTGAGTTTTTACCATGTCTTTTTTTCCAGGGCGCCCAATTTATTTTTTTGCTTATATAAATGTCAAACACTATGGGTAAGCCCAGTAAAAACCAGTAATTTCCCAGCCATATTACCCATAGGATATAAATTATTAATGCAGTTCCAAATCTCAGGTATTTATTGCGAAGGAAAGCTATAAATTTTTTCATACGTATAAAATTTAAATTTCAAAGGTCGGATGGAAACCACATGTTTCAACATTCAAACTACTTGTGTTGTTTGCTAAGATTTTATTCATCCGTTCTTTGTGTTACACTTGTTTAACATGTGGGTTTCATATATAATTATTTTGTAAATAAGTTGAGTTTTTAACCCGAATTTTTTATAAAATGTTGCTAAGGTATAACTATATTCAACAAATCATCCATTGTGAATATTCCTTTTTTATCTTTTATAAATTCTGCAGCCATTACAGCTCCTAATGAAAGGCCCTGCCTGTTTTTGGCAGAATGGACGATTTCAATATAATCAACTTCCGAATCATATTTTATAATATGTGTCCCGGGCACTTCACCTGTTCTTTGTGCTTCAATGGTAAGAATTTCGCGCCCTTTATCAGGATAAAGTTTCCATATTTCTTTCATTTTATGATTTTTCAGCAGCCCTTCTGCTAAAGTAATCGCAGTACCGCTTGGCGCATCTTTTTTATGCACGTGATGAATTTCGGTTATTGAAGGTTCATAATTGACATAATAATTCATAACCTTAGCAAGGTATTGATTGAGCTTAAAGAAAATATTAACTCCAACACTGAAATTCGAAGCCCAGAAAAAAGCAAGATTTTTATTGAGGCATACTTTTTGAATTTCTGCGAGCTTGTCATTCCAGCCTGTAGTGCCGCACACAACAGGAACGCCTGCATTAAAACATTTAATAATATTTTCAAAGGATGTTTGCGGCGTTGTGAATTCGATAGCTACATCAGCAACATCGGTATTCATTTTTTCGAATTCCGCTATGTTGTCAATATCTATTTTCATTGATATTTCATGATTCCGGGAAAGGGCTGTTTTTTCAATTTCCCTGCCCATTTTTCCATAACCTATTAGCGCTATTTTCATGACTGCAATGAATTTATAATTTTATATTCCTGTTAAAAAAAAAGGAAGCTACTACAGCCTCCCCATTTCAATACGTTCAATAAAAATTATTTTATTGTATTTACAACTGCTTCGAATGCTTTTGGATTGTTCATTGCAAGATCGGCCAAAGCTTTCCTGTTAAGGGCAATTCCTTTTCTGTTTACCAACCCGATAAATTTCGAATAATTCAACCCAAAAGGCCTCACTGCCGAATTGATACGTTGTATCCAAAGGGCGCGAAATTCACCTTTTTTATTCCTGCGGTCATTAAAGGCGTACTGTTGGCCTTTTTCCCAGGTATTCTTCGCTACCGTCCAAACATTGCCGCGCGGACCGAAATTACCTTTTGTGCGATCTAAAATTTTCTTTCTTCTTGCGCGCGATGCTACTGAATTTACACTACGTGGCATATTTATTTGCTTTTAGAATTTTAGCGTCCCGAGAAACGGGATCTTTTATTGCTAATAATTCAGTTATTAATTTAATTAATTTTAATATTTTACTTAATTGCTAATAAACTTTGAACATTGCTTAAATCGGCCTTATCAATTATTGAAAAATAACCGAGGTTCCTTTTTTGTTTTTTTGTTTTTTTTGTAAGAATGTGGCGTTTATAAGCATGTTTTCTTTTTATTTTTCCCGACCCGGTGATTGAAAACCTCTTCGATGCACCGGAATTTGTTTTCATTTTTGGCATTTCAACTAATCTTAATTTTATAAATTTATCTGATGTTATTATTTTTTTAATCCTTTTGGCGTTAGCAGTATACTCATTCTCTTCCCTTCAAGTTTGGGCAATTGTTCAACTTTTCCTATTTCTTCCAAATCCTGGGCTAACCTGAGAAGCAAAATTTCTCCCTGTTCTTTATATAAAATCGACCGTCCCTTAAAAAACACGAAAGCCTTTACTTTGGCGCCATCATGAAGAAAGTTCTGCGCATGTTTCAGTTTGAAATTATAATCATGCTCATCGGTATTTGGCCCGAAACGTATTTCTTTAAGCACGACCTTTGCGGTTTTCGCCTTGATTTCTTTTTGTTTCTTTTTTTGCTGGTAAAGAAACTTTTGATAATCAATGACTTTACAAACCGGTGGATTGGCATTTGGAGATATTTCAACTAAATCTAAATCCAATTCGTCAGCTAATTTCAAAGCTTCCTGCAAGGTAATAATTCCTTGCTCATTAACATTTTCACCAACAACGCGAACAGTTTTTGCTTTAATGCCATTATTTATTCTATGTAACTTTTCGCTATTTCTTTGAATTATTGGTCTGCGAAATCCGGGGATGAAAGAATTTTCTCTTATGTTTTTGCCCTCCTACTTTAGGTTAATAATTATTTTTCTATTTCTAAGAAAGCTGTTTTTTAATTTCTTCATTAATAAAACCAGCAAATTCTTCGACTTTCATAATGCCCTTATCGCCTTCGCCTTGCTTACGGACAGCAACAGTACCGGCGCTTTCCTCTTTTTCACCAACGACAAGCAGGTAAGAAATCCGTTTTAATTCATCTTGTCCTTATCTTCTTACCTATTTTTCGTTCCTGAAATCAATTAAGGTGCGAATATCGTAATTATTTAGCAATTTTAAAACTTTTTCTGAGTAATCATGAAATTTTTCACTTACAGGGATTATAACGGCCTAATCGGGGGTTAACCAAAGCGGAAATTTGCCAACAGTATCCTCTATAAGCACTGCAACAAACCGTTTTAATGAACCAATGCGCCCTGTGGCTCATAACCGGCCTGTGGCGTTAACATCAGCGCTATATATGAGATAAAGCATTTCCGTAGTTATAATCAACTTGTATTGTCCCCAATTGCCACCTACGACCTATGGCATCTCTTACCATAAAATCGAGCTTATGGCCATAAAATGCCGCTTCACCAATTTCAATAGTTGCTTTTAAATCCCGTTCCTTTGTTGCTTCAATAATAGCATCTTCAGCCTTCTGCCAGTTTTCATCGCTGCCTATATATTTTTCTTTGTTGTTTGGGTCGCGCAGTGAAATTTGGACATTGTATTCATTAAAATCGAGTATTTTAAAAATGTAAAGGATTATGTCAATTACTTTAATGAATTCCTCTTTTATCCGTCTGGTCGGGACGACAAAACAGATGGGCATCGTCCTGTGTAAACCCGCGCACGCGCGTAAGCCCATGTAATTCGCCGCGGCATGCTCTATCTGGGCATCCCACAGTTTCGCCTGCCTCGCGAGATCATCAAGATGGAAGTGGATAACATCCTCTCCCTCGGCGTAAAACTGCATACGCGCGTGACCCTGGGCCGCGACGTATCCTTCGCCGATCTACGTGCCCAGTTCGATTGGTTCTGCCGGCCGCCGGATGCAACAAGGGCCGTGAACTGAGCATCCCCGGGGCACACCTCGCCGGCGTTTATAACGGCATTGACTTCCTCATTTAATGTAAATCTTGGCTTCGAGATTGAGCTTGGCAAGCGTGTCGTGGTGGTTGGCGGCGGCAACGTAGCCATCGATGTGGCGCGCGCTGCAGTGCGGCTCGTGCACGAGCAGGTGGACTTTGCCGAAGAGGATGACGACGCCAAGGGTCTGCAGCCCGCATTCGA
>CAWEFA010000114.1:0-15629 GCA_963808135.1 uncultured Bacteroidota bacterium
CAACGGCTCATGAAACATAGCGGTTTCAGTGAATTTTGTACTTTTAAGCTTTCTAATTATATTTGTCTGGCAGGGTTCGTCCTACGGACATACCTTACACGGAATGTAGCCGTGAAAGTTTGTTTGTAATAAATTAAACTAAATGAATGCGATTATCAAAACAATATCGAATTATAAAGTAATTGTAACATTATTTTTACTTTTGGCTGTATTTGCAAGCTTCCAGTCTTTTTTTCAGAAAGAGAAAACGTTTCTTGACAATGGCGAAAAATATACACATTATAACAACTATATTATTTTTAAGCAATCGTATGCCCATTTAGTTGAAAACAAAGATTTGTACCAACTATATCCTAAAGAACATTGGGACTTTTATAAATACAGCCCTGCATTTTCGGTATTCTTCAGGATATTTACAATCTTTCCCGATTTAATTGGTTTAAATCTTTGGAATATATTCAATGCCTTTGTTTTATTTTTTGCAGTTTATTATTTACCAATACTTAATAAAACACAAAAAGGACTGGTGCTCATAGCATGTTCAATAGAGTTAATGACTTCAATACAGAACCAGCAGTCGAATGCATTAATAGCCGGGTTAATTATATTATCGTTCGGATTACTGGAAAAACAAAACTATTTATTGGCAACTTTTTGTATTGTTTTTTCCATATTTATTAAATTATTCGGGATAGTAGGGTTAGCGCTATTTATTTTTTATCCAAATAAATGGAAATTGGCCCTATATACTCTTTTCTGGTCATTGGTTTTGTTTGCTTTGCCTATATTATTTGTTAATTTTAATCAGTTGAAATTTCTTTATTTAAGCTGGGGCCATTTATTAAATAATGATCATTCCTATTCTAATGGCTACTCTGTTATGGACTGGGTTCATTTATGGTTTGGGTTTGGGAATAAACTAATTATATTAATATTGGGCGTAATAGCTTTTCTAACGCCATTGTTGAAGTTCAAGGAATATAAAAATTACACATTTAGGTTTTTAACTTTAACTTCCATTTTGTTATGGGTTGTAATATTTAACCACAAAGCCGAATCGCCTACTTTCATTATTGCAATGGCGGGAGTATCGCTATGGTTCATGGCAAGTGAAAAAAGCACATTAAATATTATCCTTTTTTTGTGTGCTATTATATTTACATCCTTATCGCCAACTGATATTTTTCCAAGATTTATACGCGATGAAATTTTCATTCCTTATTCAATTAAAGTTTTCCCATGTATCTTCATTTGGTTAAAAATAATTTACGATATGATTGTATTGAAAGAAGATAAAATAGAAAAGCAAAACAATAGTAAAAATTTAATAACACTTTGAGCGGACTTTAACTTTAAATTTTAAGCACTCATTTTAACTTTAGTAAAACACGTCAATTAAAATCCAAACAATCCAACAATGCAATTTTAATTCATTAGCGCCAATTCGTATTTTGACTTGCTGAAAATAATTGTTTACTTTACCATATAATTATTAATTTATGAATTTAGGGGAAATTTGCTTCCAGGCTTGCGATTTGGTTCATGAAACAGGAAATTTTATAAAACAGGAAGCAGTAAAATTTACATCCGATAAAATAGAAGTTAAAGGCACAAATAATTTTGTTTCTTATGTTGATAAAACTTCAGAAAAGAAACTGGTGGAAGGGTTAAACAAAATTCTTCCCGGAGCCGGTTTTATTGTAGAAGAAGGTTCAGTAGCAAATTCAAATGTCCAATATCGCTGGGTGATCGATCCGCTCGACGGGACTACTAATTTCATACATGGGCTTCCGCCTTACGCAATAAGCGTAGGCCTGATGGACGGAAATGAGGTTATAGTCGGGATTGTATATGAAGTTTGCGCCGATGAGTGTTTTTATGCCTGGAAAGGCAGTAAAGCTTACTTGGATAAAAAAGAAATTAAAGTATCTGAAACATCATCGGTTAAAAATGCCTTAATAGGCACTGGATTTCCTTACTACGATTTTGGCCAGATAAAGCCTTTCCTCGAATCGCTCGATTACTTTTTTGTAAACTCTCATGGCGTAAGGCGTTTTGGCTCTGCTGCCACCGATTTGGCTTATGTTGCATGTGGCCGCTTCGATGCTTTTTACGAATATGGATTAAATCCCTGGGATGTTGCTGCCGGATCTTTAATAGTCCGCCAAGCCGGTGGTTTTAATTCCGATTTTAATAGTAATGATAATTATATCTTCGGCGGTGAAATAGTTGCCTCAAATTCTATTATATACTCCGAGTTCTTTAAAATTATTAATAAATTTCTTAGTCGTAAATAAAATGTCGTTTATAGGTTTCATAATATTATACCCAATCATTTGGTTTATTTCACTTTTACCTTTCAGGATACTTCAGCTTATATCAAAAGGTCTGTATTACCCGGTTTATTACCTGGTCAGGTACCGGCGAAAAGTTGTGCGTGAAAACTTGCGAAATTCATTTCCCGAAAAATCACCTGAAGAAATAATAAAAATTGAAAAGAAATTTTACAAATACTTTTGCCGTTTAATTACCGAGATAATTAAGCTAATTACCATTTCCAATGACGAACTTAAAAAACATGTCAAATATAAAAACGTTGAGGTGTTGCACGAACTCTATGAAAAAGGGAAACATTGCGTTGTAATTACGGCACATTATGGAAACTGGGAATGGATAGAGGGCGTTACAAGCTATACAAAATATAATGCCATGTGTTTATATAAACCGCTCTCAAATAAATACATTGATAAGCTTTTTTTAAAAGTCCGGGAAAAATCGGGCGCTGATGTTATTCCCATGAATGGCGCAATACGGGCTATACTAAAATATAAGAAAGAAGGCACACTTACATTATCATGTTTTATTTCTGACCAATCGCCTATGCAAAGCCATATACAATATTGGACAACTTTTCTCAATCAAAATACCCCTGTTTTTCTTGGCCCTGAAAAAATTGCCAGGCAGACCGGCCAGGCTGTTATTTATTTAAATATAATGCCAAAAAAATTTGGTTATTATGAAATTGAAGTAACCAAACTTTTTGAAGATGTTTCACAGGTTGATGAAAAAATCATTACAGAAGCACATGTGCGGTTACTGGAAAAGATAATAAAGAAACAGCCCGAATATTGGCTTTGGACTCACCGACGCTGGAAACACAGTCATTTAATGAAAAAAAATTAAAGGAATATTAAAACAATATGAACAAAGTCAGCGTTGTTATATTAAACTGGAATGGTGCAAAATACCTGGAAAAGTTTTTGCCTGATATTATAAAATATTCTGCAATGCCAGGTGTGGAAATTATAATTGCCGACAATTGTTCTTCGGATAATTCTATTGATTTTATTAAAACAAATTTTCCACAAATTAAACTGATTCTGTTTGACAGAAATTATGGATTTGCAGAAGGATATAACAAAGCCGTCAAACAAATCAATTCCGAGTACTATGTTTTCTTAAACAACGATGTTGAAGTTTCGGAAAACTGGCTTCTGCCGGTTATTGAATATATGGATGCTCATACCGATGTAGGCGCCAGTATGCCCAAACTTCGCGGATATATTGATAAAGAACGGTTTGAATATGCCGGGGCAGCCGGAGGTTTTCTCGATAAATACGGATATCCTTTTTGCCGGGGAAGGGTTTTTGATACTGTTGAAAAAGATTCGGGGCAATACGATAATACATGTGAAATTTTCTGGGCAACAGGCGCGTGCATGTACGTGAGGGCTGAGGTATTTAGCAAAGTAGGTGGTTTTGATAAAGAATTTTTCGCACACATGGAAGAAATTGATTTATGCTGGCGTATGAAATGGTTCGGTTATAAAATAATGTATTTGCCTCAGGTTACGGTTTTTCACGTAGGAGGCGGCGTTTTGTCCCAGGATAACCCACGTAAAACATTTTTAAACTTTCGGAATAACCTGTTTTTATTGTTTAAAAACCTGCCATCAGGACATTTATGTAAATTGCTTATAATTAGGCTTATGCTTGATAGTGTTGCTGCCTTAAAATACATTGTTAATTTCCGGTTGATATTTTTTTATGCTATTATAAGGGCGCATACAAACTTTTGGTATAAATTGCCCTACTTAATTTCATACAGGAAATCGGCATATTTCCTTAATAACAAGAATGCTGAATTTCCCAGTTTAGTGAATAAAAGTATTATTGTTGGCTATTTTGTTAAAAAGAAATTAACTTATAATGAAATAATAAATTAAAAGTTTTAAACCATTTTAAAATAGAATGTCCGGTAACAGTTTTTTGATTATTAAGTAATTTGAAAAAGTAAAAAACAAAATAAATACAATTGAAATGAATGATATTTTTGATTGGTCGGATAAAACTTTATTAATTGCAGAAGATGATCATTTTAGCTTTATATTTTTGAAAGAAGTTTTGAGCAGCACCGGGATTAATATTATTCATGCAGACAATGGCATCCGGGCTTTTTCGGAGTGTTTGAAAAATAATGATATTTCTGTTGTGTTGATGGATATTAAAATGCCTGTAGTTAATGGTTTTGAAAGCACTAAGCTAATTAAGAAATATAAACCACAGATTAAAATTATTGCCCAAACAGCTTTTGCTATGTCGGAGGATAAACAAAAATGTTTTGATGCCGGATGTGATGATTACATTACCAAACCAGTTAATCCCAAAGAACTTTTAGATAAATTGCAAAACGTATATGCTTATTCCGAATACCCGGAAAACCGCAATAGTAAATAGTTTCCAATAAAAATCTATTTTTTTATTGGAAACATTCGGATATTTTTTCCATTTTTACTCCACGGGAACCTTTAATCAAAATAAATGAGTTTTCCATTTTATTTGCATTTAAATAATCTTTAAGCGATTCGGAATTGTCAAAAAAATTATACTTCTCTGAATTGTTTATATGAAAGCCTTTACCAACAAGATAAACTTCTTTAAACCCTAACGATTCAATAAGTTTGATAATTTTCAAATGTTCATTTTCCGATTCGTGACCTAATTCGAGCATTTCTCCGAGGATTAATATTTTCTTCAGGCCGTTTGCATCACATTTGCTAAAATCATTTAATGCAGCTTCCATACTTGACGGATTGGCATTATAGAAATCAAGCAGCAATAGGTTATTGCCGATATGAATTAACTGAGACCGGTTATTGTTCGGAAAGTACTCGGCAATTGCTTTTTTAATGTCTTTGATTGGAATATCGAAATATATCCCGGCACAAAATGTAGCTAAAGCATTTTCGAAATTATAGCTTCCAAAAAGATTTGTTTTAATAACAATATTTTCTGTAATATTTGTTTTTTCAGGATTAAAAACTTCAAAAGTGAGGTATGGTAAAGCTAATATAATTTTTCCTTTACAAAAATTATTTTCGCTTGTCCCATAGCTTATGGTTTTACATTTTAAATTTTCAGCTAATTTCTTCAATGTAAGATTATCTTCATTATAAAAAACGCAGCCATTATATTTCTCAATATATTTATACATCTCTGTTTTAGCTTTTACAACGCCCTCGAGCGAGCCAAAACCTTCAATATGGGCTTTCCCAATATTTGTGATAATGCCAAAATTTGGCCCGGCAATGGTGCAGAGGGCATCAATTTCGCCAATATGGTTGGCGCCCATTTCAACAATTCCAATTTCCGTGCTTTCATTCATAGCCAATAATGTAAGCGGTACGCCGATGTGATTGTTCAGGTTGCCCTTAGTAGCGACGGTTTTATATTTCATTTCAAATACCGCCGTAAGCAATTCCTTAGTTGTAGTTTTACCATTGGTGCCTGTAACAGCTATTATTGGAATTCCCAGATTTCTTCTATGATAATAGGCTAATTTTTGCAAAATATCCAAAACATCATCTACAACTATACATTTATTTCCAGATTTATAAGCCGGATTGTCAATAACTGCATATGATGCACCTTTATTTATTGCTTCAATTGCAAAACGGTTGCCATCAAAATTATCGCCTTTAAGGGCAAAGAATATGCAACCTTTCGAAACATTCCTGCTGTCGGTGCAAATAGCAGGATGGGTTTTAAATATTTTATATAATTCTTCAATTTTCATAAATCTGTGTTATAAAAAGTCTATTAGAAAGGAACATTTCATGTTAAAAAAACCTGCCAGGTTTTCAAAGCCTGGCAGAACTATATGCAAAAATATTTTAGAATTTATACAAAATTAATTTTTAACCGATGACAAAACCTTAGCTTCGAAAACATTCATTTGTTCGGTAAGCTTATTGAAAACAGATTCGTTAACCGGTACAAGAGGCAGCCTGAGATGATTGGCTACAAGTTTTTTAATGGCTAAAGCAGCTTTAATGCCTGCCGGGCTTCCGTCGGCAAATAATGTATTTATTAAATCAATCATTTGGTAATGGATGGCGCGAGCCGGTTGAATTTTTTTATCCAATGCCAGGGTTACCATTTCCGAAAATTCTTTTGGATAAAGGTTAGCAACAACCGAAATAACACCGCTACCGCCCAAACAAATAATAGGGAACGCCAATGCGTCATCGCCGGAAATAACCATAAAGTCTTTTGGTTTATTGTTAATTATTTCCATTATCTGTATAAAATTTCCCGATGCTTCTTTTATTGCCACAATGTTTTTAAACTCATTGGCCAATTTTAAAGTTGTTTCAGCGCTAATATTTGAACCAGTGCGACCAGGCACATTATAAATAATCACCGGAACAGGGCTTGTAGATGCTACAGATTTATAATGTTCATATATGCCAAGTTGATTGGGTTTATTATAATATGGCGAAACCGATAATATACCATCAATTTTTTCAAAATCGCAGGATTTGATTTTATTAATAACTTCCTGGGTATTATTGCCGCCAATACCCACCAAAACAGGCACACGGCTGTCTACTGATTCAATAATCGTTTCGATTACCGCACGCTTTTCGTCATTGCTCAAAGTAACCGATTCTCCGGTTGTTCCTAAAGCTACAATATAATTTGTGTTGTTCTCAACCTGGTAATTGACCAGTTTTGAGAGCGCTTTAAAGTCAATGCTGTCATCGTTCCTGAATGGAGTAATGATTGCAACGCCAGTGCCTTTAAATTTAGAATTTGACATTGTCATATAGAAAACTATTTATTAATATTCAAAATTATTAAATCTTATTTTAATTAAATGAATTGAATAATACAAATGTTGAAAAGAAATGAGCTTTTAATCAAATTTATTGGAATAATTTAAAAAGCTAAAAAAGCGAAAACTGAAAAAATATTTAAACACCTGCCCCGCATAAAACAGGGACATATACTTTTATTTGTTCTATAAGGGATTCTATGCTTTTTTTCTTGCTAATATCAATCATAACATCAAAACATTTATGCCCGAAATTAAATTTACCGATTTTGAATTTTGCTTTCGACAGATTACTAATGTAAAATAAAGGAAAGTTATTGTCTATGCTCAAATCGATTAACATATCAAAAGGCTTGTCTATAAAGTCTAAAATAAAATGTGTTTTAGGTAAAAAGAAGAAATTCAGGTCGTGCCTTGAGAAAAAATTAAATCCTTTTCGCAAAAAGTAATAATCGGGAACTTTCTTTTCATCAACAAAACACAAAGCAACAATTTTATTGTTCTGATCGGTTAAAAAATGAAGAAAGGTTTTAACTATTTCAAATTCCGCCTGGGTATCGGTTTTAAATAAAACACCAATTAATTTTGAAGTTTCAAAATTAAACATCGACTTAGACCTGCGAAAATTATTTAGCTTTCTCTTCAGAAGAGCTTTACCTATATTTAGCCTTATTGATTTAAATAATATCACAACGAATTTTTAAAACTACCATGCAAATGTAAAAAATTAATCCGATTCAATAATTTGACAAATAGATATTAATAAGTTAACGTCAGTTCCGGATAAGAGCTGACGTTACAAACAATTTATTAACATAGTATATGTTTGAATATCTTATAAATAATTTATTAGCAACTTGTTATTGTGAATAAACGATCGTTTGTAAGAAATAATAAATATCTGAAATAATGCTTTAAATAATCGTATTATTTCTTAACGTTATATTTTATCCGTTTCGTGAGCTGACCCAACTATTAAACGCTTTAATGATTAGTAAAATATCTATTCCAAAACTTCTTCAACTAAATAAATATTATTGCCATTTAGGGCATGGTAATGCAGGCTATTCGGAGTGTCAAAAATAATATTATGGCTAAAAATTTCATCATAATATTTTGATTCTTTTCCATCTATTACTAAACACCATTTATTTCCTGATTTAGCCATATAAAATACTCTTTTCTTTCCATCAGTTACTAAAATGCTATGTTTTACAATATCATCATACTGTTTTTCTTCTACCCCATCGGTTACTAAACACCATTTATTTCCTGATTTAGCTTCATACTCAATTTTTTTACCATCGGAAATGAAATGCAAGTCTTTAAATCATCATACTGTTTACCTTCCAGCCCATCAATTACTACAACCAATTTATTCCCTGATTTAGCTCCATAAGCTAATCTTTTGCTATCGGGACTGAAATTAATATCATATATAACTGTTGTTGTTGTTGTTCCATTAGAAGCATTAAAATTAACCGTAGTCTGTCCTAAAATATCATCATACTCATGATCTTCTTTTCCATCAACTACCACACAAACTTTGTTCCATGTTTTAGCAATATAAGCTACTCTCATTCCATCAGGACTGAAAATGCTATTTCCTACAATATCATTATACTGTTTTTCTTCTTTGCCATCTATTACTACACACCATTTATTCCCAGATTTAGCCATATAAACTACTCTTTTACCATCTTGAGTGAAACGCAAGTCTTTTATTTCATCATACTGTTTACCTTCTACCCCATCAGTCACTACAAACCATTTATTCCCTGATTTAGTCCAATAAGTTACCCTCTTTCCATCATTGCTGAATAATAGGTTGATAAAATCAATCGGTGGCATTCCAAAATAAGACCTATTTATAAATTTTTTTTCTGTACTATCAATTCTTACAATCGCTTCAACCATATGAATACCTGTATTATAATAAATATAAGCTACTTTCTTTTCGTCTGGACTGAAAATTATAGTACCCATTCTCGAAGCATCATACTGTTCTTTCCCATCTATCACTAAACACCACTTTTTGTCTGATTTAGCCTCATAAGCTATTCTCGTTCCATATGGACTCAATTTTACACCGTTAATACCAATATTATCATAATATTTATCTTCTTTCCCATCTATTACTACACACCAATTACCACCCGATTTAGCTTCATAAACAATTCTTTTACCATCAGAACTGAATTGCAAGTCTTTGATCTTATCATACTGTTTTTCTTCAATCCCATCAATTACTACACACCATTTACCACCCGATTCAGCTTCAAATACTATTCTTTTATTATCGGAAATGAAATGCAATTCTTTAATTTTATCATACTTTTTTTCTTCTACACCATTCGTTACTAAGCACCATTTATCACCTGATTCAGCTTCATACACTATTCTTTTACCATCGGACATGAAATGCAAATCTTTAATATCATCATACTGTTTTTCTTCTACACCATCGGTTACTGCACACCATTTATCACCCGATTTAGCTTCATACACTATTCTTTTACCATCATCAATGAAATGCCAGTCTTTAATATCATCATATTGTTTTTCTTCTACCCCATCTATTACTACACACCATTTATTACCTGATTTAGCTTCATACACTATTCTTTTGCCATCGAACATGAATTGCAAATGTTTAATATCATCATACTGTTTTTCTTCTTTGCCATCTATTACTACACACCATTTATCACCTGATTTAGCTTCATACACTATTCTCTTCCCATCAGAACTGAAACGCAAGTCTTTAATTTCATCATACTGTTTTTCTTTCACCCCATTTATAACTAAAAACTCCTTTTTATCTAATTTCGCAATATTGACAACACGATTATCAGGGCTTATTCTTAATGATCCTTCAGCATATGAAGAATTATTTGTTGCAATAAGTATTTCCGATGTCTTTTGAGAGAAAGAAGGTAAACTGAACGTTGTAACAAGAGAGATAACAAACAACAAGTAAATATTTTTACTACAAATTTTGATTGGCTTACTTATTAATAAAATCAATTGTTTCATGATAATTGGATTATTTGTTGGTAGCTTGAAAATTAATATTTTGTTTAAACAAAAACAATTTTTATTTTATTTTATTTCATTCCTTCTGTTAACCCGATTTGGTTTAGGCGAAAAATCTAAATATATACTCATGGAATGATCTTAAAAAAAGTGGTTTCCTATGGAAGTTTTTTTATGGATTTATCGCTTTTCTGCAATAGCCGGAGGCCTTGACCATGTTTAGCCGGAGTAAATTGACCACCTTTGGCCGCTGTTAATTAATTGTTATTAAGTTAAAAAAATGTTCGCAATCTCAATGAATTCCTGAAATTTCTTCATGTAACTAATTATGAATTATTCAATGATGGTTTTTAAGACAGCTTCTGCCTACACATTATTATTCCGTTTCATATTTTTCAATCCTTAGTTCGAATTTTACTGTTGATTTTTTTTGAAAAATAATTTTCAATCTTATCAAAATATTTTTTTAGCTTTACAGCCATTACCAATACATGCCCGAAAATGGACGAAGGTCCAGCAAATTATTGTTATGTAAAACTATTGATTTAGAAGGATAGCGCAATAAATTTTCCTTTTGCCGCCTTCTTTGTCAAAAATAGAAGGAGGTAGATATGGTTTCTCAAACAACCTTTTATTTCAGCCGCACAATTAATAGAAAATTTTACTCTCCTGAAGGAAAGCCATTAGGTAAAGTAAAAGATTTATTAATCGAGCTTTCAGGCACGCGTCCGAGGGTAATTGCTGTAAAAGCTAAAATTAAGAGAAAAGAGCGAATCCTCGATTTTGCCCAGTTTGAGCTTGTTAAGGCTGTTACGCATTATGTAATTAAATGTAATAGCATTATTGATTTACAAATACCGGAAAAATCCCATTCAATTTTTTTAGCAGAAAGTTTGCTCGATCGGCAGATTGTCGATATCAATGGCCGGAAACTGGTTAGGGTAAATGATTTCAGGCTGGCAATAATTCCTACCGGCGTTTATGTTGTTGCTGTAGATGTTGGAATTGAAGGGCTACTGAGGAGAATTGGAATATCTCACCAGATAAAAACCATTCTTTCCTGGCTTAATTTAACCTTGCCCAGCCGCTATATTTTATGGGACGATGTCGAGGCAATCGATACAATGAGGTCGGGCATTCGTTTATCTACCTCTTACACGAAACTTCATACTTTGCACCCTTCCGATTTGGCCGATATTATTGAGGATATGGACCGTAAAACCCGTATCAATGTGTTTGCCGCACTCGACGAAGAAAAAGCTGCCGACGTTTTGGAAGAATTGGAAGATAAAGCACAGGTTCATGTTGTTGAAACATTATCGAAAGAAAAGGCAGCCGACGTGCTTAAAAAAATGCCTGCCCACGAAGCCGCTGATATTATCGACCAGCTTGAACCCGATAAAGCTGAAGAACTACTTAACGAAATGGCTTCAGAGACATCGGATGATGTAAGGGAATTGCTGGAATATAAAGATAATACTGTTGGAAGCGTTATGTTCGCCGATTATATTGCATTTAATAAAAACAACAACGTCGGACAGGTAATCGAAGAATTACGAAAATCCAAACCTGAGGCCGATATTTTATACTCAATCCTGGTTGTCGATGATCGTGAACGGCTTGTGGCTACAATTTCTTTGCGCGATTTAATTGTTTCGGAGCCTACACTTCCACTGAGCCAAATTATGAACAAGCAGCTCATTACTGTTTTTGATGACGATAAAATAGATGCCCTTGTTGAAATCATCGATAAATATAGCTTACTGGCTGTACCTGTAATTGACAGTTCAAGCAAAATACAGGGTTTGGTTATGATCGATAAGGTTTTGGAAGAACTAATCGAAAAATAGAATATTTTCAATCTGTCTAAATAGGTTCATCTTTAAAAAATTCAAAAAGAATATTTGAAAAATGATTATTTTAATTAGCTGTTAAACTTTTCAGTAATGAAAATATTTTTAAAAGATAGAAAAAACATTTTTAAAAGAATTGCACTATTTCTGGCAATTTTAGGGCCGGGTATTATAACCGGAAGCGTAGATAACGATGCAGGTGGGATAACAACCTACTCGGTTGCAGGCGCAGTTTATGGTTATAATTTGCTTTGGACACTGATTCCCTCATTTATTGTTTTAATAGTAATCCAGGAAATGAACGCACGCATGGGCATTGTTACCGGCAAAGGCCTTGCCGATCTTATACGTGAAAATGCCGGCGTTAAGGTTACGTTTTTTATTTTTATGGGTTTGTTAATTGCCGATATAGGAAACACAACTACTGAATTTGCAGGGGTTGCAGGTAGCTTGGAAATTTTTGGGATAACTAAATATATTTCAGTCCCGATAGTGGCATTTTTAGTATGGGTATTAGTCGTAAAAGGAACATATAAAGTGGCTGAAAGGATATTTCTTATTTTCAGCGTTTCGCTGTTGGTTTATATAGTTTCGGCAATAATGGGCAAACCTAATTGGAATGAAATTGGCTCGGCGGTAATTCATCCGAGAATGGCGATAAATTCTCAAAGCCTCGCAATGGTAATTGGACTAATAGGCACCACAATTGCTCCCTGGATGCAGTTTTATATGCAATCGTCAGTTATAGAAAAAGGCTTAAAAATGAAGCAATTCAACTATACATTGATTGATATTGTTGTGGGTTGTATTGCTACTGTTGTAGTGGCAGCTTTTATAATTATTGCCTGTGCTTCAACACTTCATATCAAAAACATACAAATTAATGAGGCGAAAGATGCTGCAATGGCCTTAAAACCTTTGGCAGGAAATCTTGCGTCGCTGGTATTTGCTTTCGGCCTTTTTATTGCATCCATATTTTCCGCAACAATATTACCATTGGCCACAGCTTTTTATGTTTGTGAAGCTTTTGGCTTCGAAGCAGGCATTGATAAGAAGTGGGACGAAGCGCCTGAATTTTTTATATTATATACCTCTATACTGGCTATCGCAGCAATAATAATACTTTTCCCAAATGCGCCGCTGATTGCTATATCGCTGTGGTCGCAGGTTGTGAATGGGCTTTTGTTGCCAGTTGTACTTATTTGTATGATACTTTTGGTAAATAACAAAAAAATTATGGGTGAATACGTGAATAAACCTTTAAATAATATTATTGGATGGATTGCAGTGATAATTCTGGTTGGATTATCAGGCATGTTGCTGGCAATGCCATTTATTTAATAAAATATCCGGGAACGGCATTTGGCTATTTTTCTTGTAGAAGTTTTTCAAGGGCATACATTTCATCGCGGTAACGGGCAGCTTCAATAAAATCGAGCTTCTTTGATGCAGCTTCCATAGCTTTTCGGGTTTTGTCAATTGTTTTTTGCAATGTTTTTTTATCCATATATCTTATAACCGGATCTGCAGCAATATCTATGGTTTCTGGCTCAGCATATCCTTTTACCTGATCGCTCCTGTACATTGAGCCTATCATTGGTTTCAAGGCTTTTATAATTTGCTGCGGCGTAATCTCATTTTCCTCATTATATTTCAACTGTTTTTCGCGCCTGCGGTTTGTTTCGTCTATTGTTTTTTGCATGCTTTCGGTAATTTTATCGGCGTACATAATTACCTTACCATTAATATTTCTGGCAGCACGTCCTGCAGTTTGCGTAAGCGACCTTTCTGAACGAAGAAAACCTTCTTTATCGGCATCGATAATTGCTACCAATGAAACCTCAGGCAAATCCAGACCTTCACGAAGCAGGTTCACACCGATTAAAACATCGAACGATCCGTTGCGCAGGTTATCCATAATTTTAACGCGTTCCAGCGTATCAACATCGGAATGGATATACTGGCACCGGATATCCATCCTTGCAAGATATGCGGTAAGCTCTTCGGCCATTCGTTTTGTTAAAGTTGTAACAAGAACTCTTTCGTGGTTTTCTGCCCGACGGTTTATTTCGCCAATGAGATGGTCGATTTGGTTAAGGCTGGGCCTGACTTCGATAGCCGGATCGAGCAATCCTGTTGGCCTTACGACTTGCTCAACAATAACGCCCCCGGCTTTTTCCAATTCATAATCGGCTGGCGTGGCGCTGACAAAAATAGTTTGTCCAACAAGTTTTTCGAATTCCTCAAATTTCAAAGGGCGGTTATCGATTGCAGCAGGCAACCGAAAACCATATTCTACAAGGGTTTGCTTACGCGAATGGTCGCCGCCGTACATTGCCCTTATTTGCGGTATTGTAACATGGCTTTCGTCAATTATCATAATGAAATCTTTTGGAAAATAATCGAGCAGGCAAAATGGGCGGCTGCCGGAAGGACGACCGTCGAAATAACGCGAATAATTCTCGATGCCGGCGCAATAGCCAAGTTCATTTATCATTTCAAGATCGTATATAACACGTTCTTCAATACGTTTCGCCTCAAATATTTTCCCAATGCTCTTAAAAAATTCAACTTGTTTGGTCATGTCAAAATGAATTTGTTGAAGCGCCGATTTCATTTTGTCTTGTGAAGTAACAAAAATATTGGCCGGGTATATTGGAGCAGTATCAAGGTAATCAACATGAGCGCCGCTGACAGGATTGAACGATTCTATTTCTTCAATTTCGTTCCCCAGAAAAGTTACGCGATAGGCATAATCGTTATAAGGCAGGCAGATATCAATTGTGTCGCCGCGCACGCGAAAAGTGCCTCTTTTAAAATCAGCTTCATTCCGGGAATATAAGCTGTCAACCAGTTTACGTAAAAATTGGTTACGTGCAAATTTCTGACCCCTGCTGATGTTAACAACACTGTTATGAAAATCCTCAGGACAAGCTGAAAGCTTGCAATCTCTCACGGGGAGAAAACAACCCGCACCCCAGCCTGGAATCCTTTACATGGTTGAATTAACCGGCATCTAGCGCACATATCAGCTCCCGTCCAGTAACCGGCCGGAGGCAGTGGATAAAGACATTGGCTCTTGGGCTCCTCAGGCGAGGGCTTGGGGAAAAAGTTCCGCGCCGGTTATTGGAATTGCTCGAGAATAATCCCAATCTCAACTCAGAAGCCTTGACCGAACTGCAACTCTATCTCGACCTGATGCACCATCAATTGCAAGATATGCAACGCAGCCTGGATCTGTCGCGGCCTGGCTCGGCCTGCTGGCGACTGGACCGGGCTGAATTCGTACAAACGCACGCCTGGCAGGAGTTACGTGATAGCCTGCCGGAGGCCCTGCTGACGCTGGGGCAGGCAGAGCAGGTGTATGGACAAGGAACGGCCTTAAAAGCCTACGAATTGCAATTGCAGAATGGAAAAAGGCTAGCCCGTTCCCGCTAAAAAATGAAGGCAGCATTGGCGTGGTGTAAAAAACTGGAGACGGCCTAACATCCGCTCGCATGACGGTATTGCCCCTGCTGATCGGTTTTCGAGACCTGGCAGAGCTCGCCAATGCGGCCATGACCGCGATGGATTTTCGCTTTTTATTCGATGAACGCCGCCAGGTGTTCCACATCGGCTACAAC
>CAWEFA010000115.1:0-11338 GCA_963808135.1 uncultured Bacteroidota bacterium
ATAGAAATACAATAAAAAAACCCCGTGTGTTACGGGGTTTTTTTATTCTTTAAACAACATTTCATTTAACAGGAAGGAATGTTGCACCAGAAACGAACATCATCTGATGTATCGCCGCTTAAGTTATTGTAGGTCCAATTGCATAGCATTTCAACCCGAAGCGCTACTCTGATTACAATTGCTTGCACCGCCTGAACCGTTACGATGAACTGCCCAGTAGCAACTTCCCCAGTAGCTTTTGCAAGAGTTCCAAACTGATACATCGCTGCTTCCTGAAAGACATTTGTTCCATAGAGCAGAGGAGGATAGCCTGTTCAATGCCTGCCATTTCTTGCTTCATAGTAATTCAATTTTGTCTTCGGCTCTGTATTAAAAAACATTGCTGGTTTCACCATCACCCAGATTGTAATTGGTATTCATTAGGCTCAGTTTCCATCATAGCTGCTGTAGATCCTAAAATTTAACGGTTACTGCCAACACAGCTCTGCTCGGTCAGAACCAAGAGCCGGTCAGCAGCACTAGTAACGCATCCCCCACCACTCGGACAATCAGCAGCACCCTGCACAACTCCCGTATTGAAGTTGTGAACTGGCAGCAAAATCATCATTTTTATCACAGCTAACTGTCTAAATACTTGGAACTATTATATTTCTGAGAATGATTGTGCTCATTTTTAAAAATTTCTTTCTCATACATATTTAAAGAGTTAGGGCCAATAATAACATCTGTATCACTTTTTTCTAGATTGATCATCCACCATACAGAAATTTAGTTGTTTCTTTTTGTCTAACATTTCCTATAAAAATTTATGATAAGTCTCAGTATAATTGTGCCCATGAACCTCTACAGTTATCTTATAAAACTCTTGTCTCAAGGAATACTCTGTCTTTGATTGTGTTCCCCCTAGGCAAAAACTATGGCTTTTATTAAAACGCTAAGGGATGAAAAAATTAAAATATTGAAAATGTTTTAAAAAAAAGGATATACCAATACATATACAGTTGGGAACATACTGGGTTGTTTTTTATTCTTTTAACAAGTATTCCAATTAGCAGGAGGAAATGATTGGACTAGAAGTGAAAGGAGATTATTTGGATGTATGACCGCTTAGGTCATACTGCATGTCCTATCCATAGCGGCTTTCCGACTGTGTATGTGTTTGCTGAATGACAATTGCCTGGGCCACTGGCACAGTTGCTCACTTATGATAAATAACCCAGTAGAAAGGTTTCCCAGGCAACCTTGGAAGTATTTATAAAAGGTCTATATTGCTGTCTCTTCTTCCACATTTTGACCATAAAACAGAGTTTTACCCTTGGCCAACACCGGCCAATTTCTTGCTTCAGAAGAATTGGCTTTGCACGTCTGCATTCAAGGCATCACCGTATTCAACCATTGCCTTCAGTGTAACTCTGTGCCATTGCTTCAGTTTCCATCACAGCCGCTGACTGAAAACTTTGATTGTTGCCAACATTGCCTCTGTTAGAGCCAAGGCCCTAAGAAGTATAGCAACCGGATGCCACACCACTCGGACAGCTTAAAGAACCCGGACAAGTGCCTGTTTTAAGTTGTGCACTCGGAGCAAAATCATTATCATCTTTACTGCAACTAACAGCAATAATACTGGCAACAATTACAATTCCTGTAATTAATGCGCCCATCGATAAAAAAATCTTTTTCATAGTATTAAGTTTTAGAGTGAATAATTTCTGTTTTTTTAATTATAGTTATATTTACGAAGATTAAATTCCGATGTTTTTCTTAGCTCTCTAACACCTGATATGAAAAAGCATGATAAAAATCATAACAATTGACGAAATTTTGTCAATATGTTATAACACCCTGATTAAGTTATTTTTATTGATGCCTGGGATCTTATGTTGGCTTATTTTGAAACGCATAACCTTTGATGAACCTTTTATTTAAAAGATGCAATAAGTCGTGGAAGGGTATAAGCTTAAATATTGGACGTGAAAATTATTTTATGGCTTTAATAATTTCTTCCGTCATTTCCATATTGTGGAAAAATGTTTTGAACGCACGTCTGTTTCCTCAAAAGCTTTTTCATAATTTTTTAAAACTTTCAGGGCAGTATCAACGTCGAGTTTTTATAATCGTTCGGAGTTCTTTGGAATTCGGCATTTTGAGTTCAATGTGATTCTTCAAGTTTTTTACGAAATGTGCAAAATTTTCGAACGACATGTAAGTATAAAAGCGTCGCCTTCATCTTCAATTCCTCCACCCCAGCATCAATAATTTTCAAGCTGGAATTCATCAGGATTTGAATTTTCCTTTTGTTACAGTAATAACCCCTTTGCGTTCGAAAAGAAAACTAAGCGATCCATTGGTGCCAAGGTTTCCACCCCGCCGGTTCCGGAACGGATGTTGCTAACCGTTTGGTTGTTATTATCGCTTAGACATTTTCGATAAAAACTGCTACTCCCCCCGGGAGCATAGCCTTCAAAAGTAATTCGCATTTAAAGATCGGCCTGTTCGCTGCTTGCTTTATTTATGGCCCCTCACGATATTAGTCTTGGGGCAATGTTCACTCCTTTGGCATTTTGAATGGCAAGCCTTAATTTCTTCGGGTTGCTTTCTTCTACAGTCCTGCTTTCTTTTACCGCCACCTGCATTTCTTGTAATTTTTGAAAAAAATCTTTGAGCGTTTAGTGTCTGCCGCTCCTCTGTTATGCTTTATCGTCGACCATTTACTGTGACCCTGACATATTGATTATTAGTTAGTTGAAATTTGAAAATTTAAGTTTCACAAATGTACTAAATCGATTTTATCAAATAAAACTATATCAAAAATCGTTAATAATTTTTCAGAATTTGCTGTTATACAATTTCTGCTTCGATTTTTTCAGGCAGCCCCGGTCGACCCCTGCTATTTAAAGCTGTACCAATTATCTGCCTTTCAGGATTAATTTATTATCTGCTTTTCTATAAATGTCCTGGTTAACTTCAATTTTTAATTCCGATTCTTTTTCCACATTTAACCCGACAATAAATTTATCTCCGCTTGTAAGCGAAAATTTATAATCCAGCTCTACTCTCACAACCACAAGATTAATTCCTCTTAAAGAATAATCTTTCCAATCGATTCCTATGCTTTTTAAATACTCGTGCCTTACGTGTCGAGGTAATTTTTGGTATACCGAATTGTTCGACGATTCCCTGTAAATCGTATGTCCATAGTCCCTTACGGACATTTCCATTTCAAAAGAATAACCTGACATTTTAAAGAATTTAAAGATATAAATTTCAAACTTACAAAAAAAATCCAAATATCCTTTTAATGTTATAGTTATTGGCAATTTAACAAAGATGGAAATCATGATGGTCTATGTCCTGTATCTATTCTATAACTTATAATAAACATTTGTCTACAATTTTTAACCGTTTGTCTATTCTATTTTATGTCAGTTATTATTTGAAATACTTTTATATGCAAATTGGTTTAATAAATAAAACTACAATGAAAACGGTAAAATCTAATAATTACAAAAATTGTAATAATTTACGGTGTCAATTTAATATTCGGTTGTTCAGGTTAGGAGCCTACATTGCCGTGAAATGACAAACAGGTGATTTTAAGCAACAAACCGACACCATGTTATTACAGAGTTACAATTACAATGCCGACAATAAAGTGTTTTACTATATTTCAAACGACGATAAGAATATTTATTTGAGCTTAAACTTGTCGGATAAAACAAGCCAAATCTAATATTCGCTTCGGATTAACGGTTCGGATTGATCCTAAAGCAAAAAACAACAAAAATTTGGGAATTAAATTTCCCATTGAAAATAATGATTCCCATTTTGCATTTGGAAAAGAAGGAACCTCAGATGATAAAAAGCTCCAATTATCGCAGCATTGGTTCCAATTTGGAGTTACCAATCGGTTTTAATGGTGAAGACAGCCAGATAATTTCATCTTCCGATACAAATAACGTTCATGGCAAGTTAGCAATGGCAAAAGATACTTCTTTGGTTTATAAGTTAATCATACCTGTTAAATGCATTACTTCTGTAGCACCTTTTAAAGATGAGGATTTATTAAGTATTGGATTCGAATCAGGGTTTCTTGAACGCCAAAATCCGACAGTTCAAACGAAGGTTTCGGAATGAACGGACGTGGCGGATTCGGAGGGAACATGGGAGGTGGAAGGTTCGGAGGTGGAACGTGAGGCGCTCCGGCAGGATGGGAGACAAGGCGGTTATGGCGGCGGCGGGCACAGCAGGTCGGGAAATTATAATCCTGAAAAGATGCAACAAAGAAAGGCTGAGAGGGAAGAACTTTCAAAACCAATAAAATTTTGATAGAAAAAATAATGCTTGCAAAGCAAATTCAATAAAACGATTGTTTATCTGCTTAAAATTTAAAAATATGAAAAGGATAATATCAGCAGTATTAATTTCATTGGCATTTGGCTATACAATATGCAAGCTCAAATGTACACGAATTTGCCCGATTCAATGCATAATGCCCTATGCATCACATGGGCATGATCCGCCGCGGTATGACGGAAGGTAATGACGGAGAGGCTAAAGAGCATAAGATGCCTGGAATGGCTCACATGAAAAGCAGGGATAAAATTCAGCAGTTATGCAATTAAAACCCAATGTTGGAATTGTAAAAGGATTACTGGCATGCAACAGGAATTATCACTGACCGATACCCAGGTGAAAAATTAATCGATTTACAAACTTCTTATTTAAGCAAAAAGCGGATTTAAAAGCCGATTTGGCCAAAAAGGAATTGAAGCTTAAAAACCTTTTACAGGCCAATGCACCTTCAAAAGAAGTTGGCGAACTGCTGAAGGGCTGTGCTGCTTCATTGACGGATATTGGCGTTGCAGCTTACAAAACTGCAAATAAAATGAAAAGTATCCTTAATGATTCCCAGAAAAAGAAGCTTGATGGTTAATTAGTAAGTTTAAGGCCAAAAGAGAATTACTTGGATGATAAATAGAAATTGATTTGTTAATTTTAAAAGTTATTTGTTAATGAACTTCTCTAAAGATAATATTCTCAGATACTAATTTTCAGTACTTTTCAAATGGTAGTAGTTAGAAAGCAAAGAGTAACGTTTCCAATAAAATCGATAGCAGTACATATACTGGTTTGGCGTTACTTTTTGTTTTAAACTTCATTTTCATAAAAAACAACAGGTTTAAATTTGATTTTTTATTTCATTTAAAAATCTGGTCGGTTTACCTGTTGGTTTTTTATATAAACTACCTTTTGCTCATTCCGATTTTATTATTCAAAAAGAAGACATATTTTATTATAATCGCTTCAATTGCATTGCTTACTTCCGCATATTTTTTAAAAGCTCATTAATTAAAAGACATTTTTACCACAGGGCTGTTCCGAGACGAGGGTAGACATGCTGTCAAAACTTGGGGTTGGAGAATTAAACCGGGCATTCGACAGCCTTTATTTCCCGGGCGTCACAGGGAGGAGAGAAATGTGCTCTTGCTATACGATTTATTGATTTTTTTTACTGCAAGCACTTCGGTACGGGTTATGCTTTAAATGGCGCGACCACGAAATTTATAAGTCTGAAACCGAAAAAGAAAAAATTTTCATTGAACTTTCTTATTTAAAAAAACAAATCAACCCTCATTTCTTATTTAATTCTTTAAACAATATTTATTCGCTATCAATAAGTAAATCATGTACCGTAATATCGATGATAACTTCAGAATAGCGCCGGAGGTTAAATCCGATTTACTTATT
The DNA here is from genome assembly GCA_963808135.1 of uncultured Bacteroidota bacterium. Classification (GTDB taxonomy): domain Bacteria; phylum Bacteroidota; class Bacteroidia; order Bacteroidales; family DTGW01; genus CAWEFA01. Next base: position 5,749 of record CAWEFA010000115.1, read on the forward strand.
GATAGCGAATAAATATTGTTTAAAGAATTAAATAAGAAATGAGGGTTGATTTGTTTTTTTAAATAAGAAAGTTCAGTGAAAATTTTTTCTTTTTCGGTTTCAGACTTATAAATTTCGTGGTCGCGCCATTTAAGCATAACCCGTACCGAAGTGCTTGCAGTAAAAAAAATCAATAAATCGTATAGCAAGAGCACATTTCTCTCCTCCCGCTGACGCCCGGGAAATAAAGGCTGTCGAATGCCCGGTTTAAATTCTCCAACCCCAAGTTTTGACAGCATGTCTACCCTCGTCTCAAGAACAGCCCTGTCGTAAAAATGTCTTTTAATGAATGAGCTTTTAATAAAATATGCGGAAGTAAGCAATGCAATTGAAGCGATTATATAAAAAAATGTCTTCTTTTTGAATAATAAAATCGGAATGAGCAAAAGGTAGTTTATATAAAAAACCAACAGGTAAACCGACCAGATTTTTAAATGAAATAAAAAATCGAATTTAAACCTGTTGTTTTTTATGAAAATGAAGTTTAAAACAAAAAGTAACGCCCAAACCAGTATATGTACTGCTATCGATTTTATTGGAAACGTTACTCTTTGCTTTCTAACTACTACCATTTGAAAAGTACTGAAAATTAGTATCTGAGAATATTATCTTTAGAGAAGTTCATTAACAAATAACTTTTAAAATTAACAAATCAATTTCTATTTATCATCCATGAATTCTCTTTTGGCCTTAAACTTACTAATTAACTCATCAAGCTTCTTTTTCTGGGAATCATTAAGGATACTTTTCATTTTATTTGCAGTTTCGTAAGCTGCAACGCCAATATCCGTCAATGAAGCAGCACAGCCCTTCAGCAGTTCGCCAACTTCTTTTGAAGGTGCATTGGCCTGTAAAAGGTTTTTAAGCTTCAATTCCTTTTTGGCCAAATCGGCTTTTAAATCGGCTTTTTGCTTAAAATAAGAAGTTTGTAAATCGATTAATTTTTCAACCTGGTTATCGGTCAGTGATAATTCCTGTTGCATGCCAGGTAATCTTTTTACAATTCCAACATAGGGTTTTAATTGCATAACTGCTGAATTTTTATCCCTGTTTTTCATGTGAGCCATTCCAGGCATCTTATGCTCTTTAGCCTCTCCGTCATTACCTTCCGTCATACCGCGGCGCATCATGCCCATGTGATGCATACGCGCATTATGCATTGAATCGGGCAAATTCGTGTACATTTGAGCTTTACATATTGTATAGCCAAATGCCAATGAAATTAATACTGCTGATATTATCCTTTTCATATTTTTAAATTTTAATTAAACAATCGTTTTATTGAATTTGCTTTGCAAGCATTATTTTTTCTATCCAAAATTTTATTGGTTTTGAAAGTTCTTCCCTCTCAGCCTTTCTTTGCTGCATCTTTTCAGGATTATAATTTCCCGACCTGCTGTGCCCGCCGCCGCCATAACCGCCTTGTCCTCCCATACTGCCGGAGCCGCCTCCCGTTCCACCTCCGAACCTTCCACCTCCCATGTTCCCTCCGAATCCGCCACGTCCGTTCATTCCGAAACCTTCGTTGGACCTGTCGGATTTTGGCGGTTCAAGAAACCCTGATTCAAATCCAATACTTAATAAATCATCATCTTTAAAAGGTGTTACAGAAGTAATGCATTTAACAGGTATGATTAACTTATAAACCAAAGAAGTATCTTTTGCCAGGTCTAACTTGCCATGAACGTTATTTGTATCGGAAGATGAAATTATCTGGCTGTCTTCACCATTAAAACCAATTAATTCCAATTCAACCGATTGCTGCGATAATTGGAGCTTTTTATCATCTAAGGTTGCTTTCTTTCCAAATGCAAAATGGGGATCATTATTTTCAATGGGAAATTTAATTCCCAAATTTTTGTTGTTTTTTGCTTTAGGATCAATCCAAACCGTTAATCCGAAGCGAAGTATTTTTATTTGGCTTGTTTTATCCAACAATTTTAAGCTCAAATAAATATTCTTATCGTCGTTTGAAATATAGTAAAACACTTTATTGTCGGCATTGTAATTGTAACTCTGTAATAACATGGTGTCGGTTTGTTGCTTAAAATCACCTGTTTGCCATTTATCGGCAATGTACTTCTGACCTGAACAACCGAATATTAAATTAACGGCGTTTATTATTACAATTTTTGTAATTCTTGATTTTACCGTTTTCATTGTAGTTTTATTTATTAAACCAATTTGCATATAAAAGTATTTCAAATAATGATTGACATAAAATAGAATAGACAAACGGTTAAAAATTGTAGACAATGTTTATTATAAGTTATAGAATAGATACAACACATATGCCGGCATGATTTCCATCTTTGTTAAATTCCAATAACTATAACATTAAAAGGATTCGATTTTTTTTGTAAGTTTGAAATTTATAACTCTAAATTCTTTAAAATGTCAGGTTATTCTTTTGAAATGGAAATGTCCGTAAGGGACTATGAATGCGATTTACAGGGAATCGTGAACAATTCGGTATACCAAAATTACCTCGAACACGTAAGGCACGAGTATTTAAAAAGCATAGGAATCGATTTTAAAGATTATTCTTTAAGAGGAATTAATCTTGTGGTTGTGAGAGTAGAGCTGGATTATAAATTTTCACTTACAAGCGGAGATAAATTTATTGTCGGGTTAAATGTGGAAAAAGAATCGGAATTAAAAATTGCATTTTACCAGGACATTTATAGAAAAGCAGATAATAAATTAATCCTGAAAGGCAGAATAATTGGTACAGCTTTAAATAGCAGGGGTCGACCGGAGCTGCCCGAAGAAGTCAAGCAGAAATTGTATAACAGGCAACCCTGAAAAATTATTAACGATTTTTGATATAGTTTTATTTGATAAATCAATTTTGTACATTTGTGAAACTTAAATTTTCAAATTTCAACTAACTAATAATCAATATGTCAGGTCACAGTAAATGGTCGACGATAAAGCGTAAAAAAGGAGCGGCAGACGCTAAACGCTCAAAGATTTTTTCAAAAATTATTAAAGAAATACAGGTGGCGGTAAAAGAAAGCGGGGCTATTGAAGAAAGCAACCCGAGATTAAGGCTTGCCATTCAAAATGCCAAAGGAGTAAACATGCCCAAAGATAATATCGTGAGGGCCATAAATAAAGCAAGCAGCGAAGGCGCCAATCTTAATGCAATTACTTTTGAAGGCTATGCTCCCGGGGGGGTAGCAGTTTTTATCGAATGTCTAAGCGATAATAACAACCGAACGGTTAGCAACATCCGTTCCATTTTCAACCGGCGGGGTGGAAACCTCGGCACCAATGGATCGCTTAGTTTTCTTTTCGAACGCAAAGGGGTTATTACTGTAACAAAAGGAAAATTCGATCCTGATGAATTCCAGCTTGAAATTATTGATGCTGGGGTTGATGAAGTTGAAGATGAAGGCGACGCTTTTATACTTACATGCTCGTTCGAAAATTTTGCACATGTTCGTAAAAAACTTGAAGAAATGCACATTGAAGCTCAAAATGCCGAATTACAAAGAATTCCGAACGATTATAAAAAACTCGACGTTGATACTGCCCTGAAAGTTTTAAAAATTATAGAAGACTTTGAGGAAGACGACGACGTTCAAAACGTTTACCACAATATGGAAATGACGGAAGAAATTATTAAAGCCATAAATTAATTTTCACGTCCAATATTTAAGCTTACTCCCTTCCACAACTTATTGCATCTTTTAAATAAAAGGTTCATCAAAGGTTAGCGTTTCAAAATAAGCCAACATAAGTCCCAGGCAATTCAATAAAAATAACTTAATCAGGGTGTTATAACATATTGACAAAATTTCGTCAATTGTTATGATTTTTATCATGCTTTTTGATATCAGATGTTAGAGAGTTAAGAAACATCGGAATTTAATCTTCGTAAATATAACTATAATTAAAAAAACAGAAATTATTCACTCTAAAACTTAATACTATGAAAAAGATTTTTTTATCGATGGGCGCAGTAGTTACAGGGATTGTAATTGTTGCAAGTATTATTGCTGTTAGTTGCAGTAAAGATGATAATTTTGTTCCAAGTGCACAACTTAAAACAGGCACTTGTCCGGGTTCTTTAAGCTGTCCGAGTGGTGTGGCATGCGGTTGTTATACTGTTAGCGGCCTTGGCACTAATAAAGGCGCTGTTGGCAACAATCAAAGTTTTGAGTCAGCAGCTATGATGGAAACTGAAGCAATGGCACAAAATTACACTGAAGGCGATGGTAAAACCGGTGATGCCTTTAATGCAGGACGTACAAAACTTAATTATTATGAAGCAAGAATGGCCGGTGTTGGCCAAGGGTCAACTTCTGCTTTATGGTCAAAATGTGCAAGCGGAAGCAGCGATGTATCGGTTTGGAACTCTTGCAAGAGTTATTGGGGAAGTTGCTACTGGGCTGTTCATCGTAACGGTGCAGGTGGCGCAGGCAATTGTAGTTCAGCAAGCGCTACAGGTTGGAAAGCAGCTATGGATTGGACATACAATAACCTAAGCGGTCATACATCAGATGACGTTCGCTTCTGGTGCAACATTCCTTCCTGCTAATTGAAATATTGTTAAAAGAATAAAAAACAACCCCGTATATTACGGGGTTGTTTTTTTATGTTCTTTGTTTTAAAACATCTTCAATATTTAATTTTTTCATACGTTAGCGTTTTAATAAAAGCCATCATTTTACTACAAAAAATACAATAAAAGGCAAGAATCACTTAAACAAGGTTTTATAAGATAGTTGTAGAATCTCATCAATTGTACTGATTTTTGTCATACTTTTTTATATCAGATGTTAGACAAAAAAGAAACAACTAAATTTTTCTTTCGTAAATAATAAATATAGAAAAAAGTGACAGATATTATTCACACTAACACTTAATATTATGAGAAAGAAATTTTTAGAAATGGGCGCAATTATTACAGGAATTGTAATTGTTGCAAGTATTATGACAGTTAGCTGTAGTAAAAATGATGATTTTGCTCCGAGTGCACAACTTAAATCCGGGAGTTGTCCGGGTTCTGTAAGCTGTCCGAGTGGTGTGGCATGCGGTTGCTATACTGTTAGCGGACTTGGTTCTAACAAGCAAGCTGTTGGCAGTAACCAAAATTTTGAATCAGCAGCTATGATGGAAACTGAGCTAATGAATACCAATTACACTATGGGTGATGGTAAAACCGGCGATGCTTTTAATGCAGGCCGAACAAAATTGAATTACTATGAAGCAAGAATGGCAGGCGTTGGACAGGGTTCTACCTCTGCTTTATGGAACAAATGTCTTTCAGGAAGCAGCGATGTATCAGTTTGGAACTCTTGCAAAAGCTACTGGGGAAGTTGCTACTGGGCAGTTCATCGTAACGGTTCAGGCGGTGCAAGCAATTGTAATTCAAGTAGCGCTTCGGGTTGGAAAAATGCTATGAATTGGACCTACAATAACTTAAGCGGCCATACATCAGATGATGTTCGTTTCTGGTGCAACATTCCTTCCTGTTAAATGAAATGTTGTTTAAAGAATAAAAAAACCCCGTAACACACGGGGTTTTTTTATTGTATTTCTA
>CAWEFA010000116.1:0-3868 GCA_963808135.1 uncultured Bacteroidota bacterium
ATAAAAAGTCTTATTTAATAAAGTAATTGAATCATATAATATAAAGCTTTTAGAATTTAATTCCATGATGCTGTCTTTTGAAAGGTCTCCATTAAGATAAATACTTGGATAATAATTACCTGTTACACCCCCCATACCCATTATAGAATCATATACATATATCTCTTCATGTATAGCAATTATATCTAAAAACTTTAATATTGGTTGTGTACAAATTGCAGTTTGCACAATAAATATTTCAAATCCAATTTTTAAAGAATCATTTGCAATGGCTGTATAAGCTCCTTCGCCGTTATAATAATATATAGTTCCTGATGAACTATCTTTTGAGCAATAACCATAATAATTCATTGTCCAATCATGAAAACCCATATAATCCTTAACGCTAAAAATAATTGTATTGCCTAATGAATCGGAAAAATATTCCGGCTGGCCATTATATGGGAACATTGCTTTTGAACCGGAATGTAATTTAACGCTTAAGTTAAGATTAACTTCACTTGGACAGTTGATGATGTTGTCGTTATCTTTTTTGCAATTAGTTAAAAGCAAAAACACAAATAAAATATATAATGCTTTTTTCATTTTTTATTAAATTATTAATCCAAGTCCAAAAGATAATGTATTGCATATAAATGATAAATATATTGATGTTTTGATATTTGTACCCAAAATAAAGTAATAGCAAATTGCCTCTATGAATACTACGCTAATTTCACCCAAAATAATATATAAATAACGCGAATGAAGAAAAACAGGAAATATAAACCACAAATACGGCAATGTTAAGCCCGATACTATAATACCAGTAAAAATTAATTTCGGCAACCTGAATTCTATTTCTTTAAAAACAAATTTTGCCAAAGCTATTAATGCAATTGTTTCAATCGTAATCGTGAGCAATAAAGCTTTTAAAAATTCAAATTCGTAAAAAAACTGATTTGCCTGCACTTTTATGGTTGTTTAAAAAAATAGTATTTTTTATAAGGTTTACTTGAGTAATACTCAATTTGTGCGTATTTATAAACAACAAACTTTTTATTTACAATTCCCGATATTCTATAAATAGCATCTATTTTTTGCAAATCGTTATCGTTACTTACATAATAACCTTCCGGGTCTTCTATGCCAACAAATATTTGTCTTTCTGCAATTTTATTGAAATCGATTTGTGCCAAAGAATCATATTTTTGCAAAAGCTGTTTTTTTATTGCAAAAAAACGGATAATATTTCCCCAATATCCTTTTGATATGCATGAACCGGTTGAAATAGTATCTACGCTAAGTGCATTGCTAAATAGTACGGGTCCGGTTGCATAAGCAATGAGATAATAATCGGGAAATTCTGAAAAATTATCTATTTTCAGGCACTTTGTAACAAAATGTGAATTTTCCGGTACAACATCTGAAGAAAAAATCAATAAGCATAACATAAGGCTTACTGACAATATAATGCATTTTATAGTTTTCATTTGCTTTTAATTATAATATTTGTTGAATCAATTATAGGAACTTCGAATAAAACAAGCGAATCCTGCTGTATTACAATAGTGTCCTGATTAGAAGCAATATTTTTCGGTTGGTCTTTAACGCAACTGCATAAAAATATAACGCTTATGGATAAAAAGAAACTTTTCATGATTATTTATTATTTCGATTGTTAATCTCATTTTGGCATGCTTGTGTTGAGCTTTATGATTGACTTTTAATGAAATAAATTCAAATATAATAAAATTATGCCGAAATTCAATACTGTATTTTGATTCCCTAATTTTAGCACAAAATTCTTTAAGCCGGATTAGTCCGTCATCGCACAAATGGGCTTTTAAAACAAAATCGAACCGGCCCAAATCGGTGCACAGGTAAAAATCGCTTTCGGGCGAATGTGCCTGGTTTTGTGGTTCGAACAAACGCTTGCCGCTGGAATTTTTAATAACGTCGAGCATTGTTTTTATATCAGTAGGAATATCTAAAATGGTATTTTTAATATATTCTGCACAAAAAGTATCTTCTTCAGTGGAATATAACGTAGCGTAACCCATGCAAACCAACGATACAATATCAGGATTATTATTTATAATATACCTGGCAATTGCAGGCGCATTGACAAAACTTCCCGTTAGCAATTCTGAAGCCCCTTTTGCATGTACAAGCCCTTGAGTGCCCGAACTTGTTGTATGAACAATTGTTTTGCCGGTAAAATCTATACCTTTTATGTGTGTGGGACTATTGCCATAATCAAAGCCTGGTGGGATAACTTCATTGCGTTCGCCTAAAAGTACAAAGCCGGGATTTTTCTCCTTAAGCATATATGCAATTTCAATATTTCCTACAGAAATTATTTCCTTGGCCCCCTGATCGGCCAAAAAACATGCAGTTGAAAAAGCCCTGAACACATCGATAACAACCGTAAGCCCTTGTGCTTTGTTGGCTCCATCGAGCAATTGCAAAATACGAATATCCATATAATAAGAAAATTTCCAAAGGTAGCAAGAAATGCCAGTATCACGCAAAGAACGTCATGATTAAAGAATCACAATCCATTTTCTGCGAACGTTGCGCCTTTGATAGTAAACGAATATCCGCTTTATTCCATATAACTTAACGAAATATATTTTAAATTTACGTTGCAAAAAATTATAAAATCTCACTGAATATGATAAACATCGAAGCCCTGTTTAAAATTTCATATGGTTTATATATCGTGAGTTCTGGGGACAAAAACCGCGGCAACGGATTTATTTCAAATACCATTTTCCAGGTAACAGCCGAGCCTGCCAGGTTTGCGCTTTGCTGCAATAAAAACAATTACACCTCTGAATTCATTGACAGAACCGCAGCTTTTTCAGTATCTGTTTTACAAAAGGATACTTCTTTAGAAATTTTTGGACTGTTTGGATATAAAAGCGGCAAAGATATTGACAAACTCGAAGGAATGAATATCAAATACGGCGATACTGGCGCTCCGATTGTTTTAAACGAATCTTTAGCTTACTTTGAATGTAAAGTAATCCAAACTATAGACGTCGGAACGCATTTGTTATACATCGCCGAACTGGTAAGTTCTGAAATATTGGACAACACTAAGGAACCCTTAACATACCAGTATTACAGGGATGTTAAAAAAGGAAAAGCTCCTAAAAATGCCCCTACTTACATTGATATTTCTAAACTCGAGACCAAAACAAATGATGCAAAGTTAAAAAAATACAAATGCACCGCATGCGGATATATCTATGACGAAGAAGCTGGAGACCCCGAAAATGGAATTAAAGCGGGTACAAAGTTTGTTGATTTGCCAGCGAACTGGATTTGCCCTGTTTGCGGATCGGAAAAAGAATATTTTATCGAAATATAATAACATTAAATCCAATAATTATGACAACATCATTGAAAGGCACAAAAACAGAACAAAACCTGTTAAAGTCATTTGCCGGCGAATCGCAGGCCAGAAATAGATATGAATTTTTTGCCAAAGCAGCAAAAAATGAAGGCTATGAGCAAATAGCAGCAATATTCCAGGAAACAGCCAACCAGGAAAAAGAGCATGCAAAGCGGTTTTTTAAATTTTTAGAAGGCGGTATGGTTGAAATTATGGCAAGTTATCCCGCCGGAAAAATCGGCACTACCAAAGAAAACCTTAAAGCTGCCGCAGAAGGCGAAAATGAGGAATGGACAGCATTATATCCGAAATTTTCAGACATTGCAAAGGATGAAGGTTTTGCTGAAGTGGCAACTGCATTCAGAATGATCGCCAAAGTAGAAGCTGAACACGAACGCCGTTATTTAAAACTTTTGCAAAACATTTCGGAAGATAAGGTATTTGTGAAAAATGGCAAAGTGTGGTGGAAATGTATGAATTGCGGAT
>CAWEFA010000117.1:0-15992 GCA_963808135.1 uncultured Bacteroidota bacterium
CATAGTGTCAAGAACAACATTCTTTCACTGCCCGATCGCCGAATTTTGTTCCTGAGCCGAACCTACAATGGTAGCGTACACGATAAGAAAATTTGTGACGACCAGCCGCTAACCTTTCCAAAAGGAATAAACTTGTGGCAAGATACTGGCTTTGTAGGTCACTATCCTGAAGGAGTCAATATCCGAATGCCAAGCAAAAAGCCCAAAGGCAAGGAGTTGTCTAAAGAACAAAAACAGAAGAACCGGGAAATATCCAGGTTTAGGGTACTTGTCGAACACGCTATATGCGGAGCTAAGCGTTGCCGAATTATCAAAGAACGTTTACGTTGTCACAAGTTTGAATTCGATGATCTGATAATGGAACTCGCTTGTGGGTTACATAATTTTAGAATAACTATGAAATGTGTCGCATAAATCAATTAATCTATATAATGTCTAATATATATAATATGTCTTAATTTTTTTTCTTTTTAGTCAAATAATATTCTAATTTTATAATAGAATTGGTTTATCTATTATAAATCCTATAATAAAAAGAATAATGCCGACAGATATACATATTATTCTAATTACTTTGTAATTATGAAGAAAAAAGAAACAGAGCAAAGCAAAAATAATTCCAATGATTTGCATAAAATATCCTATCCAATAAGAATCAAAAACTTCCTCGAGAAAAAATGGGCATCTAATACAATTCAAATAATTATAGCCATTATTTATTTTGTAACTCTTATTCAATTGATTAAAAATAGTCATACCCAAAATAGAAATATAATTACAACTTTTAAATATGCTCAAAGAATTGATAGCATTAACAATGATACCAGGAAAAAGGAATTGAGAGCATATATTGCTATTAAAAGTTATACAATAGATACGTTTATTTTGGGGAAACAATTTGCTTTGGAAGTTACAGTTATTAATACTGGTGAAACCCCAGCTTATAAAATTAGCAATATATGTTTGACAATTTTGGGGAATGGTGAAATTACTACCCAAACAATAGATACCGTTAAAAGACCTGAAATTGGTAATATTTTTCTTGGAACTTGGCAACCATTCACTTTTGCTGTTATTTGCGATCCTATTAAAGATAGATTTATATTTAATGCAATTAAAAAAAAAATATATAAAATTGAATTTATTGGACGATTTATATATTATGATGTTTTTGGAGATAAACATTTCACTCAATATTGTGTTAGATATTCTCCTACTATACCCAAAGGAGAATTTAGAGTTAATGATAAATGTACATACGCAAATTAGAAATATTTTATATTTTTGTCCCATGTTGTATATAGTTACCAAAAAAAGATGACAAAAAAATAAGAAAATATGGAACGAATAAAAATTTACAAACACATCATCGGTTATGCCATTGGTATTACAATTTTCGGATTATTGATTCCTCATGGCTTGTATGGATTGGCGAAAGCTCCGTTCCCTTTTCTGAATTTTTCAATGATTGGCAATTGCTATATTAAAATTGCTTTAGGTTCACTGTTGCTTGCAATTGGTATGGTATTTATTACATGGTCAAATATCGTGCTTTTTAAAATAGGCAAAGGCGGCCCGGCTGATGGGTTTGGTGTGGCTGTTAGTCCCCGTACCGAAAAGCTTGTTATAAAAGGATCTTACGTTTATACAAGAAACCCTATGGTATTCGGCGCATTCATGTGTTATTTTTCAATTGGCATTTTCTGTAATTCACTTAGCATAATTGTATTGTTGTTATTTTGTATTCCTTTAATTATAATTTATTTAAAGCTTACTGAAGAGAAGCGGCTCTATAAAGATTTTGGCAATGATTTTGTCGAATACAAAAAGAAAGTTTCCATGATCTTTCCCTTTCTTAGAAAGTAAAGCTGTTAAAAGATTGTAGCGTTTAAAAAGTTTAATTTTTAATATGGTTCACTTTGTCCGACTTCTCAAAGTACCTTACAATTCTTTGCGGTTCGAAATTTTAATGCTTTCTTAATAAAATAATCTTTAAAAATTATACTTTTGAAGTTTCGGGAAAGGCCAAACAAACAAGAAAATTATTTTTCTATAAACTATAAATTTACCATCGTATGAAAAAATTAAATTTGAATCAGATTATAATCATTGTATTTGCCCTGCTTTTAGGTATATCGTTCTATCTAAACCTGTCGCTCCGCAAAAGGGTTGCAAAACTTGAATCGCAGCCCGCTTCTTTAATGTCAGGCTCAAGTAAAATTGTTTATGTTAATATCGATACACTTTATGCCAGGTACGATATGTACATTGATATGAAAGCCAGGTTGGAAGAAAAACAGAAGAAAATGGAGGACGATCTCTTAGCCAAAAAAAATAATTACGATAAAAGTGTAATGGATTACCAGGACAAAGTGAAGAAAGGGCTTTTGCTCCGTTCCGAAGCTGAGAAAATTGAACAGCAATTGATGGGCGACCAACAAAGCTTATACAAAATCAACGAAAATATGCAGTCGCAATTGGCAGAAGAAACACAAAGGGAAAACAGAAGGCTTTTAAATTCAATAGTTATGTATTTGAAAGAATATAATAAAACTAACCGCGTCCAGTATGTTTTCGGCTATGCCTATGGAAATAGCAACTTTTTGTATGCAAACGATTCACTCGATATTACCAAATATATCCTGGAAGGATTGAACGAAAAATACAAAACCGAATCTTCTAAAAACAAATAAACTCCTTATGGGGTTTGCCGATTTTTATTTTGAAAAGTATCAGGCGGAACAGGGCTTTATAACCGATAACCCAGATACAAACCTGGAAATAATTATTACTATTCCCTGTTTTAAGGAAGAAAATATTTTAAAGGCCCTTGATGGCCTTTATTTATGCGAACCTACCAAAAACGCTGTTGAAATATTAGTTTTTGTAAATTTTCCGGAAGGCCGGGAAGACTTGTACCAGGAAAAACATTATCGGTTGTTTGACTCAATTCAAGATTGGACTTTAAGGCATACGCTCAATAACCTGAAATTTTTTGTTTTTGTATCCAAATTGCCTGCAAAAACTGCCGGTGTGGGGCACGCCCGTAAAGTTGCTATGGACGAAGCGCTCAGACGTTTTAATCAAATTAACAATCCTGATGGTATAATTGTCGGGTTCGATTCGGATTGCACCTGCGACGCCAATTATCTGGTTGAAATTGAAAACCATTTCCTTAAAAATCCTAAAACCACAGGTTGTTCTATATATTTTGAACACCCGGTTTCGGGCAATGAGCACCCGCAAATAATTTACGATGCTATTATCCAGTATGAACTTTATTTAAGATATTATATTGAAGCGGCACGATGGGCAGGGTTTCCGTTTGCCTTCCACACCCTGGGCTCGTCATTTGCAGTGCGCGCCGGTATATATTCCCGGCAAGGCGGGATGAACAAAAGAAAAGCCGGTGAAGATTTTTATTTTCTTCACAAAATAATTCCATTAGGCAATTATTTTGAAATTAACAACACACGGGTTATCCCTTCCCCGCGAGAGTCGGACAGGGTTCCTTTCGGCACTGGCGCCAGCATTGAAAAAATCATAAGGTCAAATAGTCCTGTTTATTTTACTTATAATCCTGAAGCTTTTGAATGTTTAAAAGATTTCTTTAATGAATCTGTCAATTTCTTTAAACAACCAATTGATGTAATTAATAATTTTATTGGCAATAATCAACCGGCAATAATAGAATTCCTTGAAAGAAATAATTTTGAAAAGAATATTGTTGAAATCAATTCAAACTGTTCAAATATCAGCGCTTTTTTAAAGCGTTTTTATAGCTGGTTTAACGGCCTTATGGTTTTACAATTTCTTAACCAATCTCATAACAATCCATTTAAGAGAATCCCTGTTTCGGAAGCAGCATCTATAATTCTTCAAAGAAGGGGTATTGAAACCGCTAATTCAGGGCCATTGGATTTGCTCGATACTTATCGCAAACTGCAAAAGGAAAACAACTTTGCCGGAAAAATATAAATTAGATATTGTTATCGTGTTTATAACTTTCTTGAATTTATTCATTACTATATGGATAGATTTGGAACCCGGTTAATCGTCTTTTACAATAAAAATATCTTCGTTATCTTTTTTCATCAGGTATTGTTCGCGTGCGAATTTTTCCAGGTTTTCACGATCGGTGCGTAATTCTTCGAGTTTACGGCTATCAATTTTTATTTTCTCCTTATAATATAATATGTCTCGCTCCATTTGATTATATTTTCTTGTTTCTTCATACCTGTTTATTAAATTGTTCTGATCGAAAAATAATATCCATACGATAAAAAATAAAGATGCCAGCACATATTTATTTTTAAAAACAGGCCATATTTTTTTAAATGATTTTGCCATATAAAAATTATAAATAAAGAAACAAAATTAGTAAAGAAGATTTTAGTTTTCGGCGTTTGTTCCATGGTTTTTAAATTTTATCGTTGAAAATTTGAATTAAGGGTTTTAATAGTATTAATTGTATATTTAAATAGAATTCAAACTTTTTATTAAAATTTATCGCCATGCAGAATAAAATTATTTTTTTAGCAGCAGCATTTTTAGGCTTCTTATTTTTAAATTCTTGTGTTTCCAAACCATCTTATAAAAATGACGGGGTTTATGAAGGCAAATCCCAATCTATTTACAAAAGCGAACCTTTTTTAGCCGAATCCAAAGTTTATATAAAGCAAGGCAAAATAACAAAAGTTGATTTTCAAATTGTTGATACTTTAAAAAATGAAGTGTTTGACGAAAAATATGAAAAACATTTCATTGGCAATAAGCTTTACATTGACCAGTGCAGAAATGATTGGAAAGGAATGCGGAATTATTTGCGAAAACTTTTGAAAACACAAAATATTGACAATATCGATGCGGTTTCTGGCGCAACATGGTCATATAATATGTTTAAAAGCTCCGTATCGGAGGCATTGAAGAATGTTAAGAAAAATAAGGATTAGTTATTAATTCCGATATAATTTTACGGGGTAATGGCTCTATTTTCTTTTAATCTATCTAATCAATCCCAATTAAAATATTCTAAATTTAAAAATAATTTTAATAAAACTGAGCTATTACATTAAGAACTTTGTTCATATATTGTAAACATTTATAGTTGTAAGTATCTTAGCCTTTAAGCAAGACTATTAACTTCAGATATAAAAAGTATTAACCTTTTAATTATAAAATATATTGTTCTATTGACAATTCTGAAGTTTAGTAACAATTTTCTTATTAGCAATTTTTTTTGCTATAAATTATTTTTCTGATATTTTAATTTTTTCATTAAAAATATCGTATAAATGTTATCAATGTAAATATCTTTGTAATATAATTCATTATTTATGAATAAATTAATATATAAAATATCAGTTTTTTGGATTTTTGCCATGGGCGTAATATTACATGCGCAGCAAAACCCAAATGGTTTATCATTTGATGGAACAAACGATTATGTTTCATTAGGAACCAATAACCTGCTTAAACCTACATCAACCATTTCTGTTGAAGCCTGGGTAAATTTAATCAATTGGAACAGCGCTTCAACAGAGATTATAATCTCAAACCATAGTACTTATGGATACCAGTTAAAAGTTCAGAATGGTAGTTTAACTGCATCGCTATATAGAAATGGATCGCTTGGTAATGCAACGTATAATGTTAGCGCTTTTTCAGGTTGGCACCATCTGTGCTTTACATTCGATGGGAGATATTTACGGCTTTATACTGACGGAACTTTAAGAAATACAAATGATGCAGGAGCAACGTACGCTATTGTTTACGATAATCTGGCATCAACCAATATCGGTTCCGATGCAACAGGAACAACAAGTTTCGTTAGCGGTGTTATTGATGAATTAAGAATTTGGTCGATAGTCCATACCCCAACTGCTGCAACAATTATTACAGAAATAAATACAGGTACAGCTAACCTGGCTGCATATTACAGGTTTAATATAGGAACTGCAGGAAGTAACAATTCTGGTTTAACAACTTTAACGGATCTGACAAGTAACGCAATAAATGGAACCTTAATAAACTTTGCTTTAACAGGTTCTGTTTCAAACTGGGTGGACGGGGAAGCTTTAAAACCGGTTGATCAATCTTCGAACATTACAACATCAAATGTACAAACCAACCAGATGACTTTCTCCTGGACACGTCCAGGTACAAACAAAGGTGGAAATGGCGTTAAAGTTTTTATGCTTCAAGGAACAAGCGGAAGCTCAGCCCCGGTTGACGGAACAAATTATACTGCAAATTCATCGTTTGGAAGTGGCTCCCAGATCGGGGCTACAGGTTGGTATTGTGTATATGATGGTAGTGTTGCAACTGCGACGGTTACAAATTTACAGGCTGGTACTGGTTATAGAATGCATGTTATAGAATATCAAAATATAACAGGTCAAACCGTACGCTATAATACTGCTGTAGCTACCAATAATCCCTTAAACCAAACTACTGATTATAATACACCTGCAACTCAGGCATCGAATATAATCATATCCAATCTTAATGGAACAAGTTTTACAGCCAGTTGGACAAGAGGAAACGGAAGCAATTGTATTGTTTTTATAAAAGAGGCAAGCAGTGGAACAGCTTCTCCTGTAAATAATACTACTTATACGGCTAAAGCTGCTTTTGGAAGCGGGACACAGATTGGTTCTTCCGGTTGGTATTGCGTATATAAAGGAATAGGAACAACTGTCAATGTTACAGGGTTAACTATAGGTTGGCCATACCAGGTAATGGTATGCGAATATAATGGAACTGCTGGATTAGAGAAATATAACACTACGACCGCTACAAATAACCCGGTTAACCAAATAACTGATTATTATACACCATCTGTTCAGGCAAGCCAGATTACATTTTCGGCTTTGAATGGAACCAGTGTTACAGCTAACTGGACCAGGGGAAATGGTAGTAATTGTATAGTATTTGTTGAATTGGGCAATTCGGGATCAGCTTCCCCTGTAAATAATACCACCTATCTGGCCGGTACGGCATTTAAGGGAGGCTCACAGATCGGATCATCAGGCTGGTATTGTGTTTATAAAGGAACGGGCGCTTCTGTTAATGTTACGGGGCTTACTGTTGGTTCTACTTACAGGTTTATGGTATGTGAATACAATGGTTCAGCCGGATATGAAAAATACCTGACAACAACAGCAACCAATAACCCAAACAACCAATTGATGGATTATACAACACCGGTTACCCAGGCGACAAATATTGTTTTTTCAAATATTACAACCTCAAGTTTTTCTGCATCATTCACAAAAGGTAACGGGTCAAACAGAATTGTTTTTATCAAATTAGGGAATACAGGAACAGCTTCACCAGTCAATAATACAACATACACTGCCAGTACAATCTTTATGAGCGGGTCGCAGATTGGATCATCAGGTTGGTATTGTATTTATAAGGGAGCAGGAACATCGGTAACCGTAACCGGTCTTGCACCTACCCAAACATATATTGTTATGGTTTGTGAATACAATGGAAGCGCAGGTTATGAAAAATATCTTACTTCATCTTCAACGAATAATCCAAATACCCAAGCTGCCGCAGATTATTCAACTCCTTCAACTCAGGCTACAAATATTGTATTTTCAGCAGTAAATACAAATCGTTTTACAGCTTCTTGGACCAAAGGCAACGGAACCAGTCGAATTGTATTTATTGAACAAGGCACTGTTGGTACCCCAAGTCCGGTAAATAATACAACATATACAGCTAATGCTGTTTTTGGCAGTGGCAGCCAGATTGGTTCCTCAGGGTGGTATTGTGTTTATAAAGGAACCGGTACTTCTGTTGCTGTTACCGGTTTATCGGTAAACCAAACATATAATGTGATGGTATGCGAATATAATGGTACTGCAGGATTAGAAAAATATCTTATAACTACTTCTACCAATAATCCATTATCTCAAACGACCGACTATGTTGCACCTACAACTCAGGCTTACAATGTAACATTCTCTGCTTTGAAAGGGACAAGTTTTACCACATCATGGACAAAGGGAAATGGGTCGCGAAGAGCTGTTTTTGCAAAACAAACAAATACTGGTTCAGCTTCACCAACTAATAATACAACTTACACTGCAAGCACTGTTTTTGGAAGCGGAACAGAAATACCAGGTACAGGTTGGTATTGTATATATGACGGAACGGGAACATCGGTTAGCATTACAGGATTAACTCTCGGCCTTACATACAGTATAATGGTTTGCGAGTACAACGGTACTCCCGGTTTGGAAAAGTATATTACTACAACCGCTACCAATAATCCAAATATCCAGATGGCTGATTATTCTGCTCCTACAACCCAGGCCTACAATATTACTTTTTCGAATATTAGCCCTACAAGTTTTACAGCAAGTTGGACAAAAGGGAATGGCAGTTCAAGGGCAGTATTTGTGAAATTAAACAATTCAGGAAGCGCTAGCCCGGTTAACAATACTACTTATACTGCGAATCCATCATTTGGTTCAGGCTCTCAAATTGGTTCTTCAGGGTGGTATTGTGTTTATAACGGAACAGGGACTACAGTTTCAACAACAAATTTAACATCAGGACAACCCTCCAGGTAATGGTTTGTGAATATAATGGTATTGCAGGATTTGAGAAGTATCTGACTGCAACGGCTACGAACAATCCAAACAGCTCTAATACAAATTATATTGCACCGACTACACAGGCCAGCAATGTTAATTTCACTTCAATAGGCCAAACTAATTTTACAGCTAATTGGACAAGAGGAGACGGAACCAATTGCATTGTATTTATAGCTCAATCCGATAATGGGACAGCTTTGCCTGTTGATAATATTACATATGCCGCAAATTCAGTATTTGGAAGCGGGGCGCAGATTGGTTCATCAGGCTGGTATTGCGTTTATAAAGGCATAAGCGCTTCAGTTGCCATTACAGGCCTTACCATAGGTTTGACTTATCGCGTTATGGTAATTGAATTTAATGGCACTTCATCTCATGAAAAATATTTAACCACATCAGGTGCCAATAATCCGGCCAACCAGGTACCTGATTATCAAACACCGGTTACACAAGCATCGAATATCACATTTTCATCTGTGAATTATTTAAGTTTTACTTCTTCCTGGACAAGAGGAAACGGAACAGGATGTGTTGTTTTTATGAAACAAGGGACAGATGGTTCAGCAGCGCCTGTCAACAATACTACATATACCGCAAATGCTGTATTTACGAATGGAACTCAAATAGGAACGAGCGGATGGTATTGTATATATAAAGGAACAGGAACCAGCATTGCCATATCAGGCCTTTCACCAAACCAAACATATAGAGTTATGGCTTGCGAGTATAATGGGATTGCCGGTTATGAAAAATATCTTACTGCAACTTCAACGAACAATCCAAATAACCAAACAACATTAAATTATGCAGCGCCGACAACTCAAGCGAAAAATATAGTTTTTTCATCAGTAGATATAACCAGTTTTACTACAGGCTGGACAAGAGGAAACGGAAGCCGTTGCGCGGTATTTATTATGCAAGGCAACAGCGGTTCTGCAAGTCCGGTGAATGGTACTACATACACTGCTAATACCGTTTTTGGAAGTGGTTCGCAAATAGGAACTTCGGGCTGGTATTGTGTGTATGATGGAACAGGAACATTCTGTTAGCATTACGGGTTTAACAACGGGGCTACCATATTTAGTAATGGTATGTGAATACAACGGAATAGTGGGGTATACAGCATACAATACAAACACTTCCACTAATAATCCGAATAGCATAACACCTGATTATCAAACTCCAACTACGCAAGCCTCAGGATTACAATTCGCAGATATTCTAAGTTCAGGATTTACTGTTTCATGGACAAGAGGTAATGGTAGTCAATGTATAGTCTTTATAAAACTTAATGGAGCTGGGAATGCTTCACCTGTAAATAATACAACTTATACTGCAAACCCAGTTTGTGGAAATGGTTCACAGATTGGCGCAACCGGATGGTATTGTGTTTATAAAGGTTCGGGAACATCAGTATTTATAACGGGTTTGGCTTCTTTGAGCACATATCGGGTTATGGTCTGTGAATTCAATGGAATTGCAGGATTGGAAAAATATCTTACAACATCTCCCGGCGGCACAAATCCTAAAAACCAGATAACCGATGCTGCCCCACCGACTGTTCAGGCTTCTCAAATTATTTTCGGATCAATCACCACAAGCGCTTTTGATATTAGCTGGACAAGGGGAAATGGGGCGAATTGTGCTGTTTTCGTAAAAATAGGCAGCAGTGGAAACGCCACTCCTGTGAACAATACAACATATACTGCCAATACTTCTTTTGGTTCAGGAACGCAAATAGGCGCCTCAGGATGGTACTGTGTATTTAACAGTTCGGGTAGTTCTTGTACCGTTACAGGATTATCTTCAGGAACACAATATATTGTTATGGCATGCGAATATTTCGGCAGCCCGGGATCTGAAAAATACAATACTAATGTATCTACCAATAATCCGAACAGCGCCATAACTGAATATAATCCACCAACCGTTCAGGCCAGTTCAATATCGTATACATCAATTCTTCAAACTTCCGCAACTGTTAACTGGATTAGAGGAAACGGCATGGATTGCGCTGTATTTATTGCACAGACTAATACCGGCACTGCAGCACCTGTCAATCATACAACCTATACGGCCAATGTACAATTTGGTTTAGGAACACAAATTGGTTCAACCGGCTGGTATTGCATTTACAATGGATCGGGCAATTCTGTTTCAATTACCGGGCTTACTACAATAACAACATACCGCACAATGGTAATTGAGTACAATGGCGCTGCCGGAAGGGAAGTTTATAATACAAATAGCGCTGCTTCAAATCCACAAAACTTTACAACAATTCCAGCTACGACCACATGGAATGGTTCAGCCTGGGACAATGGGCCCCCAAATAGTAATGTTGATGCAATTATAGCTGGTAATTATGCTATAACAACGAATATAACCTGTAAATCTCTTGCTATTAATTCCCATGATTCATTAAAAGTCCAGCCGGGCAGTTCAGTAACTGTTTACGGAAATATTACCAATAACGGCGATCTTATATTAAAATCCCCAACGGCGGATATGACTGCTTCCGGTTCATTAATAACTTATGGAAGCATTACCAATAATGGCACCATGTATGCCGAAAGGTACATTACGCCTGGCACATTAAGTCCCACTAATTATGTTTGGCATTACATGAGTTCCCCGGTTCCTAATTTTAAAGCTTCGGTTTCATTGGTAGGTGATTATTTAAACCAATATGTTGAAAGCACTAATTTATGGCAAACTCTTACGAAAGATAGCACTATTAAAATAGATAAAGGATATATTGTAAAAACAATAAAGACTGATGGACAAGTTATCACTTTTAAAGGCACATTTAATACCGGTAATCAAAGTATAAATTTAAACAATACCGGAGCTGACGACGCACATGGCTATAACATTATTGGGAATCCTTATCCTTCGGCTATCGATTGGAATGCTCCCAGCGGGTTAACACTAACAAATATCTATGGAACAATATGGATTTGGAACCCGACAATTGATGGTTATGCAACATGGGACGGTACAATTGGCACTAATGGAGGAAGCCAGTATATACCAGCTATGCAGGGCATCTTTATTAAGGTTAATTCAGGAAGCAGCACAGGAAACGTTACTATTACAAACGCAGCTCGGGTTAATAGCAATCAAATTTATTTGAAAAGCGCCCGTTCGCTTCCCGAACATATTCGTTTAAGGGCAACAAGCAATAACCATAACGACGAAGTTGTAATATACAAGGCTTCAGGAACGAATGGGTCGTATAAGCTTTTCAGTATAGATTCTTCTGTTCCCAGGTTTATGCATTGAACAATGATACATGTTATTCAATTTTAAAACTTAGGCCGGAATCAGCCGATACTTCAATACAATTAGGTTTCAGGTGCAGTGAGGATGGAAGGTACTCTTTAATTGTTGATGAATTGTCTTTTGAACCACCAACAACAGTTTACCTGAAAGATAAATTGTATAACACAACAACGAAATTAATTAAAAACCAGGCTTATAATTTCTACCATAACAATTCATTTACGGAAAACAGGTTTGAGCTTGAGATTGGCAATAATCCAATGCCTGAAAATATACCATCAACTGAGAATAAATCAGTTGTAAATGTATGGTCTTATTCTAAAAAAATATATATAGATTTGTCTTCAGAAGGTAAATGTAACGTAGAAATATTTAATTTATTAGGCATTAAAGTTTATGAGAATTATTTAAATGGCGCTGGACTGAGCACTATTGAAATAAACAAAGAAGGTATTTATTTAGTAAGACTTAAAAATTCAGATATTAATTATACAGGTAAAGTATTGGTTCGATAATCATAAAATTCAGATAATCTTAAAATTTTAAAATGAAAAATTATATTTATAAAACAATCCTGTTTATCACTTTTATTATAACAGGTTATTATAATTTATTGGCACAGGGCCCGCCGCCACCTCCACCGCCACCGCCACCGCCTCCGGGTGGTGGAGGCGGTGGCACTGTTACCCCGATAGATGATAAAATATGGCTGCTTGTTATTGCAGGAGTAATATTCTTTTTATATAAATTATATAAACTCCAGGCATATAAAACCAATCCTGCTCCCGTAAAGAAATAATATTAAATTTGTATAATTAACGCATTAAAGTTTTACCTTTAAAAAGGTATGAAAGAAAGCAGGAAAACTCTTTTAATATTATTTTTAAATTCATTAGCGTTTTATATAATTTCTTATTTGTTTTTATTTCTGCCTTCCCAGTTTTTAACATATTTGGCAGCACATTCTTTTAATATTCCAACTATTTTTGATCAATACAAAGTTGCATTTCCAATTTACGATAATAATAATTTATGGACACAGGAATCAGTTGTTGCCATTTATATTGCCGCGCCAGTAGCAGTTTTCATTTTAGGCATTTTCTTTTTCAGGTATGTACGAACGCATATTATTGCAAATAAAAGTGGTTTATACTTATTTTCACTTTGGTCGTATGTCCATTGTATTAATATTTTTTTTGGAGGCTTGGCTGTCGGGATACCAATAATAAAAGGTTTTGGCTTGGTTCCGGCATGGTTATATGCCCCGTATGCCGTTTCATATAGCCTGATAATTATTTCCTTTATAATTATAACCACCAATGGATTTTTTTTAAGAAGGGCTTTTGCTTCAATGGTTATTTCCGAATATTATCTTAGGAGTCCATATCTTTCGTTACAATTCAAAACTGCTATTGCATTTCTTCCTTGCATAATTGGCAATAGTTTATTTTTTTTATTAAAGTTTCCCGATGATACAATTTATGAACGATTGCTTCTTTTTACAATATTTTTACAGTTTCTTTTGGTATATCCTTTCAGATATTTTCATTTTACAGTGTCCGAAAAAAATGCAAATGTCAGGTTCTCAAGATTAGCTGGTACAATAGCAATTATATTGGTATTACTTTTAGTAATTTGGAAACTTCTGAAATAATCTTTTTTTTATAATTTATGAATTGTTGGTTAAAAATCAAATACCTGTTTTATAATTACAGGCCTTTATCATATTACATAATTATTCTGTTGATTTTTTTTCTGTACCCGCACTCATTGGTGGATTCCTTTTTTAAAACATCATTGTTTAAATATTTTTTGCATTTATATGCTTCATTTATTTATTATTCAACGGGAATTGTAGTTAATCTTTTGCGAATAAATTTAACTGTTGCAGAAAAAATTTCAAATTTTAATATTCAATCTGTTAGTACCGGGAACCTGTCGTTATGGTATACTTTATTATTTATTACAGGAACATTATTCCTGCAAAAAAATTACAAAATAAAATTAACTGCTATTATTCTTGGATTGCTGTTAATTCAATTATTCAATGTTGGAAGGATATTGGTTTTAATATCTGCAAAATATTATTTTCTTTCAAACTACCATATTTATGTAATCAATAAAACTTTCCCTTTTATACTGAATGCCGCATTTGTTATTTTAATATATTATTGGTTTAAATCAAATTACTCATTAAAAAGGTTATTTATTGAAAAGCTAAAGCTTGATAAAACATACATTAAACATTTGGTGAAAATGTTTATTATTTGCTTGTTGGTAATTCTATTTATTAATTTTATTATTGATGCCGATTTTTTTTCACTAAAGCATTATTTGCTTACAGGGGTGCTCAAAGCTTCAGCTTATCTTTTATCTCATGCAGGTTATAATGCTGTAATTGCTAAACACCACTTTTTAAAGGGCAATAATGTATTTGTTGGAATTGGCTTCGTATGCCTCGGAATTAATCTTATATTATTATTTTCATCATTAGTAATAATTTCAGGAGGAAAAATCATTCATCAATTCCTGTTTATTATTTCAGGTATTATTATTATTTACGGGCTAAATATATTGCGGATAGTATTACTTTATATTTATCTGGCCAACCGCCAAAACATTGGTTCTTTTCATACAATCCATAATGCTTTTACTTATAT
Source organism: uncultured Bacteroidota bacterium (assembly GCA_963808135.1). Lineage (GTDB taxonomy): Bacteria > Bacteroidota > Bacteroidia > Bacteroidales > DTGW01 > CAWEFA01. Next base: position 14,558 of record CAWEFA010000117.1, read on the forward strand.
TGTTTATGCAATCGTTTTCGCGCTATGGATTATTTGGTTTAACAAATTCTGGAATAAGGGAAAGATAAACTCAAATTAATTTTGAGTTTAAAATGCCCAGCCGAACTTTAAGAGTTCAAAGTCCAATATATATTTTTCATCGTCGTCTAATGCAAGGAAACTACCATAAAACTTGTTATTTTCCCCGATAATATATCTGCCAAAGCTTGCACTGAACCCCCAATAAAAACCTTTGTAGGAGAATATACGACAGCCAAGCCCAAAGCCAATTCCAATCTTATCTTCACTGCCAGGTATATTAACCGACCCTGACTGAAACAAACTATTATCTCCCAGATAGCCGTTTAAATGTGCATATCTTGCAAACCCGCTTATATAAAAGCCATTTTGAGTATTGCCCAAAAAGTACCTGAAATGGCAGTCAATCGTTAGCGATCTCAAATCCTTTGAATTATTAGGCTTACCATAATAAACTGGAAAAGCAATTTCGGCATTCCTGTTTACATTAAAAAGCGAGAAAGTACCACTGAAACTTGTAGCATCATCTAAAATAAGCAACCTGAAAAAATTTAATTCCACGCCAAATTTTTTATTTGCAAGCGGCTCATTTCTCTGTTCCTTGTACATTTTCTTTTGAAGCTCAAAGATCGAGTCTATTTTTGCTGACATTGAAAGGCTGTCTTTTGCGCTTTTTTGTGCAATGGACAAAAATGGGCAAAAACAAACAAGAGCCAGGAATATAGTTGTAGTTGTTATAAACTTTTTCATAGCATTAACTTTTTATTATTGATTATTCAAATATAAAACATTAGTTAGGTTTTTCAAAACAAGGCAATTTAAAATTGAAAACATAACTATCATTTTCCAATTGGAGTCATTTGTCCTGAACGCTTTTAAACCAAAGAATTTATACATTTGTGCATTTGCAAATAAAGTAATTTATCATGATCCCCAAAGAACTTGGATACCGGTTTCCTGCTGAATGGGAGAAACATGAAGCCACATGGCTTACATGGCCCTATCTGGATGATTCGTTCCCCGGAAAACTGGACAAAATATATTCACCATATTTACAGTTTATCAAACAAATTGCCCTGGCTGAAAAAGTACGGATAAATGTTCCTGATGAAAGCTATATTACTACGATAAAAAATTTGCTTGCCGAATACAGCATAAAGGATAACAATGTAGAATTATTTTTAAACCCAAGCAACGATGTTTGGTGCCGCGATCATGGCCCGGCTTTTATCGTTCATCCTGATAATCCAAAGAAAAAAGCTGTTGTAAATTGGGAATTCAATGCATGGGGAAATAAATATCCTTTTGATTTGGATAATCAAATCCCGGTCAAAATCGCAGCACATTTTAATTTCGATATTTATCAGCCAGGCATTATCATGGAAGGCGGTTCGATTGATGTGAATGGTATAGGCGA
>CAWEFA010000118.1:0-15380 GCA_963808135.1 uncultured Bacteroidota bacterium
AATATTATTTATTATACATCCCCCGCCCCCCTTCAAAGGGGGATTCTGCCTGATTAGCTTTTAACTGTATTATAATTTTTAACTCTTAATTGGCATGAATAAATATTTTATATTAAAAAGGTTCACTTTTATCATATATTTTTTTTTCTTTTTCAACCAAGCACAATTTGCACAACTTATCAGGGTTGGTGTTTTCAATGAGCTTAATACTCATGCCGTGGTTTTTTCGGTTGTAAAAGGCAGTTATTTAATGTCGGCCGATGGCAGGGCAATTCAAACATACAATGAAGGCCAAAATTTGTATATAGCAAAAGAAGGTGATTCTATGAGGTGCATGGCAGTAAATAACGATTTTGGCCTTTACAAACTATTGCATTTTAACGCCATGACAGACAGCTCGGTTTTCAGCCTAAGGCCTGTTGACCCACAGGCAAATATCAGGTTTTATGATGATAATGTTGAGCTTAGCGTTCAACTTGGAAAATTGCAAACTGTCAATATTGTTGATATCGACAAATATATTGCCGGGGTTATTGAAGCGGAAGGCGGTTTTAATGCTTCAGCGGAATATTACAAAACCCAGGCAATGCTTTGCCGCACGTATGCATTAAACCATCTTGATAAACATTCTGGCGAAAATTTTAACCTTTGCGACGGCACCCATTGCCAGGCATATAATGGCCAATGTTCCGGCAATTCAACCGTTTTAAAAGCAGCATTCGAAACCCGCAGGCTTGTTGTAACCGATGCCGATACCGGTTTAATTATTGCTGCCTTTCATTCAAATTGCGGGGGTGAAACTGAAAACGCCGGCAATGTTTGGTTAATTCATAAACCGTATTTAATTTCTGTGCAGGACCCATACTGTCAAAGCCAGAAAAATTACAGGTGGGAGAAAAAATTAAGTATGGAAGAATGGAAACAATATTTGACCAACAATGGATTTCATATAAAAACCGATATGCCTGCTTCGCTCTTTAATTATACTCAATACAAAAGACAGCGTTACTATAAAATAGGAAATGATTCGATTACATTTCTTAAAATAAGGAACGACTTTAACTTTCATTCAGCATTTTTCTCTGTTGAAATAAAAGGCGACAATGTTGAAATTCATGGACGCGGTTACGGGCATGGCGTTGGACTTTGCCAGGAAGGGGCAATGCAGATGGCAAAACTCGGGTATGATTTTCGTAAAATTATCCAGTTTTATTATCCTGGTGTTAATATAACCGACTTTAATGCTGTATCCGAAAATAAAAACCCGGCCCTTAAATTATTGCTTAAAAAGTAATGTTACCCCGATGTTTTTAGTCCAAGATCAATAGCCTCCTGAAGCCTTATTATTTTAATATAATCAGTTGAATATTGGCTGTATTGGTAAAGCATATCCAAAGCTTTTTGATAGTCGCCTTTATTAATATTTAAAACAGTAAGCATATAAAGCAAATCAGGGTTTTTATGGCCGGCAGCATATAATTTTTCGAAATAATTCAATGCCGAAATATCCTTTTTTTTCAGAAGTATATTGCCTATACACATATTAACATAAGCGTTTTCTTCAATTTTATTAGCCCGGAAGAAATACTTAAGGGCCAAATCCATGTTTCCTTCCTGGCTTGCTTTTGTAGCTTCATTAACTTCTTTTTTAACCGATGGGGGAATAACATAAAACTGGTCGACCATTATTTTTTTGGAAGGCACATACTTCGGATTAATTGCTGTAATGACAGAAAGAATGCTTGAGGCTTTACCTTCATCTCCATTTGATATATATGCGTTATAAAGCAATTGCAAAAGCAATTCGTTCTGATTGGAATATGATGCTATTGCTTTAGCTTTTTCCAAATAGCTTGCCGCTTTTTTAAATTCATTTTGATTGTAATATGCAAACCCTATTTGAAACAAGGCGCTATATGAGGTATCGATTCCGGGCATTGAATTAAGTAATTCGCATGCCTTTAGCGACTCGCCTGCCGCAGATAAATAATAAAAAGCCCTGAAATACAATTCATTTATATACGGATACCATTTTATAAGCGCATTATATTCTTTATAAGCTTTTATAAAATTATTTTGCTTGCTGTAATGCAAGGCCAAGTCCTTGTGAACAACTTCAACTTTCGAATTTTCATACCTTACAAGTTTAAACGCTAAAGAATCTTCCAATGATTTAGGAATATAATTTAATTTGAAATAATTAACGGTACTTTGAGTTTTAAAAGGCCAGCTGTTTTTTAATATTTTTATGCTTATATCAGCCACAAGGCTGTCGAGCGCTGAAAAACCAATATTATTCCTGTAATATGGCAATGGCTTAAATAACGAACTATCCCAAACCGGGTTAATATATTTTGCCTCACGGATTGTATTAAAAAAAGCATCGGCCATTAAAAAATATCCGTCAATATTAGGATGCACATGTTCTGTTATCAGGTTATTTCCAATAAGGCCGTGCAGGGATTGTTCTTCAAAATATAATTTCATGGGAACTACTGGAATATTATATTTTTCACCAAGTTCGTGTATAGCCAGGTTCAAGTCTTCCGGAGCCCTGAAACGAATAATATCAAGGTCTTTTGCCAAATAATAAGCTTTACGGGCATTATCAAAATCCGAACTCATTTCAAGTTTACGCGCTTTATTATAAATTTCATCTGCACGAGGAAACTTATCGGATGAAATTGAATTAAAAGGTTTCAGGTCGCGAACATTACATATTTGTTCGGAAATTATCACCTTCACTCCCTGCTTTTTGGCTTTAGCAATCAATTCGCCTATGTTCCGGCGAAACTGATCAATCCCGGCGTAATAAATCCCGGAATGATATTCAATTGATTTATCTTTAACAATCCTTTCCATTAAAGTACTTCCCAAACCCTGGTTGTCTTCCGAAGAAAGTTTTTTTGCCATATACTTCACGAAATTTTGCATCATTTGAAATGAGCGCAAGTGAACCAATTTCAATTGAAGCATTTTAAGCCACCTGACATTGCCGCCATTTTCAACCGAACCTATGCCAAGCGAACCGTAATATTCGTTATGGCCGGCATAAATAAGAATAAGGTCGGGTTTTTGGGCTAATATTTCATCTGCGAAATCGAGTAAGGTATAACTGTTCACAGCCGTAAGACCGGTGTTGATGACCTCAATTTTTTTATGAGGAAAAGCGTCCTGCAACCGATAGTTTAAAATTCTTGAAAAAGTTGTAGCCATTGTAAAATATGGAAAACCTCGGGCAGTAGACTCGCCCATCACAAATATCCTGTAACAGCTATCCGGTTTATCGGCCAGAAAAATATCGTTTGAAACAACCGACGCCTTAAAATTTGTAAAATATCGCCTTGCCACTTTTTTATTTAACTCAAGGTAGCCATTATGATAAACTGATTTTTCAAACAATTTCAAATCATAGCCGTAATTAAAAGCCCGCAACGTAAATTCAAACAGCACAACAATAATAATTGGAACAATAATGAGTATAAGATTAAAAACTATTGTGTTCTTTTTATTCAATGTTATATTTTTTGGCTTACCGGGTTTATTAATTTTTTTCATTATGTTGATTTTAATTTATCCACGGTGTGAAGATAAAAGTTTTCAAACCATTTTCAATGCAAAAATTTATTTTTCAAAAACTCCAGTAAAAACAAATTTTAAATGTTTTATTTTAATTGCTTAAAATAAAACAGGATTTCATAAAAAATTGCATTTCCATAAATCACAAAATATCTAAATTAACGTGAGTTCGATATAATAATATATGTGTAAATTTCATATAATCAAGAACAAAGCAAGTCCCCCTTTGAAAAGGGGGCAGGGGGATTGATATTTTTTGGCAATTTAGCAAATGAGAATCCAATCCCCCTACCCCCTTCGCCAAGGGGGAATAACGCAACAGTCATATTTTAAATATCTTATACATCGAACTCACGTTAAATTAAGCATTTCAAAAATTTATGAATTTTCAACATAAAAAAACAACTTCGATTTTACAATTTGGGTAAAAATAAAAAGCAATTGTTATAAACTATTAACTTCAATTTTTGCCTGAAAAATATGCTAACGATCGACTATAAATGTTAAAATTTTATTTATTTACGAAAATTTACATCAAAATAATTTAAATTTTAACAGCCTGTAATTTTTTAACAATGATATTTACATATAAATATTATCAACCATAAACCTTGGCTAATAGTTATTAATGCTGTAATGCAACAAAAAATATTACCTAAGTAACAGGTTTGAAAAAATAATTTTCTTGTGTTAAGTATACAGCTTAGTAAAAAAACTCCTATAAATTTGCATTAATAAAGATTTTAATTATTTTTACACTCAAATTATGTATTCATTCATGTATTATTAACCTTAAAAATTATTTCTATGAAAAAAATCTTACTATTATTAGTTTCAGTTTGTGCATTTGCGCTTTATACAGCACACGCACAATATTTTATTCGAAACTCAGAGGCAGAATTCACTTTTAACAATGCCGACGACCTTTCAGGACAATGGATGAACGGCGATTGCGTAACCGATGGCGCTTCTGTTGCTTTGATGCCACGCGACGGCGCTTTCTATTTTGCATGGCCAAAAACATCTGCTGATCCAACTTGGTACTGGGCAACAGACCTTAAACTCCCTAAAACCGGTGATTGGGTTGCCAACTATGGCGCCGATGCAGGTATCCAGTTCGACATTAACACAACCAATGGCGATACCATTCAAATCCAAACCGAAATTGACAACGTGGCTGGCACAAAATTTGGCGGTTTTGCAACAACAGTTAACGCAATTCCAAACACATGGCAAACAGTTACTTTCTATTACAAAGACCTCAGCTTAAGCAACTGGACCGGTAACAGCGATGTACTCGCTTTAACAGATTCACCAAATGTTGTTAAGTTCAGCGTAAACACAGGCAGTTATCCTAACGATGTTCCTATGAACGTTATGATTGACAATGTAAAACTTGTTAATGCAACTACTGGAGCTTCAGAAATGGAATTCTCTTTTGATAATGCCGAAGACCTTTCAGGACAATGGATGAACGGCGATTGCGTAACCGATGGCGCATCAGTTTCTTTGATGCCTCACGACGGCGCTTTCTATTTTGCATGGCCAAAAACATCTGCTGATCCAACATGGTACTGGGCAACAGACCTTAAACTCCCTAAAACTGGTGATTGGGTTGCCAACTATGGCGCCGATGCAGGTATCCAGTTCGACATTAACACAACCAATGGCGATACCGTTCAAATCCAAACCGAAATTGACAACGTGGCTGGCACAAAATTTGGCGGTTTTGCAATAACAGTTAACGCAATTCCAAACACATGGCAAACAGTTACTTTCTATTACAAAGACCTCAGCTTAAGCAACTGGACCGGTAACAGCGATGTGCTCAGTTTAACGGATTCACCAAATGTTGTTAAATTCAGCGTAAACACAGGCAGCTATCCTAACGATGTTCCTATGAACGTTATGATTGACAATGTAAAACTTGTTAATGCAACTACTGGAGCTTCAGAAATGGAATTCTCTTTTGATAATGCCGACGACCTTTCAGGACAATGGATGAACGGCGATTGCGTAACCGATGGCGCATCAGTTTCTTTGATGCCTCGCGATGGCGCTTTCTATTTTGCATGGCCAAAAACATCTGCTGATCCAACATGGTACTGGGCAACAGACCTTAAACTTCCTAAAACAGGCGATTGGGTTGCCAACTATGGCGCCAGTGCAGGCATCCAGTTCGACGTTAACACTACCAATGGCGATACCATTCAAATCCAAACCGAAATTGACAACGTGGCAGGCACAAAATTCGGAGGTTTTGCAAAAACAGTTAATGCAATACCAAACACCTGGCAAACAGTTGCATTTAGATATGCTGACCTCACTTTAGCCAACTGGACCGGTAACAGCGATGTACTCGCTTTAACAGATTCACCAAACGTTGTTAAATTCAGCGTAAACACAGGCAGCTATCCTAATGATGTTCCTATGAACGTTATGATTGACAATGTTAACCTGATAAACGCTGCACCAGTAGGTATAAACAGTCCTGCTATTTCAGCAAGCAGTTTAGTGATATACCCAAATCCTGTATCAAATGCAGAAGAATATATTCACTTAAAGGGTGTTAACGGAGCCTCAGTTAATTATACTATAGTTAATACATTGGGCCAAGTTGCATTAAGGAGTGTACTTGACGGTTCATCAATCAATGTTAGTAGCTTAGGTTCAGGCTTATATATCTTGAAATTTGATAATGGACAGTATAGTACTTTTGTAAAAAGGTAAAATTTAATTAATTGTTATAAAAAGGGAAATTTTAAAAATTTCCCTTTTTTATACAATATTATTATTTATCAATTACAAATTACTCTTAACCTTAATGATGTAAAAAACTATAAAAGAGGAAATTTCAAAATCATAATTATATTAAGCTTATTGATTTTTAAAATTAACAGCTTAAATGATTTTGTTCAAACTCCCATTTTTTCAAAGAATTTTTTTGACCGCTACGTTATACGTTAAGCCAAAACAATTCGCGATACACACCTTAATAATATATAAATGGGAATTTTCAGACTAAAAAATTTAATTAAACTAATTTAATACAATTAAATTATGATACAAAAACACTATCGTGTAGTATTTTTAATATTCCTGTTCTTGGGAATAGGTACTATGCTTTCCAGTGCGCAGGTAAAAGTCACTGGAAGCATTAAGGACAATGCCGGCGTAGCCCTTCCTGGTGTAAGCGTTGTAATCAAAGGGACTACTGTTGGTACATTAAGCGATGTAAACGGAAACTTTACCATCCAGGTAAAAGACATAAACAAAGATGTTCTCCAGTTCTCTATGATTGGTTATCAAGGCCAGGATATAGCCATTGGAGGAAAATCTGTGTTTAATATAGTAATGGAAGAAGAAGTTAAAAAGCTGGATGAAGTTGTAGTTATAGGTTATGGCGCTGTTAAAAAAAGCGATGTAACAGGCGCTGTAGCTTCAGTTAAACCAGCAGAACTAACACAAACCTCTACAATTAACGTCCAGCAGGCTATGCAGGGACGCGTAGCCGGTGTGCAGATTACACAGCAATCCGGTGAACCCGGGGCAGGTATGGTAGTACGTGTTCGTGGTGTCGGTACAATAAACAGTGCTGACCCGCTATATGTCGTTGACGGATTTCCTACAAATAATATCAGCTTCCTCAACCCTTCCGACATTGAATCTATGGAAATCCTGAAGGACGCTTCTGCTACCGCTATTTATGGTAACAGGGGAGCTAACGGGGTTGTTTTGATTACTTCCAAAAAAGGTAAATCACAGAAAACTACCGTTACTTTCGACATGTTTACCAGTATAGACCAGATATAGATCATACCATTCCTGTTTGCAATGCAAGTCAGTGGGCAAAAGCAAGGATGATTGCAGTTTATAACAGGTTTATAAACGACTCTACCGACCTTGGCAATCCTTCGCAATGGAACAAACAAGACTCTGCCAAATATCTCGGGCTCAAATCAAACAACATCAAAAGTAATGGCGCAGCAGATACAGCCAATTACTGGAATAAATATAAAGCTGTAATACCTAATGACGGCCCTTATGACTCACTATACAGGCACATTATTTTAGGTAATAACAAAGGTACTGACTGGCAAAAAGCAGTGTTGCAGAGGGGCGATATACAAAGCTATTCATTATCAATAAACGGTGGCGACGATAAATATAAATACGATTTATCAGGTAGTTATTATTCTGAAGATGGAATTATAATGAATACCTGGTTGAAAAAATTTATGTTTCGTTTTGACAACCAAATTAAATTTACCAAACATATTAATGGTGAAGCTACTTTTTCTTATGCCCGTTCAAAAATGACAGATTATTTCGGCGGGTATAGCATTTATAACGGTGTGCTTCCTTTAGCAGTTCAACTCGAACCGATAGTGCCGATATATAACCCGGTTACCGGCGATTATACTTCAACACAAATAAACAACACCTCGAACCCTGTTGCAGCCGATTCAAGATTGGCCGATAACATTAAAAGGATTGATTATTTTGTATCAAACCTTTCTTTGAATGCTGAAATTTTTGAAGGTTTAACCTTTACTACGAAATTGGGGAACAGCTTTAATTTCCAAAATCCTTCGCAATACACTCCTAAATACAATTATGGCAATGCTGTAGACTTTAATGCTGTAAGCTGGTTAAACGATAAGATGCAAAGGGATTTTGTATCCGACTGGACAAACTATTTTACTTATCAGAAAGAAATTGGCAAACACAGTATCAACCTGATGGTTGGGGAAGAAGACAATTATTTTTTAACCAACCAGATAAATGTCAGGGTTTTTGGTGTACCGGCTGATAAGAATTTGCAGTACCTTGAAATGGCTAATGCCGATAACAGCAATGTAGCCCCCTGGGTAACCAGGTTACACCTGATAATCCTTTTTCCAACCTTAATGATGAAACCTCCCTCGCTTCATTTTTCGGGCGCGTTAATTATTCATTTGCCGATAAATATTTGGTTACGGCAAGTATAAGGCGCGATGGTTCGTCACAGCTTGCTCCACAGAGCCGCTGGGGACTTTTCCTGCTTTTTCACTTGCATGGAAGTTGAAACAGGAAGATTTCCTTAAGGATGTCAGCCTTATAAGCGACCTTAAGTTGCGCGGCGGTTACGGCATTACCGGTAACCAAAGCAGCGTTACCGATCCTTATACAGGTTCAGCCAGGTACAGGGAAATTCTTTCAGGACAAACTCAAACTCAAGAGAGAACAGATACAAATTTATACCTGAAATGGGAAACTTCAAATACATTTAATGTTGGCGTTGATATGGCTTTTTTAAGCAATAAACTAACAGCTACTGTCGACTACTACATCAGGAAAACAAATAATATGATTGTATCGCCTTCTATGGTAGCCGGAGCAACAAAACCTGTAGAAAATACTGGCGCTATGACAAACAAAGGACTTGAAGTTTCATTAGGGTACCGTAACATGGACAACGATTTTAAATATGAGGTTTCCGGGAACGTGTCGTTTTTGGGCAGACCGATGGTTAACAAATTAGCTGATAACAGTGCAATTAAACGTGGCGTTTTAGGTAAACATTCAGGTATGATTTGGACGCAGGCAGGACATGAATTAGACAGTTATATGGGTTATAAAACAGATGGTTTAATAAAACCTTCCGATTTGGATCCTTCGTCCCCGACTTATAACCCGGTTTATGCAAATAACCAGTTCCATGTAGGGGATCCGAAAATCGTTTTCGATGATACTGTTGTAAGTGATAAAGGTTTAGTAAAATTGGGAAGCCCTAACCCCGATTTAACTTATGGTTTTAATATAACCCTGATGTGGAAAGGTTTTGATGTTAAATGTTTCTTCCAGGGAGTTCATGGCAATAAGCTTATGAATTCGCTGTATGCATTCATTAATGCTCCTACTGAAGGAAGATATAACCTCATGACCAATGTTCTGAACGGGTATCAGGCCAAAGCAATTAATTTCGGTGATGGAATAGTTATTCCAGCCAATACTTCAACATCGCAATTCACATTAGTTGATGGAAACTCAATAATGGATACCTATTTCACGGATATATATGTTGAAGACGGCAGCTACCTGAGATGGAAGAATTTCCAAATAGGGTACACTTTGCCAAAGAGTTTGTTATCGAAAATAAAATTGGAAAATTTGCGTATTTATTTCTCCATCGATAATGTAAAAACATGGACCAAATACAGCGGTTATGATCCTGAAGTAGGACGTAATCAGAGTTCTGCTGGCGTTCAGAGTGTGGATAATAACGGCGATCCTTTGGCTGCCGGTATTGATGAGGCTAATTATCCTTCGTCGAGGAAATATACGCTCGGTTTAAGTCTTAGTTTTTAACCTTTAATAGTTCAAACTATGAAAATTAAAATAATATTTTTATTAACAACTATATTTGTCCTTCTTACGGGATGCGACAAATTTTTAACCAATGAACCTTTGGGCCAGTACACCCAGAAAGAGATGGATGCTTTGAATAATCAAGTAAACAATACTGGAGGGGTGAACATGGTAGTGTATAACAATCTTGACCAGGAATTATTAGCCGCATACGCTGTATTAACCTGGGATGAAGCAGAAAGATCGAATCTCACACACAACGGTGCATGGATGATGGGCGATTTTCTTTCAGACGATGCCGTGAAAGGCGGAGACGGCCCAAGCGATTTATCTGAATTTAACTACTGGAGAACATGGACTGTCCCGGTTAGCGGTGCCCATTCACAGTCGTGTTATTTTAATCCTTATTTTGGTATAACATATGCCAATAATGCAATAAATGATATTATTAAAAATAAAAGCACTATTGGCAATATCAGATACTATAAATTGCTATTAGGACAAGCCTTGTTTTTAAGAACATGGTTTTACTTTAACCTCAGGGGCTTTGGAAATGTTCCCGACAGGGATCCCGGTACGCCTGTAGCGCCGCTGCCGGCAAAAATGCTCATAGTGGATGCTTTATACGCCAGATGTGATAGTGAATTCAGAACGGCAATTTCAATGCTTCCCCTTAAATCGGATTTCAAACTTACGTTTGGCATAAAATCAGGAGGAAGGGCAACCAAAGGCGCCGCTGAAGCTGCTTTATGCAAATGTATAATGATGGAAATAGGCTTAGGCTTAAATGGCTATAGCGATAATCAAACATCGTGGCACCAAGTAGACACCTTTGCAGAAGACATTATTAACTCAGGCCAATACGGCTTATTGCCAAATTATGCCATGGTATGGTCGAACGATGGGGAATTTAGCCCTGAAATGGTTTTCGAAACCAATTCATGCGATTGTGGCCAGGGATATGGACATGGCGGTGGCAACGAAGAGGTAATACTTACCAGTGTCAGAAGTACTGCCGGGCCTGGAGATGCCGTCAAACATATAGGTATGGGATGGGGTTTCGATGCTCCAACCCAGGATTTATTTAGCGCGTTCGAGGCCAATGATCCCCGTATGCCTAATACCATATTAAAGGACGGCGATGATGTTTATGATGATGGGAACCCTTCTGACGTTTCAACAATAGCAATGACAAAAAACAAAGATTGTCCTACCGGTTATAACCTTAGAAAATACGAGTTATATAATGCCTAGTAAACTCTGGTCGTGTAATTCATGTGCTGATAATAACAAAAGGCTTATACGTTATGCTGATGTACTTCTCATGGCAGCTGAAGCTGCTTATGGGGTTGGGAATGGAAACTTAGCATTGGATCTTTTAGAACAAGTCAGGGCCAGGGCAAGAAACAGTTCAACACCAAAAGGATCAATAGTTGGTAATCCCGATTATCCTACGCCGACAATACAAAATGTTCCCAATCTGTTGCCTACTATTACGGGCATTAGCGGACAAGCTTTATTGGATACTATAAAACATGAACGCCGAGTTGAATTGGCTTTGGAAGGATGGCGTTTCTGGGACCTGGTAAGGTGGGGCGAATATGAAGCTGCTATAAGGAAGTACGTGTCAACAGATGCAGCTTTAGGTAGCGCTACCGGCGATGGTGTAGTACAGAATATGTACAATTGCAGTTACCAGAAAGGCGGAGGTCAATATGTTCCAGGCAGCGGGAACAGGCCTATACCTGTATTACCTATACCGAATACTGAAATTCCACAAGGTGTTGCAAAACCTGTATTAAGTGGGTATCATTATTAGTATTAATAATAAATATTGATAAAATTATGTTTAAAAAACGTTTTATAAAACCCATATTTTTGTTTAAATATAGTTTTCAATATTTATGCTTAAACTTACATTAAAATGTAAATAATTAAAAAATAAACACATGAAAAAAATATTAAAATTATTATCGTTACTGACCTTATTTCTTGCGGGCATGTACTTTATTGCCTGCGAACCTAAGGAAGAAATGTCTAATAAAGCAGGGAATTTCGATATTCAATATAAGGTGCCGCAAATAACCGGTTTTACGCCAACAACAGCTAATTTTGGCGATACTGTTACTATTACAGGTTCAGGTTTCTCGGATCCGACATTCAGGATTTGGGCATCGCCCAAATATGCATCGGCGGATTCATTGAAACACGGACAGTATTTTGTTGTATCCGATACAAAGTTGAAAGTAATTGTGCAAAGAACGCCAAAATTTACTTTCACAAACGGCAAGTTTCAGATTAACTCAGAATTTCTCTCACAATCAAGGCTCAAGAGTTTATCGGATTCTACTCTTACGATTAATTATGCCAACTTTAAACCTGTGATAGATCCAACGACCTTGATGGATACAATTTTTCAAGCAGAGCCTTATGTATTAACAGGAACAAACCTTGATATGATCAAAAAAGTTCAATTTGGCGATGACACCTTATTAATTGTTACATTTACATCCCAGACTTCCGATACATTAAGGTTGGGTAAAGTTACGTTCTCTTCAACTTCTACTACTCTTCAAATGGCCTCAATGACCGGTGATCCTGTTTTAGCCAAGTTGCATGTAATTACAAAAATTTTGGCTGATTATCCTGCCTTTGACCATTTTAGCCCTTGTCCGGATACAGTCGCGCTTGGAGATACTGCATATTTGCTTCCTAATTTTACAAATGCAACGTTTGCCGATCTCCTTTCAGGTGGAACTAGTGATATCAAGTATTAAAATAGTGCAAAAATTCAACGCAGCCGGCGATAAAACAAAGGCAACTTATACACCTTGTAATTTTTGGTATAAAAATCCCTTCATTGCTATAGTTGTTAACAGCCATGCTGCCATTGCTAATCCGCTTTCTCCGCCACAGGTAAAGCAACAGGGCTTTTTACAAATAAATTCGGGCTATTGGCAAATTAAACCTAAATCAAGTTATTTCCAGCTTAATATTAAAAGTAAATAATATTTAAAGGTAATAACCAATAAAAAAAGAAACCATTTTGAAATATAAATGGTTTCTTTTTTTTGGTATATAAAGATAAATGGAAAAGCAATAGGGTAAATAAAAAAAGTAATTTGTTTGTTAAATACAGTATAAAATTTTAACCCCAACCTCTTAAAAAGGGGCAATAACAGGTTCAGGCAAATTTAGAAATTGAAAAACTGTTTAAATGATTTTCATTGATATTATTTTCACATCTTCTTCAGGCCTGTCGCCCTGGGATGTTTTAACACCGGCTATTTTATCAACAATATCAAGCCCTTCTATAACTTCGCCAAAAACAGTATAATTCATATCGAGAAAAGGCGTGCCGCCAATTGTTTTATATATATTCCGTTCTTGTTGGGAATATTTAAACGGAGGAGTATTTTTTAAATTTTGCTCAACAATTTCAGTAATTTTTCTTTGTATTGAATCTAACTTGGCCGTATTATGTTCATTCTGGTATTTCATCACTTCATCTTTTATTTTTCTATTTTCAGGACGCAAAATAAAATTCTTTATTTTATCAACCTCCTGTGAGTTATTTATATTCGCTTCAATTTTGTTCAGTTCATCATCGGTAGCTTTCTTGCCCTGCACTATATAAAACTGCGAACCTGACGAAGCCTTGGCCGGGTTAATATTATCGCCAGTTCTGGCAGCGGCTAAAGCGCCTTTTTTATGAATAAGCGCCGGGTTAAACTCCGCAGGAATTGTATAGCCGGGACCACCATTGCCCAACATTTTACCCGCCGGGGCATTTTTTGAATTCGGATCGCCGGTTTGGATCATGAAATTTTTAATTACCCTGTGAAAAAGGATACCATCGTAATATTTCTCTTTTACCAGCTTAATAAAATTATCGCGGTGTTTAGGGGTTTCGTTATACAGTTTTATTTTAATGTTCCCTTTTGTAGTTTCAATTAATACCATTGTTTCATTATTTTTTTGAGATAATACTAAACCTGATGTTGTAATAATTAATAAGGCAATGTTAATGATGTATTTCATTTCATTTAAGTTAAAAATTAATTTTGCAACAAAAATACTGTAATTTAAATTGATTTTGAAAATGAAACATGGTCAGACAATGTTTGGCGGGAAATTAATTAAACAATTCTATGCTTGTGCCAAGCCTGAACCCAAAATGTTTATGCAAATATACTTCTTCAGGTAAAAAGCCATTTGTTTTATAAATAATGCCTAAATCAAGCGATACTTTTTTAAGCCCGCTCTTGTGTTTTGTTAAGAACCAGTATTTCCCAGTTATGTCCCCAGCGCCTCCAAAAAAACTCCTGCCTTCATTAAAATCCAAATTTAAAGGCTGCTTCCATAAGTGCAAATTTATAGTTGTTATTAAACGGTTTGTTATTTTCAAATCATTTAGGCCCAATCCTCCTGCCGGGAAAATATTGTTCTTGTTTTGATATTGCCTGAAATAAGCATCAATTTTGTAGCAATTTTTGTAATTAATCCAAATGTTTTCATCAGTGAAATCTCCGAAAGGGCACATCGTATGTCCCATGCCGAAATTTGCCTTCAAGTTATCCGATAACGAAAAGTTTTGAATCCCCATAATATTCAGGTTTATTAAATTATAAAAAGAACGAAACCCCATTTTGAAATCATATTTTTTTTCTTCAGCAGTCAGGTCATTAAACTTTGTGTACCTTTGAAAAGGCTTATTGATATTCGGGCCATCAAATAAATGCCGTATTGCGCCATAAACGTCATTTCCCACAATATCGCGTTTAAGCTCATCTGTCTCTTCATTATCGTCGGTATTATAATGAACAAAGCCTTGCAGGTAATATTGCATGAGCATTATTTTTCTAAAAATATATTCTACTGCAACTGTTTTATATGTTTCGTCATTTAAAGATAATAATGTTTCAGCCCTGCGACTGATCATATAATCCGTTTCCAACCCTGCGGTATGTAATCGTATATATGTTGGAAAATCGGTTTTGCTGAGATTTATTAAAGTTGAATCTGTAACACCTTCAATATATCCTCCGCGTATAGAAAAAACGAAAGGTTGCGATATCGAACCAATATTTTTTGACACAAGGATCGACCTGTGCCCTTCTTCGTGTGTAATAGACTGAAAAAAAAATACACAGCCAACAGCCTGAATTAGATAACTAACTTTTTGATTAAAATTATTATCTAATATTGGAACCAATAGCCGGTAGCCGCTAACAAAATCCTCATCAAACTGACGCATTGTAAATAATCGAGCCGGTGAATCCTGGAAAATAAACGGATAAATTTTTAAACCGCTTTGCTTACCGGTTGTATCATTGTCTGTGGCTTTAGAAATAAAAAAGAAACTAAAAGCAAAACATATTAAAACGGGAGGATGTGGAGGCGCAGAACTCCGGCGACGAGTATATGTTTGGGCCGGCGATCTTGGTGAG